>CAJIZU010000086.1 GCA_905181925.1 gamma proteobacterium HTCC2207
CCACCGTATTGCTCGGGTAACGCAAGTCCAGTCCAGCCTAGAGCCACCATTTGGCTCCATATTTCAGGGTTGAAGCCAGTCTCGCTCTTGAGTAAGGCGCGTACTGCACTAGTGTCAGAATTATCCCGACAGAAGGCTTTGGCACTGTCCAGAATCATCGCTTGTTCTTCACTGAACGCTATTGAGAGATTTGCTGTTCTTGTCATTATAGGTTCCTCTAATCCTTAGGTAGGCCGAGCACATGCTCGCCAATGATGTTGGCTTGGATTTGGCTGGTGCCGCCGCCAATGGTGGTAGAGAAATTGTTCATATAGGCGCGCTGCCAAAAGCCGCCTTCAACCGCGTCCTCGTCTCCCACGTAGAGCGCACTCGATGCACCTTGAAGGGTCAGCGAGTATTGCCGCATACGACGGAAGAACTCTGTACCACGCAGTTTTGTGGATAAGGCAAGGGAGTTAGGGTAGTCAGCACAAAGTGCCGGTATCTTGACCCGATTTTCAGCCAGATAAAGTGCCTGCTCTTCAATCAAAAACTTCACCAGATTGTCGCGTGTCACGGGGTCTTGCATGATCGGTTGACCATCGCGCTCGACGTCTTTTGCGATACGCAGCAAATCATTCATGACCGTGGAGAGAATCGACACACCGCCGGCAGCGCCAGCTTCGGCCCCGCGCTCATATTGTAGGGTTTGCATAGCGATTCGCCAGCCATGACCCTCTTCTCCCATCAAGCATCTTGCGGGAATACGCGCATCGGTAAAAAAGGTTTCGGTAAATCCGTAATCACCGGTGAGTTTTTGAATAGGAGAGGTTGTTATACCTGCCGCGTTCATGGGTGACAGGAAGAACGACAAACCATTGTAGCGGCGCTCAGCCTGTGAATCTGTGCGTGCCAGCAAGATCATATACTTGGCGTAATTGCCCATGGTAGTCCAGATTTTGCTGCCGTTGATAATGTATTCGTCACCATCTCGTTCAGCGCGTGTTTGGATACTACCCAAGTCAGAGCCATGGTTGGGCTCGGAAAAGCCCTGACACCAGATGTCTTCGCCAGTGAGAATGCCCTTGAGGTAGGTTTCTTTTTCAAAGTCCGTACCAGTGTCGATAATGAGCGGCCCAGCCCATCCCAAGCCGATCACGTTAAAACAAATAGGTACCCGGGCGCGTTTCATTTCTTCGTCGGCAATTTGTTGAAAGATACGGGGCATACCGCCGCCGCCGTATTGTTTAGGCCACGCCATACCCAAGAAGCCTGACGACCAGACCTTATGCTGCCATTCACGGAGGAACTCAAGCACTTGCTCAGAACCAACCTCCATAAAGGTTTGTGGAAGTAAAAAGCCGGGGTCGGCAGGGGTGTTGTTTTTGATCCAGTCGATTACGCCTCTACGAAAGTCGGCGAGTTCAGTACTGTCAATGGCGGCATGGTCGTTCATCTGTTTGTTCTCTGTTGGTTCGTTTCTCTACCTTATAGGGCGGTTAATTATAGGTCTTCTTAATTGGTGCCATTCGGATTATATTTAGTGCCAAAAGATGCATTGTTACTAGTTTACCTGAGATAATATGTCTAGAAATAATATTTATATAATACTTTAAGTTAATAAGCTAATATATTGATATAAATATCTTTAATTTTTTATTTTTACTAACTTGTTAGTCGCAGAGGCAGTCGCAATTAGTACGCCGTCCTGAAACATTTCAGCACTGGTAAACGCGATGCTTTTGCCCATTTTAAGTACCTTTGAGCGAAGCTCTACTGGGGCGGGTCGACAAGACAAAAGATAAGTAATATCTAAATTTAACGTCAGTGGGTTTACCGTAAAGTCATGAGCATGAAGGACATACTGTGCCATGACGGAATCCAACATACCGGCAATAAAGCCACCCTGAACAATGGTACCGTTGGAGTGGGTGAGAGCCACTGAGGGCTCAAATGTACAGTGGTAGGTCTGAGTTGCTTCGTCAAACCAATAGTCTTTAAACCCTAACAACTGAAGAAACTCTGGTTTTTGTGACAAGAATACTGACATGGCTGGGCTAAGTGTCTTCATAGGGTCTCTATTATCTATTGAATTTCACATAGCATACTGCGGATATACCTTTTGTACATAGTTTAGTTATTTAACGGCTATAGTTAAGCAGTACATTCTTTACAACCCTTGGAGATTATTATGAAGCTAAGATCAATGGTAGTTTTATTATCGACATTTATGCTTTCAAGCACTTTTTTGGCCGCTGATAATGGGCTTTCTCATGCGTCGGCTGAGTGGCAAATTACTGCCTATTCAGGTGCTGCACCCTCGTTTATTGGTGATTTTGCGACTATCGTAGGGGGCGACGGTGATGTGCTGCGAGAGGGCAGTAATGGTTGGACCTGCACTGCTACAAAGCCCATGCCAGAGGCTGGCTTTGAGACAGCCCATCATGCGTTTGCGCTGTGCGCCGATGCCGAGGGTTTTAAATGGGCCGCAGCTTACATGGCGGGCACCAAGCCGGTGATGGAGCGAGATGCTTACATTTGGATGTTGCACGGTGATACGGGTGAGGATAACAATATGCCTGGAGGTGACAAGGGTATGGCGATGAAGCATGGGCATTGGATTGAGTCTGGCCCGC
>CAJIZU010000087.1 GCA_905181925.1 gamma proteobacterium HTCC2207
TCGAAAGTCTCGCCCTCGGCATAATGGTCATTCCGTTATTAATAATGGTGGTGAAATACAAAAAAAGTCATCCTGATAAACCGAGTGTAGATATCAGCAGGCAGGACATGGATCTAGACCTAAAACAATCTAGTATATGGCTTTTCATTGGGTTAGGCGTGTTGCTAGTGGGCGCAGAGGTAACTGTGTGGGGTGCTAAATCCCTGGCTCTTCATTATGGAATTAGTGACCTCATTATTGGCTTAACGGTCGTCGCTATTGGCACCAGCCTTCCTGAGCTAGCAGCTTCGGTTATGAGCGCAAAACGAGGGCACCATGATATCGCTATTGGAAATATTTTCGGCTCGAATCTATTTAATATATTACTGGTGATGACCGCCGCAGGGATAATTTCGCCCATTGCGCTCTCTTCGGACGTTTTTACTCGAGATTATATAGCGCTAGCCGCGATGACACTTCTGCTGGTAGCTGTCGTCGCGTTTGCGCTTTTAAGAGGTAGGAAAAATCCAAGTGGCGCTTTTGTTTCGAGACTTATTGGCGTGATCTTGTTGTCAGCTTACTTTAGTTACTACATGGTTCTATGGCCTTCAATGCTCGTGAGCTAATGCTTACTTGATCGCATGTTATTCATTATATAATACCCATTTAGAGTTAAACTGAATGTGTCAACCGCGGATTTTTAAATGACAGACCTTATTCAATCAGGACAGAGAACTATCCAAATGGAGACCGATGCAGTGAGAGAACTGTCATCGCGAATCGGCCCGTCATTTGTGACTGCCTGCGAAACAATCTTATCCTGTCATGGCCGTGTTGTTGTTATCGGAATGGGGAAGTCGGGGCATATAGGCAATAAAATTGCAGCAACACTCGCCAGCACAGGTACACCCGCATTTTTTGTTCACCCAGGAGAGGCTAGCCACGGTGATCTTGGCATGATCACCAAAGGTGATGTGGTGGTTGCCATATCCAACTCGGGTAATACGAGTGAAATTGTTACCCTAATACCATTAATTGTGCGTTTAGGAATTCCTCTGATTAGTATGACCGGCGATGAACAGTCTCAGTTAGCTAAAGCAGCTTGCGCTAATCTAGATGTGTCGGTAAGTAGTGAGGCCTGCCCTCTAAATCTGGCACCAACAACCAGCACTACCGTTACGTTAGTGATGGGAGATGCACTTGCGATAGCACTCCTAGAGGCTCGAGGATTTACCGCCAAGGACTTTGCTTTTTCGCACCCAGGAGGCGCATTAGGACGCAAACTACTGCTCCGTGTCAGAGATATTATGCATAAAGGCGACGAGATGCCATCAGTAATGGCCGACCAACCCTTGCAAACCGCTCTGATTGAGATGACCCAAAAGGGTTTTGGGATGACCACCATAATGTCGCAGGAAGGGAAGTTAATAGGAATATTTACAGATGGTGATTTGCGCCGAATTTTTGATTTAAGTATCGATATTGCAACAACACCAATTAGCGACGTGATGTCTGTTAGTCCAAAAACTATTCATCAAGATATGCTAGCTGCCGAAGCGTTAACCATTATGGAAAACTCTACAATAACCGCACTTGTGGTCGAGGATGATAACCATAATCCTGCAGGAGTTGTGCATCTGCATGACATACTTCGAGCGGGAGTTGTTTAGTGACTATGCCTTCCCAAGTAATTATTACTGCCGCAAAAAAGATTAAGCTTTTAGTGCTTGATGTGGATGGAGTGCTAACGGATGGGAAACTCTACTATGGTAATAACGGTGAAGAATTAAAGGCTTTTAATATTCAAGATGGTCTTGGAATAAAGCTACTTCAAGAAGGCGGCGTAAAAGTCGGAATAATTACTGGTCGCGTGTCCACATTACTGCAAAGACGAGCAGATGAGCTAGGAGTCACCTCTGTCATTCAAGGTCGTGAGGACAAATTAACGGCATTAAAAGAGATGTTACAGAGCCAGAATCTCGGATTGCATGAAATTGCTTTCATGGGAGACGATCTTCCTGATCTATCAGCCATTAATGCTGTCGGATTAGGTATCACTGTCGCAAATGCCAGTAGCACGCTTAGTGCAGGCGCAGATTGGCAGACACTCCGGTCCGGTGGTGATGGTGCCGTACGCGAAACTGCTGAGATGATACTGAAAGCTCAGAACAAATTTGATGATCTCGTGGAGCGATTTAAGTGATACGTCAATCACTCATTAGCCTCAGCTTACTAATAATTGTTGGTTGGTTTTTAGTGGTATGGGATTCTCCCCCAGAATCTTTTATACGTAAAAATGCTGATCAATTGGTTCAAAAGCGCAGTGTTGATAGCTATATGACGGGCATAAGTAGCCGGCGTTTTTCAGAGACTGGCGATGAGTTGTTTTTGCTCACCTCGTCTAGAATGGAATTGTTTGACAGGGAATCTCGAGTTGAGTTAAAAGCACCGCGTTTCGTATCCGTTACCCCTAAAGCGGGGGGCAAGGATACCGGCGTATCGTTTGCCGCTAACTCGGGGACTCTGTTCGATGATGGACGGAAATTGGTATTGAACGGGGCCGTAGAAGCAGTTATAGCGGGTACAAAAAATGACAGCATAATGACCGCCGAGACTCTTAATTATGATCCGTCTAAAATGCTTATAACCACTGATGAAAAGTTTAATCTAACTACTCCAACATTATCGATCTCTGGTAAG
>CAJIZU010000088.1 GCA_905181925.1 gamma proteobacterium HTCC2207
AACAATTCCTGCTGGTATGGGATGGGTATGTCAAAGAACGGTAACAGTCCACAGAGGAATAACCCCATAAACGCGATGCCATAGAACTGGATTGCAAATAATACTGAGTACCAGAAGATTAGGAAGAGGTTTTTCATAGGTTAATGCCACACCTTTTAAATAGCTTTGCTTTGTTACTTTTAAAAGATAACCCATACTTAACCTTCACAGCATAATACTTCTGCACATACTCACAGAACCTAACAATATCATACTCCAAACCTCTACCATCACGGCTTCTGCGCAAGAAATCACTAGGGCCTTCAGACCCTTTAGAACTGTTCACACGGCCGCATGAAGGCACATGGTTAGACCTGTCGTTAGCGAAGGTTTTCTTTTTACTTGCGCCCCAAGAGGATGCTCCGCTCTCGTGCGCGTCCTTGAGGCTGACGATGTGGTCGATGTTAATGAAGTCACAGGTTTTGCCAGTATAAAAACCTATGGCTGTATTGGGCTTATAACTGCGGTAGTTGAAGTCTTTGCGATCGTAACCCTCTGCAATGACAACTGATGTCAACCAAAGACAAGCTAGGAATAGAGGTCCTTTAATCCCCATAAAGTATGGTTTCCGATTTAGTGAAATAGAGCCCCACATGAATTTACATGTCCGGTCATTAAAGATTTTTAATGATAGTCCCGGAGGTTACTTGCTGTGAGGCTTGCAAAATTATCCCATAGCTCATTTTTGCGTAAACTGAGATAACTAGCATACTGCCAACGCGCCGTTCTGGAGAGTCTATTATGGATTTATTACCAATCGTTTTTAGTCGCTCTCTTTGGGCGAAAAGTCCTAAAAGATTTCCCGACTCAATCCCTTCCTCATAACCACGATTCAGCGCGACAATGTCCATTGCTCCGGCGGTGTTTCGCCCGTTCTCAACGGCTATGATGCTCCCATAAACCTTTTGATTCGGCTGCTTTGGGTACATATTCTCTACAGATACCTTACTAACCTCCTCTAGTAACCTATCTCCCCGCCGGATCACGGTTTTTGCTCGGATGGCTTTGAGCATTGCTAGCTCTTCCTCATAACCAACCACTTTTGCGGCACCTATTTGCACAACATGGTGCCCCAGTATTTCTCCGGAATCTGGGTCAATATAAGAATCCCCCTGACGAAAAACACCATAATTCTTAAATGTTTCGCTAAGTTTGCCATGAACGTAAAATTCATCTTCAGCGCCCACGTAAAGTCTTTCAGCAACGCCACCGAGTACATAAGGAGCCGCTTGCATTTCAGAATCCAGCCTAACTTGATTGGTCATAAGAAAATCTTCAACAATTTTGGCGGGGAACGCCGCAATCGCTCCATCCCTTTTAACCTCTCTTACTGCTGGCGATTTTTTTTCATAAGCGCGGGTCCCAATGCTAATCTGTGGCCGACCATTGATATAAGAGACGATAATTGTGTCATTTGGGTAGATAAGATGAGGGTTTTCTATCTGCGGGTTGTTATACCAAATGCTCGGCCATTTCCATGGCTGGTTCAAGAAACGATCTGCGATTGCCCAAAGGGTGTCACCTTTTTTGACAACGTACTCGCTTGGCGAACCTTCCTTAATAGTAGTTGTTGCCTCCTCTGCCTGCAGCGATAAAGCAACAGCAGCCAAAAAGCTTAACCCCACTAGTAAAAGTCTCCTCATCTTTTTGAGTCCTTGAATCCATTCAACCAACCCTTAATATAGACCGTTTGATGAAAATTGAGGTCGCAAAAGCATTTTTATTTAGCTAAAAAGCGTCTTTTGATTCAATTTGTGACTTAGGTCTCATTAAAAAGCTCACTCATTAACAAAAATAACTATTCAGATAAGCAATCGGCTTGCCCTAAGACAAAGCGTTTTTGACTTTCAGCTTCAGCAAATATTTTTTAGATCCGTTCATCGTGTATAATCATGGATCTCGGTGGTAATAAAGATGGCTCTATTAATCAGCTTGAGTTCAATTAAAATAAACTGACTGTTTAAACTACATACTTACATTTATGACTGTACTTACTATTTTGCAATATCCAAATCCACGACTCCGGACAAAAGCTTTACCGGTCGTAGCCGTCGATGCCGTGATCACAGGTCTCATCGCGGATATGTTCGAAACAATGATCGAGGCAAAAGGCATAGGTTTAGCGGCAACCCAAATAGACGTTCATCAGCGCATCATAGTCATGGATCTTTCTGATGATAATTCTGAACCCAGAGTTTTTATTAATCCTGAAATTGAGGTTTTAGACGAAACTACTCAGCTTTACGATGAAGGCTGTTTATCTATTCCAGGTTTTTATGAAACAGTTGAGCGGCCATCAAAAGTAATGATCTCTGCCCTAGACCGCGAAGGCGCTCCATTCAAAGAAGAGGCTAGCGGCCTTTTAGCTATTTGCATACAACACGAAATTGACCACCTGGAAGGAAAGCTGTTTGTGGATTATCTCTCGCCTTTAAAACGGCAAATCATCCGTAAGAAAATGAAAAAAAAGTAGGTATAGGATGCTTCTAAGGTGAAAGTTATTTTCGCTGGGACACCAGAGTTTGCCTCCGCTCACTTACAATCGATTCTTAGCGATAATAGTTACGAAGTAGTGGGGGTTTATACTCAGCCCGACCGGCCTTCTGGGCGCGGCAAAAAAATCGTCCCAGGTCCGGTAAAGCAGATGGCGTTAGAATATGGCATACCGGTGTTTCAGCCTTTTTCTCTAAGAGAGCCTGAATCACAATTAGTGCTCGCCGAATTAAACGCAGACATTATGGTAGTAGTAGCTTATGGGTTGATACTCCCGCAGGTCGTCTTAGATACTCCTCGCTTAGGGTGTATTAATGTCCATGGCTCACTGCTTCCAAGGTGGAGAGGGGCTGCGCCAATCCAGAGAGCGATTGAAGCTGGAGATCTTTCTACCGGCGTCACAGTAATCCAAATGGATGCAGGCCTTGATACGGGGGCAATGTTGACTATCGCCCAATGCTCCATCAACAAAGATGAAACCAGTCTTTCTCTTTATGACAAGCTTGCTGCGTTGGGAGCGGAGGCCCTAATAACGACTCTGGGCAAATTAAAATCTGGCTCTGCAGTCGGCGTGGCACAAAACAATCAGCTCATGTCTTATGCCCACAAAATAACAAAAGCCGAGGCACAAATTAACTGGGCTGACTCAGCAACTGATATTGAATGTATGATTCGCGCCTTTAATCCAGCTCCTACTGCCTATTCTTTCTTGGGCGATCAACGATTAAAGATATGGTCAGCGGCAGCTGTTGCTTCACATCAAAAAGCGACTCCAGGGGAAATCCTATCAGCGAGTAGCGAAGGACTATTAGTTAAGTGTGGCGAAGACTGTATTTTACTTAAAGAGCTTCAGCTAGCCGGCAAATCACGATTAGCCTTTGGCGAAATATTAAAATCACGAGCAGTAAGCTTTGCCAATGGAGTAATGCTAGGTGTCTAAGTCGTCTACCCACAAACCATTGACTGCACGTGTTGCCGCCGCAGAGGTTGTCGCGAGTGTTTTACGCGGTCAGTCTTTGTCCGCTTTACTACCAAAATATACCAATAGAGTTGTCGAAAAAGATCGCTCCCTATTTAAAGAAATTTGTTTCGGCAGCTTGCGTTGGTATCCTCAAATAGCCCTCTTAATTAAACAGCTCATCGAAAAACCGCTAAGAGAAAAAGACCTAGAAATACAAGGTCTCATTACATGTGGTCTCTACCAACTGATGCACATGAGAACTTCTGAGCACGCTGTTATAAATGAAACTGTTGCTGCAACCAAAGGATTAAATCGCCCATGGGCAAAAGGTTTGGTCAATGCCGTTCTTAGAACTTTTCAACGAGAAAAAGTTAGTCTTTTGGAAGGTCATCATGATAATCATGTCTTTGAAACCGCTCATCCCAAATGGTTGCTTAAAAAGATAGGAGACGCTTGGGGACACGATTTAACCGCTAAGATTATTGCCGGCAATAACGATCGTGGGCCAATGACTCTGCGCGTTAATACGCTACATCAATCTCGCGATAATTATCTTAAAGAACTTGAAATTAGCGGAATAGTTGCCCAAAAGTCTCAGTACAGCGACGTTGGCATTACCTTGGGGGCCGCTATGGATGTCTTGCAACTGCCTGACTTCAATGTCGGAGCAGTCAGCGTTCAGGATGAGGCCGCACAATTAGCCGCCTCTTTGCTTCTTCTTGAGCCTAATCATGTCGTCCTAGACGCGTGCTGCGCTCCCGGAGGCAAGACCTGCCACATTTTGGAAACTGAGCCGAACATTAAGTCACTTTTAGCCATCGACTCAGAAGCACGGCGGATTTTAAAAGTAGAAGATAATTTAGCGCGCTTAAACCTAAAGGCAAAACTCAAAATCGCGGATGCGGGCGACTTAGACACTTGGTGGGATAAGACGCCGTTCGACAGAATTTTACTGGATGCCCCCTGCTCAGCAACTGGGGTTATTCGCCGACATCCCGATATCAAAATCCTACGCAAACCCTTAGATATTGATAAGCTTGGTAAAATTCAAGCGACGCTTCTCGAAAGACTCTGGCAAACACTCGCAAATGAGGGTATTTTAGTTTATGCGACATGCTCGGTCCTTCCCGAGGAAAATGATCAAGTGGTCAAGGCTTTTGTAGATTCGCGAGAAGATGTTGAGATAATGACCATAGACGCTTCTTGGGGTGATACTACGGTTTGTGGGCGGCAACTGTTTCCTACAACGGGTGGTCATGATGGCTTTTACTATGCAAGACTTCGTAAAATTAGCCGTCCAGCTTAAACGCTGGCAAAAAGCGGAATAACAATGAAAATAATTATAGTGGGTGCAGGGCAAGTTGGCGGAACGCTGGCCGAGAATTTGGCGCGCGAGTATGCTGACATTACTCTCATTGACATTAATGAGCGCGCTCTTCGCTCACTTCAAGATCGACTAGACATTCGCACCGTTGTTGGGACTGGATGCTATCCTGACGTATTAGTGAAAGCCGGTATCGAAGACGCCGATATGCTCGTCGCTGTAACCAGTAGTGATGAAGTTAATATTATCGCCTGCCAAGTTGCATATTCACTGTTTCACACGCCAACGAAAATAGCGCGAGTAAGGGCCTACAATTACACCAACCCCAAATACAAAAGCGTTCTTTTTAATGACAAGAACATGCCCGTCGATGTAATGATCACTCCCGAGCAAGCCGTTACTGATTATATCCGTAAGCTGATTGAGCAGCCCGGTGCGTTACAAGTCCTAGATTTTGCTGATGGTGTTATTCAGTTAGTCGGCCTTCGCGCCGTTAAAGATAGCCCTCTGGTAGGTCAAGAGCTGCGCACGCTGAAAGAACATATGCCTAAAGCTGATGCCCGCGTGGCTGCGATTTATAGAAAAGACAGAGCCATTTTTCCAGTAGGTGACACTGTCATTGAAGACGGTGACGAGGTCTTCTTTATTGCCGCTAAAAAGAATATCCGTAAGGTGATGAGTGAGTTACGCCGCCTTGAAAAACCCTACCATCGCTTGGTAATTGCTGGCGGAGGTAATATCGGGTTTCGTCTAAGTAAAGCGCTAGAAGAACACTACAATATTAAAATTATCGAATTTTCTCCTGAGCGCACGGCTTATTTGTCAGAGAAGCTTAATCGTGCAGTTGTATTAAACGGATCAGCGACTGATCAAGAATTATTGCTCGATGAGAACATAGAGAAGACTGACGTTTTCCTAGCCCTCACTAATGATGACGAAGTTAATATCATGGCCTCTTTACTCGCTAAGCGACTGGGTGCAAAAAAGGTAATGACCCTAATTAGTAATCCGGTTTATGCGGAGCTAATGCAAGGGGGTGAAATCGACATCGCCATCTCACCGCAACAAGTGACTATTAGCTCGCTACTGACTCATGTGCGCCAAGGCGATACCGTTAGTGTTCACTCACTAAGACGCGGTGCAGCGGAAGCTCTAGAATTTATTGTTCATGGAGATGCTAAGTCGTCAAAAGTAGTTGGGCGCGCCATTGGGGACATAAAGTCACCTCCAGGATCTACATTGGCGGCGTTAGTCCGCAACGGCGAGGTGATCATCGCTCATCATGATATTGTGATTGAAAGTGATGATCATGTCATTGTTTTCGTGGTCGACAAAGCAAACACCAAAGCTGTGGAGAAACTCTTCGCTGTTGGCTTCACTTTTTTTTAGGGCACCGCCTTTATGCATATTGCAGTAATCGCAAGAGTTCTGGGCATGCTGCTGATGATATTCAGTTTGACTATGCTGTCGCCAATAATTGTCGCCTACATTTATCAAGAAAATACAGCGCCAATGTTTATTTTAGCTTTCGCTATCACTCAAATAGTTGGCTTGGTATTTTGGTTGCCGACAAAAAACAAAACCGGTGAGTTACGGACAAGGGATGGTTTCTTTGTCACCGTTTTCTTTTGGCTAGTCTTGAGTGTTTTCGGGACTTTACCGCTGATGTTCTCTGAAGCGACGAATTTGGTTTTTATTGATGCGCTATTCGAATCTGTGTCGGGGCTGACCACAACAGGTGCGACCGTACTATCTGGGCTCGATAATTTGCCAAAATCTATCCTTTACTATCGACAGCAACTGCAGTGGCTAGGCGGCATCGGTATTGTCGTTATCGCTGTAGCGATTCTACCAATGCTAGGTGTCGGTGGCATGCAAATCTATCGAGCTGAGACGCCCGGGCCAATGAAAGACGCTAAGTTAACACCGCGCATAGCAGAAACAGCTAACGTCCTATTCAAAATATATCTAGCGCTAACAGCCGTCTGTGCTCTTGCCTATTGGATGGCCGGAATGGACGGGTTTGATGCCATTGGCCATAGCTTTTCAACCGTAGCTATCGGCGGATTTTCAACGCACGATGCCAGCATCGGTTTCTTTGACAGCGATTTAATTATGGCCATATGCGCTTTTTTCATGATTATTTCCGGTCTCAACTTTGCTCTTCACTACCACGTTTGGCACAACCGTAGACTAAGCTTCTACTGGGCAGATCCAGAGGCACGTATGTACCTATATCTGCTGCTGTTCGGAGCATTGATAACCTGTTTATATCTCTACTTTAGTGGAACATATGGTTGGGAAGACAGCATAAGTTTAGGCGTTTTTCAGCTAGTCTCAATCTTGACGACTACCGGATTTACCACCACTGATTTTAATTCCTGGCCAACATTCTTACCCTTCTTTTTGATCTTTCTTTCTTTCTTCGGTGCTTGTGCGGGTTCCACTGGTGGTGGTATTAAGATCGGCCGCATGTTGATTATGGCGCAGCAAGGCATTCGAGAAGTTTATAGACTCATACACCCCAACGCCGTGCTACCCATAAAAATACGTAATCGCAGGATCCCGGATCGGGTTACTGACGCAATCTGGGCTTTTTTCGGGGTTTATTTAGGCGTCTTCTACTTGATGGTTTTGTTACTGTTAGCGTCTGGGCTAGACTATGTTACTGCCTGGTCAGCTACAGCGGCAGCGCTGAACAACTTAGGACCAGGGCTTGGCGCAGTAGCAACCAACTATGCTGACCTTGGGTCTTTTGCAAAAATCGTTTTATGCTGGGGTATGTTGCTTGGTCGGCTCGAAATATTCACACTGCTGGTTCTATTTATGCCAACATTTTGGAAAAACTAGCCGACCGAAAATCTCTTTCACAGCCGACCATTACGTCTACTACTTTTGCTTGCGCGCTTGGTAGTAGGCTTCTTCAGAAATAGCATGATACGCGGTTGCTTGACGCTGAAACGCTTTGACCGACTCAGCAATTCGCCGGGAAAGATCTGAGTCATCTGCCAGCTCTTCTAGCATTTCTGCAGAGATACTTCGCAACTCCCCAATCACCTCATCAGGGAGCTTTCTTAGCTGAACGCCATGAGTCTCGACTAAACTAATCAACGCCTCATTATTGCGAGCGGTATATTCATCGAGCATATCTTGATTCACTGCCCGGGCAGCTGTTTCAACAATCGCCTGTAAATCATCCGGCAAGCTAGCCAGCGCATCTTTATTGACAATTAACTCTAGCGTTGGACCTGGCTCATGCCATCCCGGGTAATAATAGTACTTGGCCACTTGGTGAAACCCGAGCGCTATATCATTATAAGGACTTACCCATTCCAAAGCGTCAATAACGCCTGTTTGCATCGCGGTATAAAGCTCGCCTCCCGCTATTGTTACCGAGATTCCTCCGGCG
>CAJIZU010000089.1 GCA_905181925.1 gamma proteobacterium HTCC2207
TCTCGGTTTTTAGAAGATAAAACCGTCGCTATTGTTGACGACGTTGTGACTACAGGCGCAACTTCGAGCGCTCTAGCGACCGTATTAATTAATGCTGGCGCAAAAAATGTGGATGTTTGGGCCCTGGCAAGAACAGGCTGGCATATTTGAGCCCGCTAAAGGAAAATAGTGTAATGAACTCCAAAACTGTATTGTCAGCCGAAGAAATCTGGCACCATATAACTAATGAAGCGAAGGCAGGGGCCGCAGCGGAGCCCAACTTTGCTGACTACTTTGCCAAGACTATTTTGGACTATGAGGACTTGGGTGCGGCGCTGAGCAATCATCTCGCAAAAAAACTAGCCAGCGCTGCCGCAACCGCTCCAATGTTAAAGGAAATTATGCAAGGGATTTTTGCAGATAAAGCAATTATTGCCAAGGTCTCCAGAGATATACAGGCTACCGTCGCCAGAGACTCGGCATGCGACCTCTACAGCTCTCCTTTTTTATATTTTAAAGGGTTTCTATCGCTACAAGCATATCGTGCTGCACACGAATTATGGCTTCAAGGAAGAACATCACTCGCATTGCTTCTTCAACACAGGATCTCTATTTCTTTTGCTGTGGACATCCATCCTGCCGCTATTATTGGTAGCGGGGTAATGATTGACCATGCTACCGGATTAGTTATTGGTGAAACGGCGGTCGTTGAAGACTCTGTATCTATTATGCAATCAGTTACTCTAGGGGGCACAGGGAGAGACAGCGGCGATCGCCACCCAAAAATCCGTAAAGGTGTATTGATTGGACCTGGCGCAACAATTCTTGGCAATATTGATATTGGAGAAGGCGCTATGGTCGCTGCAGCAAGTGTGGTTCTAAAGAGCGTAGCCCCCCACAAAGTTGTTGCCGGAGTGCCTGCAGTTGAAGTTGGCGACCTTGCAGAGGACAGCCCGGCGAGAGGGATGAATCACTATTTTGTTGCCAAGTAACTTCATTAATTTGTTAGCAGCGCAACCAAGAAAAAGCCAACACCTCATCAATGGAATTAACGCCTAAAGCGCCCATCAAAAGGCGGTCTAAACCAATGGCAACCCCAGCACAAGCTGGCAAACCGCTGCTGAGTGCCGCTAAGAATTTTTGGTCCATGGTTACAGCTGGCCTCTTAAGAAGCTCTCTGGCCTTACTGTCACGCTTAAAACGCACCCCCTGCTCCGATGCATCAGTTAATTCCAGATAACCATTGGCTATTTCAACACCATTAACAAATGCTTCAAATCTTTTACTAACGTTTTGCCCGACATTATTTGAGCTAATTTGTGCTAGTGCCGCTTGGCATTCTGGGTAATCATAAATAATCGTGATTCCACGAGGAAGGTGTGGCTCTACCTGAGAACTAAAAATAAGGTCTAAGCAATTAGCACGCGTTTCATCTATCCAGCTCTGCGAGGATAACTTAGCAGCCAATAACTGCAAAGTGCTTAATTCGGCGCTGTGAGGGTCCAAACCAAGATTATCGAAAAAACAGTCTGAGTAACTTATTTTAGTTACATCCCAGGAAAACCCACCCTCTTCTGCCAAAAGTAGACTAATTAATTCAGCCACCTCAGACATTAGTTGGTGGTCGTCCCATCCACAGCGATACCACTCTAGCATTGTAAATTCAGGGTTATGTCTTAAACCAACTTCACCATCTCGAAAGGCCTTACCCATAAAATAGATATCGCCAGTACCGGATGCCAGTAATCGTTTCATGAAATATTCGGGGGACGTTTGGAGATAGCCCTGCTCACCAACAACAGATGTGGTGATACTATCGATATTTAAATCTGTAACTGTGGCTTTACCCATCACCGGGACATCAACTTCAAGCACTGACCGTTGCTTGAAAAATTCACGAACCGAAGAAAGCATGGCGGCCCTACGGCGCAGGGTATTCAAACTTGCTCCCGGCTGCCATTTATCCATGATGAAACGCCTTCACTGATTACCCACCCAACAAATAAAATAACTGTCGGCTATTTAACTCGGCCTTGATATTCGCCTGTTCGTGTATCCACCTTAATTACATCCCCTTGATCAAGGAATAATGGCACTTTAACCACCGCGCCAGTCACTAACTTAGCCGGTTTGCTGCCACCCTGCGCCGTGTCACCACGCAACCCAGGATCTGTTTCAATAATTTCAATTTCAACATGATTAGGTGGCATTACAGACAGAGGCGATCCGTTATACAGTGTGACCATACATACGTCTTGTTCGCTTAACCAAGGCAAAGCGTCGCCAACTGCACTCTCGGTAGCCTGATGCTGTTCAAAGGTATCGGGTTCCATAAAATACCAAAAATCGCCATCGGTATATAAGTACTGCATATCCTGGTCCATCACATCGGCGCCTTCCAATGATTCTCCCGATTTAAAGGTTTTTTCCAGCACTCGAGATGTCTTTAAATTACGCAATTTCACTCGACTAAACGCTTGGCCCTTACCTGGCTTGACGAATTCATTTTCCAGTATTGAGCAAGGGTCACCATCAAGCATGACTTTAAGCCCGGAGCGAAATTCATTAGTAGAGTAATTGGCCATTGTTGTTATTTCCAAAAATGTGTGTGGTTTGCATGATAACTGAAGTTTAGCGGTGTTTTTTAAGTTTTACGCCTAATCTCCGATTTTATCCAACGCTATTTTTGTGTAAGTTGACAATATCCTTGTCACTGTAACCCAGCAAGTAGAGTATTCCATCCAGACCAACATTTGAAATTGCCTGTTTGGCAGACGCTTTTACTAGTGGCTTAGCCCTAAAAGCGATTCCTAGACCAGCAATATTTAACATTGCTAAATCATTGGCACCATCACCTACAGCTATCACTTGCTCAAGACTCAGACCCAATTTATTCGCGATCTCAACTAGGATCTCAGCTTTACGCTGACCGTCAATAATTTCCCCTACCACGTTACCAGTAACAACTCCCTTAACGACATCAAGTTCATTAGCGTAGACATAATCAACACCCAATTGTTTTTGTAAATGGCGTGCAAAAAACGTAAAGCCTCCGGAAACAATTGCTGTCTTAAATCCAAGCTGATTTAAACTTTTAAGCAAGTACTCAGCGCCATCATTGAGACGTAAACGTTTTGCGACTGTCTGCAAAACGCCTTCACTTAGCCCCTCAAGTAATGCCACTCGCTGCACAAAACTTTGTTTGAAATCTACTTCACCGCGCATTGCTGCTTCAGTGATAGCAGCAACCTGTTCTCCCACACCCGCTTCAACCGCAAGCTCATCGATTACTTCAGCATCGATTAAGGTCGAGTCCATATCAAAAACCACTAACTGACGGCTGCGGCGGAAGATATTGTCTTCTTGATATGCAATATCAATATTTTGTTCCCCTGCTAGTTTGAGTAGTGATTGACGTAGTTCATCCGCACTATTCGGCTCACCGCGCGCAGAAAACTCTATACAAGCCTGCCCATTGATATCGGCATTACCCAAAATGATACGCCCTGACAACCGAACTATTTTATCAATATTAAGACCTTGCTGCGCAGTCACCTCAGTTACTGCCGCCAAATGAGATGCTTCTAAGTTACGTGCTAACAGAGTCACTATGTGCCGAGACTTCCCTTGCAGACCTACCCAGTTCTCGTAACGCTCATTGGAAATAGGCAAGAAAAGACCCTGCATATTTAACCTATCGAGCGTTTGTAATACTTCGGAAGTAACATCATCAACATTTGTGTTTTCGGGTACTGACACCAAAATACCCATATTCAGTTGGTCATGGATAACAGCTTGGCCAATATCTAGCAGCGTTACTCCAAACTCAGCCAAAGCTTCGGTCACCGCATTGGTTACCCCTGGTTGGTCTTCTCCAGACACGCTAATCAGTAAAACATTCGACACAGTGGTTTATCCCGTTGATTTTCAGATTCCCATTATATAAAAGTTGAGCGAATAGGATAGAATAGAAAGAAAATAAATTGCTTAAAGGCCCAAGAATGCAGCGTCAATATGCCACTAATGTGAAACTGCCAACTATTATTGCCTTAGGACTCTTATTATTCGGCTTACTGAGTTGGGTAATCATAGAAGTTCAGACCTCAAAGCTCTCTAACCAGAGGATTACCGAAAAAAGTCACGCGACCCTTAGTCAATTATCAGAACTTATTAGAACCCCTTTATTCAGCAGCGATATCGTTGCCGTTCAATTCACTCTGCGCAACGCAACCAAAGATAAAGCTGTCTATAGCGCGAGTCTATATGACGTCGAAAACACACTAATAGCCCAAAGTTCTCAGGCCCAAACCGCTCCTGCTAATCTGGAAACATTTAAGCGCAACATTCTCCTTGAAGACTCTCTCGCAGGCACCCTGGTGATTGCTATTAATAGTCAACCGATATACGCGGCATACTCAAACGTATTCTTTTTTTGGGGATTGTTATGGCTGCTATTCTCAGTAGTATGTATTTATGCATGTTATCGACTCACAGACAGAGTCTCTCGCCGGTTGCGTTCGCTAACGAATCGTTTGCCAGGAAGTAGTGATCCCATGGTCGATGAAATACTTGCATTAGAAACAAGGCTTCAACCACTATTATCAAGCTCTAGAGAATCAGACGGCCTGCCCAATGGTGGCTATTACTGCTCAGTGGTTACTGCAACTATCAAAAATAGACTCAGTTTAGGTCAGCAACTAAATCATGAAAATCTTGAATTACTCTTCGAACATATCGATCTTTGTGTTGAGCGAACAATCGAGCTTTACGGAGGCCAGCGGCTAGAGGGTACGCAGGGTGGAGTATGTTTTTATATTCGTTCGACTCAATGCTCAAAACAACATATTTTAGTTTGCCTGATGGCGATGTACTCTCTTCAACAGCTACTTGAAAGGTTGTCGGTTAAGCTTGGAATTGAACTAGCTATCAACTGGACTCTATGCAGTGACAATATTTCAGCACTGCCTACTTTTAAATATCACGAAAGTATCTCCACATTAAAAGAAACGTCATTGTCGCTATCTAATCGAATAGACAAAGGCATTATCGCTTTATCAATAGCCGAGTATGATATTGACCAATTGAGCTCCATCGCTCGTTTTAGCAAATTGGAGGAACACTGCTTTGAATTCCAAGGTTTCCCTGAACAACGCCAGCTTTTACTTGAAAAACAAATCTCCCACCTGGCCTCGATCTGTCTATAGCGACTACGCCACTAACCAAAACGCTATGGGTATCAGCACAAGACATGCAACCGCTTCGCATCGAAAAGCTTCCTGAGTTTTAAATACGGCTACAAGGCCATTGAGTGAAGGTGCTGTGGTCCTCACAATACGCGGATGAAGAAGTCCTAAAATGCCTTTTTCAGCCATTTTGTAACTCTAGACATCCAAGTTTTGATTCATATTTAGCGCAGGAATCTCATCAAGCGGAACTCCAATCACGGATGCAGGAACACCCACCACAGTTGCATGGGCTGGCATCGATTTGAGCACCAAACTACCCGCTCCAATTTTACTACCCTCGCCGATGCTAACATTACCAATAATTTTTGCACCCGCTGAAATCATCACTCCATCACCAATAGTAGGATGTCGCTTACCCTTTTTATTGCCATTTCCACCGAGCGTTACAGAATGTAACACAGAGACATTATTTCCAATCACCGAAGTCTCACCAATAACCAAACCCGTCGCATGATCAAGCATAATACCTGAACCGATTTTCGCCCCCGGATGAATATCGACATGAAATACTTCAGTCATCCTACTTTGCAAAAAAAATGCTACTTCATTTCGGCCATTTTTCCAGAACCAATTCGCCACTCGTTGCAACTGCAGCGCCTGAAAACCTTTATAATATAGAAGCGGCGTAAGATATTTGTCACAGGCTGCGTCACGCTCAAAACTGGCTGACAAATCTAGGCACGCGTTCATTATAATTTGGCTATCTGACTCAAGCGCTTCCCTAATAATATTATTTAGACTAGCGCTGGTCCATTGAGAATCAATAAGCTGATCAGCGAGACAATGACCTAAAGCTTCCAATAAACTTGAATGATCAAGGATAGATCTTTGCAGAAATTCGGACATCAAAGGTTCGGATTTGACTAGCCAATCAGCCTCGTCCTTAATTAGCTGCCAAACAAATTCTTCTCTAACCATTGGTAAAAATACCTTAAAACATTGAATTACAGCGTAACAAAGCGCTCGATGATTTCATCGATATGCTCCAGTACGATATCAAGATACATTAATTGTCCATCATTCACTAACTGCTGAGTAATAAGCGGAATGCTAAATTGCTCAGCATAGCTATTAGCAATCGGTCGGTAACTTAAATGCCATAACTCAGGCGCCACACCTCCACGATCAACCGCATAAGGCCTATAGAAATCTTTTTGGGTGTTGACGAGTGCGCCATTTAACCATTCGTGCATCGGCGCAAAAATACCTGTACCTTGACACTCCTCTGGGACTAGCCGAATTTGATAACCATCGACCATTGCGGCGGCATCATAGACATCAAAGTCAGTTCCCCAATGATGGCGCGAAGTCCCGGGTAATGCCGACCAACGCAATACGGCTTCAATTTTCTGCCAATCACTTAACTGATTCAAATCTATAGGATTACTAAACTGGTCTAATACCGACCTTAGCCCTGATAACTTGTCATTCCAAATCACCCTCTGACGATCAAACGATCGATAGGCACTGCAAATACAAAGGTCAAAGCCCTCCTCAGCAGCAGCAGTCTTCAGCGCCATGAAGGGCCCTAAAGCTTCTTTGTGGACCAACATATTTGACGGGGTCATATGACCGCCTTTCGATTTGTTTGGACCCAAACCAACCAAATGCCGGTCTGTTGTACCGGTCAAAATATCTGTATCAATAGATTTCTCTACCATCATCGTGTTATCAGGCCTCTAGATGTACATACCAATTTTCGAGTGTATACCGCGATGACAAAAAAAGTAAATAATCGTTTAAAATCAGCTTTCTAATAGACAATTAAGTCTATCATTTAGGATCGGTAATTAGTTCAGATCACCCATTCAAATGCCTAGCAACCGCCAAGATAGCTGATAGGCTCATGTAAACTAATACCGTCACTATTTATCTTGGTTCGCCATGCTATTACCTCCACGCCTTTAGAGAGTGCCAATGCAATAGTTTTAGCATATATGGGATCAATATCGGTAGCGACTTCAACACGGTCAGCGTTGTTCAATTGTACGCAAAACAATAATACTGCGCGATATCCAAGATCGGCCATTTCTATTAACTCGCGCAGATGCTTAGTGCCGCGAGTGGTTACAGAATCTGGAAACATAGCAAGGCCATCACCCATATCAAGAGTTACATTTTTCACCTCAACATAGCAGTCTGGCAAATGCCCGGCTGTAGCTTGAAGTAGAAAATCAATTCGGCTTTTTTCAGATCCATAGGCCACCTCTGGTCTCACTAAATCATATCCACTTAATTCTGGAATTTGATTTATAGCCAAAGCGGCGGCGACCAATCGATTGGTCCTAATAGTATTGATTCCAGCCAACTGACCATGACTGGTTGTAATGATTTCTAACGTTCCTGACAACTTGCGTTTAGGATTGTCCGACAACGAATACCAACAATTAGATCCTTCAATCAGACAATTTTTCATTGACCCTGTGTTTGGGCAATGAATTGTCATTAAATTACCCTGAGCATCCATAACATCCGCAAAAAAGCGCTTATAACGCCTCACAAATACCGCTGGATATAGTTGGGGGAAATCTAACATCAGACATAAAACCCTAAAATTACAAGTGCTTTAACTCGGCTGCGCTAATAAAAATTAATACTACCGAGAAACAGTGTAACAATGGTCTACTATTATCACAGCTCTAACGACTACTCTTTTTCACATAAATTTGCAGAATTCGTAAATTTTACTTGATAAATAGTGAAAATATCTCTATAAACCATCGTCGTTTTTTTGGCTAACCACAAACAGCGGAATATATTCATGACCACAGTAAAAGAATCTGCAAAACCGGCCCCTAAGGTCGCTAAGGCTGCAAAGAAAGCGAAAGTAGCCTCTAAAAGCTCAGTGACTATTCATGGGTTAAGCCCCTATGTGGAAAAAAAGAATGAAGAGTACATGAATGAAAATCAGCGAGAGCATTTTAAGCAGATTTTAAAAGCATGGCGGCATGAGTTAATGGAAGAGGTTGACCGGACCGTGACTCATATGAAAGATGAAGCTGCTAACTTTCCTGATCCCGCGGATCGTGCTACCCAAGAGGAAGAGTTTAGTCTTGAGCTGCGAACGCGTGATCGTGAACGCAAACTCATCAAAAAAATAGACAAAACTCTAATTCGCGTCGAAGATGATGACTATGGATTTTGCGACCAGTGCGGAATTGAGATAGGTATACGCAGATTAGAAGCTCGTCCGACCGCCGATCTTTGCGTAGACTGCAAGACACTAGATGAAATTAAGGAAAAACAGCTCACTGGGGGCTAATAGAAGATTAGGTCTAAGCTAGTTTCAGTCCTAGTTTGACGTTTATGGCTTAAGACATGGTACAAGAAAAAATCATTGGCCGGTTTGCGCCTTCTCCATCGGGGCCTCTCCATTTTGGTTCATTAGCATGCGCTCTTGCCAGCTATCTAGATGCAAAAGTGCGCGGAGGGCAATGGCTCGTTCGAATGGAGGATCTCGACCCTCCTCGTGAAATCAAAGGCGCTAGCCAACATATCCTTAATCAACTTGAAGCGCATAGTCTATGCTGGGATGGACAGGTTCTCTTCCAAAGTCAGCGCCTTGACGCCTACGCTGAAGTCATTTCATC
This sequence comes from gamma proteobacterium HTCC2207, assembly GCA_905181925.1. Classification (GTDB taxonomy): domain Bacteria; phylum Pseudomonadota; class Gammaproteobacteria; order Pseudomonadales; family Porticoccaceae; genus HTCC2207. The sequence goes on from CAJIZU010000089.1 coordinate 8,816, forward strand.
TCTGAAGGAGGTGCAGTTGGCTTATCACTGCCAATGCAATCGTAAACGAATAACTGAGTTAAGTGGCCTCTATGACAATCATTGTCGTACGCTCGATCTGGATGGGCAAAACAATGCCACGAGGCTAGCGCTGCTTCATCAGATTGATATTATCAGTTTTGATGACGAATTTATCGGTCACGTTAGTCAAAGCTTGCGCTCGACAGTGGGCGATTTTATTATTAAACGGCGTGATGGCTTATTTTCATACCAACTTGCGGTCACAGTAGATGATGCGTTTCAAGCGGTAACTCGGGTGGTCCGAGGTTCAGACTTACTCAATTCGACGCCTCGTCAAATCTATCTGCAGCAGTGCCTTGGCTACAAACAACCGTCCTATGCTCATGTTCCAATAGCCGTAACAAGTGATGGACAAAAACTGAGTAAGCAAAATTTGGCAACAGGCTTACCTGCAGGACATGAGTCTTCAAACCTGTGCGTCGCGCTTGATTGGTTACAACAGTCTCCACCACATAAGTTAAGTTCCCTTCCCACCGCAGAAATAATATCTTGGGCAATCCAAAACTGGGATCAAAATAAACTGCCAACTAACTTAACAGTACCAGCACCCAAAGGTTTTTAAAGAGGCAAAAATAGTTTTGTTAGGTTTGCTTTGCAGAGCAACCTTGAATACCATCAAAGATCGTACTGATATAACTATCTAAAAAAACGGCGCCTATGTTTAATTATCGATTAGTTGCAACACTACTACTGCTAAGTATTGTCGTTTTTCCTCTTGCTATCCAATGGGCATTAGAGCCCTCTGGACATTGGTTCAGGGTTTTTTTAGTCTGGGGATTGTTAGTTTTTTTCACGTTTACATTACAGCGTGAGCGAAGCAAAGAATGAGCATCCAGATTGTCTTTTTTACAACACTAATTATTTTTATCGCTTGCTCCGTCACACGGACAATCAATGCAAGGAATGACTCCAAAAGTCAGAATCTTATTTTATCGCTAGCTCTTTTTGCAAGTACCGGCGTGCTTCTCGCAACGAGTTCGATTGAGATGGCAGGCCGCTACGGTTACACCATGATCTTAGCTTTGTTCGGTTTCTCTCTGGTTTTTGTTATCGCACCTCTAGTGCTATTTCCCATTCGCCGCCTCAGTAGCATAGTCAGATTAGCAACCTCAGTAGATTTTTTAACGTTTCGATACCGAGGGAAAAACGTCGCCATTGTTAGTTGTTTAGCAACCACACTGTCTATTATCCCACTCGTTGTTGCCCAAATACTGGCGACAGATTCCTTGGTCGATAATATTTTTAATTCTAGCATGAAGCCAATTACCTGCTTGCTCTTGCTTATAGCGGTAAGCGTAACTGTCAGACAATCGCTTAAAGTCGGTATTGCCCAACAACTTAGATGGATTATGGCGGCAGCAGGACTCTTACTTATAATCGCAGTAAGTCTGTCAACATGGATTGCAGTCACCGCAGAATTTGGCAGTATTTCTCAAATGAACGCATGGGTGGTCGATAGCGGCCAACAAACAATTGTTAAACGTTTCGATTCGTCATATAGCATATTTATAATTTTTCTGGCCGCAGGCATATCCTTTCCAGCTAACTTCAATATGCTTGTTTCTGATGCTATATCCGACCGTCAAGCTAGCACTATGTCCTGGGCATACCCATTGCTGATGCTTTTAGCCTGCATCCCTATTTTTCCATTATTATGGAGTGGGCTATCATTACAATCTAACTCCACATTTCAAGAATATCTTTTTGCATTGCCACTGGCACTCGAGCAACCACTAATTGCCAGTCTCGGTGCCGCCAGCATCATTCTTTTAGCGCTAGCTCTCTGCTGCAGTTTAATCATGTTCTCCACAAGAATGATTCTTAATAGTTTCGTATTACCCGGCAAGAAACTGTCTGAGCCAAAAAATTTAACGCAATGGATTGATCGACGCTATTTTACGATTTCACTCGGGTTAATGTTGTTTTGTATCCTGCTAAGCTTCGTGGCCAAAACTCGCAGTATTACTGATCTATATCTAGTCGGTTTTGCTGGATTAGCGCAATTAATGCCCGGAATGATAGCTGCTATCTACTTACCGAAAGCGAGTAGAAAAGGATTTATCGCTGGGCTCTCAGCAGGTATGTTTGTGTGGCTAGTGACTCTGGCATTACCCTTAATATTTGGTGATTGGTACTGGCAAGTACCATTGATTGAAAAGCCATTACTATTTGGAATGCAGGCTTGGGAAGCCTGGTCTATTGAGGCCTTGATGCTCAACATTACTCTTTGTACCTTATTTTCTATTTTCAGCAAAATGGATGAGCAACAAAAGAATTTCGCCACCATCTGTATGGCCGATAATGTTTACATACCGATACGCGTAGAGCTAAAACAAAAAAGTATTGCTGAAATGAAGCAACAGCTATTTCTGGTACTCGGTCAAGAAGCTGACACTGAAATTCAATCCGCTTTAAGTAGCCTTAAGTTTGATACTAATGAATTACGGCCAGGAGCATTACGAAAGATTAGGGATACCATTAATGCCTCGTTAAATATGCGTTTTGGCGTGCTTGCTGCAGATAGTATAATGAGCCAAGCACTCCCTCTTCCTTCGTCCTCTGGCACCCAGCAAGAAGATATATTCCTGCTTGAATCCGTGCTGGCAGTTCAAGGCGATCAATTAACTGGTATTGCCAGCGAGCTGAATAAACTTCGCGTACACCACCGTGAAATATTGGATAAATTGCCCATCGGCGTTATTGCACTGGCCCAAAATGGAGAAATTCTGAAGTGGAATGCAGCTATCTCAAACTATACCCAAATAGACCCCAGTAGCGCGTCAGGAAGTTTGGTCAGAGATCTACCTGACCCCTGGAAATCAGAGATTACTTCATTTTTAGTCAGTGATGAGGCTAGCAGAGATAACGTTCGCTTAGACATAAATGGCAGTATTCGTTGGTTCAGTTTTCAAAAATCGACACAAATATCGATGGAAGAAATCAATGACAATATTATTCTGCTGGTCGAGGAAAAAACTCAATCCGTGATGTTAATTCAAAAATCAATCGACAATGAGCGTCTTGCATCGATGGGTCGACTGGCGGCAGGCGTAGCACATGAGATAGGTAATCCAGTCACCGGAATAGCTTGTATTGCCCAAAACCTAGAACACGAGATGGAACCAGAACAAATTAGCGAATCCGCGCAACATATTCTCTCCCAAACTGATCGTATTAAACGGATCGTTGATTCACTGATTAATTTTTCACGCGGAGAAACGCCTAAAGGGCGTCATTTCAAGAGAGTCAATCTTAAGGAAGCATGTGAAGAAGCCATACAACTCATAACGCTTGCCGATCATGCGTCAACACTCTCCTTTAGCTGCCTCATAGCGCCAAACTTAAATATATTGGGCGACTATCATCAACTTATCCAAGTCTTTCTAAATCTACTCAGTAATAGCCGAGACGCTTCACCACCCAACAGTGCGATCACAATATTGGCAAATTCTCTAGATGAAAAAATACGGGTTACTATAAATGACTCGGGCACAGGTATCGCAGAAAATCTTCAATCACAATTGTTCGAGCCCTTCGTTACATCCAAAGACCCTGGAAAAGGAACCGGACTAGGTCTGTGGGTTGTATTTAATCTAGTTAAGGGCCTCGGCGCTGAAATTACTATTTCAAGTCCCGCGCAAAATAGTAGCTGCGGTACCACCGTTGCGCTAACCTTTAATAAATTGGAAGAGTAAGATGTGTTCAACGGGCAGTAAACTGCTTTAAGCATACATAAAACTAAATTATTTGAGCTCATTCAGACGTGAACCCACCAAGTAAAAGAATTTTAGTCGTAGAGGATGAAGAGATAATTCGTATTTCTTTAGTCAAGCTCCTCGAACGACACCACTATAAGGCATCACAGGCAGTGAGTGTCAAAGCGGCTTTAAATAACTTCAACCTTAACGAGTTTGATTTAATCATCAGTGACCTGCGACTCCCAGGAGGCTCCGGAGCAGAACTCATTGGCGCTACAGGTAGTGTGCCAGTTCTAATTATGACTAGTTTTGCAAGTTTAAGATCAGCCGTAGATATTATGCGAAAGGGTGCTGCAGATTACATATCTAAACCATTCGATCATGAAGAATTGATGGGCTCGGTGAAACGAATCATAGATCATGAGACCCATAAAAAGGCATCACTCAACGCAACACAAGATCCTCTAGTAGGGAATAGTGAAGCAACAATCGGCATTTTAAATACTATTAGTAAGGTCGCACCTACCAAGGCCCCAGTTCTAATTTCAGGGGAAGTTGGCAGCGGCAAGTTCGCTATTGCCCGAACGATCCACCATGCCAGCGCTCTTTGTAATGGATTTTTATCGGTAATCAATTGTGCGACTGTGACTGCAGAGGAAATTAATCAATATCTTGATCTTGCGGGAGACGGGAATGAACCCACCACTATTTTTTTAAGGGACATATGCCACCTTCCGGTCACTTTAAGTGCCCATGTATTAAGATTGACCAAAAGTACGTCGATACGCTGCCTAGCATCTACGACTAAAAACCTACGTGAACTGTGCAACTCAGGTCAATTTTGTCCCAATCTATTACTCTCAATTGATGCTGTTAATATCCAAGTTCCTCCATTGAGAGAGCGACCATCAGATATCATTCAATTGACAGATGCTTTTTTAGCGCATTTCAGTAATGAGCTAAACTTCGACGTTACGATATCTAAAGACAGCAGGCATCTACTAAGTCAAAATAATTGGCCTGGCAATATTAGAGAACTCAAGAACACTCTTTATCAGGCTGCCATTCTGCTGGAGAAAGGCCAGTCGATCTCTCCCTCAACCTTAAAAATAAATGGTCAATCGCCAAGCTCTATCCAAAAACGGCAGCTGACGCTATCAACTATGGCGGAGAGTGGAGAGGATGCCGCATCTTTAACAAATTATTTTACCCAGTTCGTGTTAGACAATCAGTCCACTATGAGCGAAACAGTACTAGCGGAGAAATTGGGTATTAGCCGTAAAAGCCTCTGGCAGCGACGCAATAAACTTGGGATTAGCCGTAAAACCGATTAATCGATTCTACTTAGAGACTAAACCCCCAATGAATTATCATAAAAAACGCACTAAATGCTTGAACTGGATAGATTTATAACTGAGAATAGGATTTCCACACGATTAGTGTGGGTAATAATAATAAATAATAATAATAATAACGTTGGATTGCGATAGGGTTTGGTAGGCTTAGGCCTCAAAGCTCATTTAAAGGGGCTGTCTTTGGACAGCCCCTTTTGCTTTGAAATAGGTAAGGCAGCAAATCTTTAGTTCTGCAATAATCATCAAAACTAATAAGTCACACTGAAAGCCAGATCCTCTGTTAAACTGGCGGTCAAATAAACGCTATCGGTCAGCAATCAATGCTTAAGCGCATCATCAACTTTTTTGACGATAAAACGAAATCATCAAGTCCATCAGTCACAGATGGTGCCACCTACTCTCTAGCCGCTAACATGATTAGCAGAGATGCTAGAAAAGTCGTGGAAACTCTCCAAAACGCTGGATTCGACGCCTATATTGTCGGCGGAGCAGTGCGAGATTTACTACTTGGCATCAAACCTAAAGATTTTGATGTGGCCACTAACGCAGAACCTGCAGAAGTGAAATCTTTGTTCAGACGTTCAAGAATCATTGGGCGCAGATTCCAAATTGTTCACGTACAGTTCAGCCGCGAACTCATTGAAGTAACCACTTTCCGATCAAACGACCAAGCGGGCCAAGATGCGGGAAAGAAAAATATTGGGCTGAGACAGCAAAGTAAGACTGGAATGCTGACTCGGGATAATGTTTTCGGATCAATGCATGAAGATGCGAGCCGACGGGATCTCACGGTTAATGCGCTCTACTACAACCCAAGTGACAATAGCATCCATGACTTCACTAGTGGATTGGATGATATCAACAACCGAACTATTCGAATTATTGGAGACCCGTCGACTCGCTATCGAGAGGATCCAGTGCGACTTCTTCGTGTAGTGCGTTTTGCGGCTAAGCTAGGGTTTGATATCGACTCACGCACAGCAAAACCGATGAGTAAATTATCTGCTGATTTGGCCCAGGTATCGCCACCTCGATTATTTGATGAAACACTAAAATTATTTATGAGCGGAAAAGGCGCGGCAATCTTCATCCTGCTGCGAGATTATAACCTCTTCGATTATTTAGTTCCCCAAGCTAGTCGTTTAGCGAATGATGGTAGTAATAATGCCAATAATTTATTTGAGCAGGCATTTATCAATACTGATCGTCGTATTAGTTCAAATCAGAGAGTTACTCCAGCCTTTATTTATGCCGCGTTACTCTGGCCCTCGGTAGAAAAATTAGCCGCACAGCTAAGTGACAAAGGAAATTCAGCCAGCTATGCACTGAGCAAAGCATCCAGTGAAGTAATTTCTCAGCAGGTTCATATAACCGCTATTCCAAAACGCTTTACAATTCCGATGCGTGAAATTTGGGATTTACAATTGCAGTTGCCTAGACGCGGTGGGCAGCGTGCGAAACGCCTATCAGAGAACACTCGTTTTCGAGCTGGATACGACTTTATTTTACTGCGTGAACAAGCCGGGGAAAATCTTGATGGCTTAGGCCAGTGGTGGACAACATACCAGGAGGTTAATCCTGAAGAACAGCAACAGATGGCTGATGACGCAGGTAAAGCGGTAAAGAAAAGGCGTCGTAGCCGGGGCCCCAGAAAGAAAAAAGTCTCTGAAGACTAATGACCACATCCTATATTGGTCTTGGCAGTAATCTCTCTGGATCTATGGTTGATCCCCTTCATCAATTAAATAGAGCAGTCCAAAGATTATCAGATCACCCCCATATATATGAGATTACTCTGTCCTCGTTTTACAGCACCAGTCCTATAGGCCCCCAAGATCAGCCAGACTACATTAACGCAGTAGCACGCTTAAACACTGAATTACTCCCTCTTCAACTACTGGACTATCTACAGGAAATTGAAAGTGAACATGACCGTAAGCGTCAGCAACGCTGGGGAGCTAGAACGCTTGATCTAGACATATTAACTTATGCAAATTTTGAAATAGCCAGCCATCGATTGACTATCCCACATCCTCGAATGGAAGAGCGTGCATTCGTTCTGGTGCCATTATTAGAGTTAGATGCCGAATTTTTTAGCGCACAAGGTAAAAGCACGGCTGACTTGTTGGCAAACTGTGCCGATCAGGGTATCGTAAAGCTTTAATGGTGATAAAGAATAATCTTGAGGTCATCCGTGGACGATAGTCTATTAGTGAATTTTAATTTAGAACGTTCGGCTGTATCTATGCCTGGTTATATTGCCGTTGAGGGCCCTATCGGTGTCGGTAAAACAACGTTAGCGAAACGCCTTGCCGCCACGTTCAACTATGATATTTTACTAGAAGAACCCGAGACCAATCCATTTCTTGAGCGTTTCTATAGAGACAGACGAACTCATGCCTTACCCGTTCAATTACATTTTTTATTTCAGCGGATGCAAAAACTACAGGCATTGCGGCAGGGTGATATTTTCCAGCAGGTACGCGTTTCAGACTTCTTGATCGATAAGGATCCATTATTCGCGAGAGTAACATTAGAGGATGATGAATATCGGCTCTACCAAACAGTTTATGACAATATTATTACTGATCTTCCAAAGCCTGACTTAGTCATCTATTTACAAGCCCCAACAGCTACTTTATATGAGAGACTGCAACGTCGAGGTAATGCTATTGAGAAACCGATCGAAGAATCATATTTACAGCAGCTTAACGATGCATATACGCAGTTTTTTTACCATTATGATGATACGCCACTACTGATCGTAAACACCTCAGAAATAAATCTGGCCAATCAAGAGAACGAAAGCGATTATCAAAACTTAGTCCGTTACATACTGCAAACTCGCTCAGGTCGGCACTACTACAATCCGTACCCAATGGAGGAGATCTCCAACGCGTCCTCCATGTCATACTAAAAAATTTAGTAGTCTGGGTCATTAAGTCAAGCTAGAGGTCATATCGATACCATGAAAACAATTTCTATAAGCACATTAAACTCGATGAAAGAGAAAGGCGAAAAGTTCGCAGCAATTACTGCGTATGACTACACATTTTCGCGCTTAATTGAACAGTCTAGTATCGAAGTTTCTTTGGTTGGCGACTCACTGGGCAATGTCATCCAGGGTCGTGATAGTACTATTCCCGTCACTGTTGATGAAATGGCATATCACACAGCTGCCGTTAAACGGGGTAATAATCGCTCTCTTTTGGTGAGTGATATGCCGTTTATGTCTTATTCAACCGACGTCAAAGCACTTGATAATGCCGCTTTAATCATGCAGGCAGGGGCACAAATGGTGAAGCTAGAAGGTGGCGAATGGCTCGCAGATACAGTCTTTTTGCTCAGTGAGCGGGGAATCCCTGTATGCGGGCATGTAGGGCTTACTCCTCAGTCAGTACATAAGCTGGGAGGATACAAAGTTCAAGGTAAAGACGAGGCAGAAGCCGACCAAATCATCAAAGAAGCGCTAATTCTGGAAGAGGCAGGCGCTGAGCTGATAGTGGTTGAGTGTGTCCCTAACTCTCTTGGAGCATCTTTAAGCCACGCACTGAATATTCCTGTTATTGGCATTGGTGCCGGCGCAGACACTGACGGGCAGGTATTGGTCTTGCATGATATGTTAGGTATTTCGCAGCGGTTACCCAAATTCACCAAAAATTTTCTGACCGGTAAAGATAGTATTCAAGATGCTATTACTGCTTACGGTGACGATGTTAGAAGTGGTAATTTCCCAGCATCAGAACATTGCTTTAAATAACCCAATCAATTTCATCGAGAAGGATAGTAACTGTGACAAGTTCTACAACAATTTATGATTTCACTGTACCGACTAGTAATAACCAAGAAAAACCCTTGGCTGACTACAAAGGCAATGTTGTACTTATAGTAAACACTGCAAGTCAATGTGGCTTTACCCCACAATACGAAGGTTTACAGGCACTGCATAACAGTTATAGTGATCGTGGACTTGTCGTAGTAGCAATGCCCTGTAATCAATTCGGTGCTCAGGAGCCAGGTAACAACGGTTCTATTCAAGAATTTTGCCAACTCAACTATGGACTAAGCTTTCCAGTGATGGGGAAAATTGATGTCAATGGGGCTGCGCAACACCCGCTTTATAGCTACCTTACAAAACAAGCGAAGGGGCTTATAACAGATAGTATTAAATGGAACTTTACTAAGTTTTTAATCAATCGTGAGGGTCAGGTAACAGAGAGGTTTGCACCGGTAACCAAACCTGATGCAATTGCCAAGCATATTGAAAAATTACTGTAACTAATCTTTGTTGCGTAATCCTGAAAAATAGATGTTTGCCGCCTGGTTTACCTTGGGCGATAGATATAATGCCGAAATCATCGTCGGTATGGCCATCGTTGCATAGGTGGCCAGAATTAGTCCGTTAACAATGTCCATTGAAACCACAGCGCCACCCAAGAGCAATGCTAAGTAGATCGGCGTGTAGTAATGCTGGCGATGAGATCCTAGTAGAAAGCCGGTACATTTAGCACCGTAGAACCACATGGTGACCATGGTGCTAAAGCTCAATAATCCCACCATGATGAGTAATAAGTAGATACCCGTAGTAGGAAACACTTGCTGGATCGCTCGAGCGGTCATAGTCACACCCTCCACGCCCTCCGCACTTTGCCATACGCCGGTCAGCAAGATAATTAGGGCAGTACACGTACATACAATCAAAGTGTCTACCACTGGCCCGACCATGGCTACAATACCTTCCCTAATCGGCTCTTGTGTTTTAGCGGCACCGTGCGCCATTGACTCAGTACCAATCCCAGCTTCATTAGAGAAAGCTCCCCGTCGTACTCCGATTAAAATCACAGCACCCACAGAGCCCCCCGCCACCGCTTCTCCTGTAAAAGCATCGGTAACGATAAGCAGGAGAGTGGCAGGAATATCCGCAGCAAAGGTATAGAGAACTGTACCTGCCATGTAAAGATACAAGAGCACCATCGAAGGAACTAACTTAACGGTGATTCGCCCAATGCGCTCAATACGCCCAGCTACCACTAGCCACACCAAAATGGCCACCACTGAACTAGACACCAGATCAAAAGCAAAATGATTTTCAGCTGTGGCTATTCCAGCAGGAATTGCAACTACGTCACGGAGTAATTGAATAAATTGGTTAGCTTGAAAAAGGGGTAAAGCACCGATAGTACACGCTAAAGCGAACACTACCGCTAGAGGATACCAGCGTTTACCCATCCCCTCTGTAATAACATACATGGGCCCACCCTGCACAGTGCCATCCGCATCCTTTCCACGGTACATAACTGCCAGCGACGCCGTATAAAATTTGGTCGAAACACCAACAATAGCTGTAACCCACATCCAAAATACCGCTCCGGGTCCACCCATGCTTATTGCAATCGCAACACCGGCAATATTACCCAAACCAAGGGTACCTGAGAGCGCCGTTGCTAATGCTTGAGAATGTGGGATGTGCCCAGGATCATTAGGGTCACTGTACTTACCGCGGAGTAAAGCAATCGCGTGACCAAAATATCGATATGGCCGGAAGCGTGAATACACCATAAAAAACATACCGCCGCCAACCAGCAAAATAACTAGCGGTGTACTCCACATTAGATCTGCCCATGCATTGAGAAAATCTTCTATTTGCTGCAAGGTTGGCATAGGGTTAAATTTAATTCCCTTTAAAGAATATGTCTCAGTTTATCTTGAGTTGTTAGATTGGTTTTACGTATAACACCAAACTATGACCAACAACCTTGTAACCATTGTCTTTGGCGATTTTCGCTTGGATCTTTTGAATTTCAGCATCTTGGAACTCAACTACCTTCCCTGTTTCAGTGCACACCATATGATCATGCCCATCACCACGGTCTAATTCGTAGACGGCAGGGCCGCTATCAAAACTATGTCTCGTAATAAGTCCGGCTGCTTCGAACTGAGTAAGAACTCGATAGACAGTCGCTATACCAACATCCTCTTGAGCATCACGAAGAGCTTGATAGATGTCTTCGGCAGTCATATGCCAATCGGGAGTACTCTCAAGAATTTGTAGTATCTTGATCCGCGGTAAGGTGACCTTGAGACCGGCCTTTTTTAGCTCCTGATCTTTACGATTCATGGTTTGCTCTTCTTTATTTTTGAATATGCGGTTATTATCCATCTTCTTTGCGCTAACTGGAACCCCACCATGCGATTAATTCTTTTGAGCCTTGCTTTTTTCTCGCTCCTGTCTTCCGGCTGCAGCTGGATTAAGTTCCCAGGCGTCCACAAAATTGATATTCAACAGGGTAATATTCTCGATCAAGAGATGGTCGATAAGTTGAAGATAGGCATGACCAAAGCACAGGTAAAATTTGTTCTGGGGACCCCTCTTGTTGCCGATACGTTTAACCAGAACCGATGGGATTACCCATTTCGACGTCTCTCAGCGACAGGTATCGAAACAAAGGAAGATGTCATCGTGTATTTCGACGATCAAGGGTTATTAAAAGAAATGGCCGGTAATTATACTCTTACCGAAGCAGAGAAAAATTAACCGATACACTGAGATTGAAGATTAGCAACTGGGATTCGTTAATCGATAAAAATCGCTTAAATGATTAGCCTAGAGATCTACCCTTCGCTTCTTTTTGGCTTCCTCCGCTCGGCGGCGGCGAATTTCTTTTGGATCCAAGGTTAATGGTCGATAGATTTCTACTCGATCACCTTGCTGTAACTCATAAACATCCGCATCGGCAAGACCTTTACTACCCAACACCTGAGAGAAGATACCCACTTTACTGATATCCAGTTCAGGAAGCTTTTGTCGCAAATCAGATCTATCAATGGCCTGTAAAGCGGTCGTGCCGTAAGGCACTTTAAGTGAAATCAGAAATTGCCTGTCAGGCAACGCATAGGCCACCTCTACATTAATCATGGCGGCAGTCTCAGGCACTATTCTTTCCGTAGACTTTGTCCGCTCGGAGGCACAGAGAATCTACCAAATTATTGGCCACGCCAGCAAATAGATTAGAGGCCGCAAAACTTAAACTTCTACTACTGAAATCAAATTCCATATCTAACTCAACCTTACAGGCTTTTTCAGTTAACGCCGTAAATACCCAGTCACCACGGAAGGTCTTAAAAGGCCCATCTTCCAATGTCATCTTTATCGCCGAAGGAGCCTTTAAGTGATTGCGGGTCATCAAACTCAGACTTACTCCGGCCTTTTTTAAATCTAAGCGTGCAAGCATTGTCAGGTCAGTGTGTTCAAACACTTCTACCCCGTAACACCCCTCCATAAAGGACGGGTAATTAGATACGTCATTGACCAAATCATACATTGCCTGAGCAGAATGCATAACCAGTGCAGAACGCTTTATTTCACTCAAAATTCATTACCTTTTATGCAAAAAATTTGTCGTACACGCCCATTATAAATACCAGACCAATCGCAAAAGGCGCAATGTATTTAATGGTCAATTGCCATAACTGCATGACTCGCTCAGAGGTACCCAGCATCTCAAAATCAATCACTTCACGCTTGATCACGAAGCCAACAAACAGCGTAATCAGCAATCCACTGATCGGAAGCATAATGTTGGCGGTAAGAAAATCAAGGAAATCAAAGAATGTGAACCCAGCGATCTTATACTCAGCCCAAATGTTAAACGAAAACACACTCCCTAAACCAAGAACCCAAGCAGTTCCAGCAATGACAAAATTCGCTTTGGTACGACCAATATGTTTTGCCTCCATCAACCAAGCAACGCAGGGTTCAAGTAACGAAATTGCTGAACTCCATGCGGCAATAGAAACCAATACAAAGAATACTGCGCCTATCAGCAGCCCTCCTGGCATACTACCAAAAGCGACCGGCAGGCTAATAAACATGAGTCCAGGCCCCGCGCTGGGCTCAATACCCGGGGTCGCAAACACAATAGAAAAGATGATTAATCCAGAAATAATCGCTACTGAACTATCAAAAAACGCCACTATAAGAATGGTTTTACCTATATTCGCATTCTGCGGCATATAAGCACCGTACGCCATGATCGCACCCATACCAATACTTAGCGTGAAAAATGCCTGACCCATGGCCTCAAGCACACCACGCCATGTTAGAGCCTCTAGATTAAAACTAAACAGAAAGTTGACGGCGGCCGAAAAGTTGCCTTCAATTACCGCAAACCCTAACAGCATCAATAGCATAATAAACAAAATAGGCATCAGTGTTTCTACGGCAATTCCAAGACCTTTCTTAACACCTCCCACAACGACGGCGACACAAAGACCCATAAAAATAGTTTGCCAAAAGATAAGTCGGCTCGGATCAGATAACAGGCTATTGAATGCAGCAGCCGCAGACTCACCATTGACACCCTGAAGCTCACCCGAGGAAATCAAAAATATGTAATCCATTGCCCAGCCAGCAATAACCGCATAAAAAGATAGAATCAGTAATCCTGCAAGAACCCCAAGCCATCCCACACAACGCCAAAGTGAATTGGCATTGCTATCTGCAACAGCTTCGTTCATAGAGTTGATTGGGCTTTGACGACCGTTCCGGCCAATTAATACTTCAGACATCATAACCGGCACGCCAATCAGCAATATACAACCAAGGTAAATCAAAACAAAGGCACCACCGCCATTACTACCTGCAACATAAGGAAATTTCCACATATTGCCCAACCCAACGGCTGAGCCTGTCGCTGCCATAATAAATGTCCACCGACTAGTCCAAGTGCCATGCATTCCTTTTTGTTGCAGTGCCATACGCTTCTCTCCAGTAATTCAGGTCAAATTGTACTCATTCAAAGACTAAGTACCTAATAAATGGCCAATGTATTTAGTTTGTAAAAGCAATTAGCAATAATTGATGAAAAAGACCCCGCGCCACGTATAATCAAGCTATGACTAAAAAGAAACCAAAGCAGCCCTCAAGTACAATTGCGCTGAACAAAAAAGTTAAACATGACTACTTCATCGAAGAGAAATTCGAGGCGGGTTTAGTGCTGCTCGGCTGGGAAGTTAAAAGTCTAAGGGAAAGCAAAGTTAACCTCACCGACACTTATGTGTTCGTGAGGGATGGTGAAGCTTGGTTAATCGGCACTAACATCACACCGCTGTTATCCGCCTCAACTCACTTCGTGACCGATGCCAAGCGAACACGTAAATTGCTGCTCAATCATCGTGAGTTACAGAAGCTTGAAGAAGGCGTTAACCAAAAAGGTCACACCGCTGTCTGCACGGCCTTGTACTGGAAAAATCATCTGATTAAATGTGAGATCGCACTGGCTAAAGGAAAAGCTAGCTATGACAAACGCATGGACGACAAAGAACGTGACTGGAATCGCCAAAAGCAGCGTCTTATGCGGCATTCCTGACCTCTAATGGGTACAGCACTTGCTACTTAGAGAGAACTGCAAAGTAAAGCGATACAAATAACCTTTGGCGTACAAAGGACATTACCATTAATAAACAACCAACCATAATAAATGTAGTAACCAACGGGCCCTCGCTGATGCTTGAGGGATTACAAATACTTTGGCGGCGGGATATTCGTTGGTTGGTTGTCATCCCGCTACTTATCAATATCTTCCTATTTGCTTCGGCGACAGGTTTTGCTGCTAATTGGCTTCAGAACTGGATTACCACCATCACCACGTCAGTACCCGATTGGTTGCAATGGCTCGCATGGATAATTTGGTTTTTGTTTGCGATATTGGCGTTAGCTATTTATGCCTTCACTTTCACTATTTTAGCTAACCTTATTGGGTCGCCGTTTTATGGGGTGATTGCCCAAAGGGTGATTGCCTCAGAAGTCGGCGATGACCAAAGTTATGTGTTGGCTGAGAGTGGTTTACTTAGCGGAGCGTGGGATAGTCTGATTCGAGAACTTCAGTTAATTGGCTATTTTTTGCCACGAACAGTGGTGGTTGGAATAGTAACTTTACTGCTAAGTGTTATTCCAGTACTAAACTTGTTGGCACCTATTCTGGCTGCCAGCTGGGCAGCGTGGTGTTTGTGTCTTCAATATTTAGATTACGCCGCGGATAGTGAACATATTACCTTTGCAGATTTACGCAACAAGGTCACCGCGAGCCGTTTAAGCTCAATGAGTTTTGGATTTACAGCAATGATTGCTTCTGCCGTCCCACTATTAAATCTACTTATGTTACCGGCGTCGGTGGTTGCCGGCAGCCTTCTATGGTGCCGACAACATCGGAACATTGACTAGGGCGCGGTTTCTTCCGGCGCTTCTGTTTTCGGCACTTCTACTTTGGACACGCTGACCGGCTTTTTCTTAGCGGGTGGCTTGGGCACTGCCACCGGTTGAATGAGATGCTCTTCTGGCATAAGGCACGGCAGTTTCATATCTAATAGCTTTTCTATGGGCTCTAAAAGAAAAGCATCGTCTTCGCAGGCAAAACTAATTGATATTCCCGTCTTGCCAGCACGGCCTGTACGGCCAATACGATGCACGTAATCTTCAGGTTCTTCTGGCAAGGTATAGTTAATAACGTGACTAACGCCGTCAACATGGATACCACGCCCTGCAACATCCGTCGCAACCATAACTTTCAAGGCACCTGACTTAAACGATTCCAGAGCTCTCATACGACGGTTCTGAGGTATCTCGCCAGACAATATTCCTACTTTAAAGCCCTGCTTTTTAAGTTTTTCATGAAGGGTGCGGCAAATATCTCTGCGATTGGCAAAGATCATGACGCTTTCAACGTTGTCGCCCAAAAGTATATTGTTTAAGACCGTAAACTTCTCTTTGGCAGTAGTAATCAATATTTGCTGATCAACGGTATCCGTAGCAACGCGCTCGGCACCCACTTCTACGGTGACTGGCCTGTCTGTCCAAGTTTCAGACAAACGCAGTACTTCAGGGGTAAAGGTGGCTGAGAACAAGAGTGACTGGCGATCTTCGCGCTTTGGTGTTAAATTTACTAAACGTCGGACCTGAGGAATAAACCCCATATCTAACATCCGATCAGCCTCATCTATTACTAGCACTTCTACACGATCAAGATAGATGTCTCGATTGTTTGCAAAGTCCAATAATCTACCCGGCGTGCCAACCAAAATATCGCAGTCATACTTTTTCATTTTCTGCAATTGCTTGCCATAGTCCATACCGCCTACCAGCGTATGCGCTGTTAGATTAGTATGTTTCAATAGTTGCGTAGCGTCATCACCGATCTGAATAGCAAGCTCACGAGTTGGCGCTAGAATGAGAGTTCGGGCTTCACCCACAAAACGCTCGTCATCTACCGGATGATTAATTAAGTCAGTAATCATGTTGATTAAAAATGCTGCAGTTTTCCCGGTACCCGTTTGCGCCTTACCTACAATGTCGTGCCCGTTAAGGGTATGCGGTAATGAGGCCGCTTGGATAGGTGTACAAAATTCAAAACCGGCATCTTGTATACCGCGCATCAGTTGCGGAGGCAAATCAAAGTCGTGAAATCTAGCCTTGCCTTCTTGAGGCTCAACCTTAAAGTGGGATATGTCCCAAGGTTTCGTATTGTGTCCGTTACGCTTGGCGGCCGGTTTCTTTTTCGGCACATCAACAGCTACAGAATTAGTGTCAGCAGATGGAGCAGTAGTTTCTTCAGTCAATTTAATCACGCAGTTTGGTTATCAATATTTTAAGGAGCAGCAGATCTAATATTCAACGCCCTTCTCGGGCGCGGAGTGTAGCAGAATTGTACCTTGCTCGCTGAGAATAATAGATGCGGATTGGAACACTCAAGCACAGTAAATTTTTCTTTCTTTGGTCGCCCTATTCAAGGACACTAGAAACTCATTATTTAAAGACAGTTTTATGTCCTTAGCACCCATCTCAAATCAGCCTTTGGCTGGAGCAAAAAGGCCAAGTTTCGCCGACAATGCGCGGTCTCTCATGCGTCTTGCCACCCCCTTGATTATGGGCCAGGTAGCTGTGGTCGGTATGACAGTGACAGATATTTATATCGCCGGACAGGTAGATGCCGATACGCTAGCTGCACTCCAATTAGGTGGCAGTGTCTGGTCGCTCATCAATCTCATGGTTATTGGCATTATGATTGCCAACAGTCCTATTATCGGTACTTTTTGGGGTGCCAGACAGTTTGACCGAGTACGGTTCCAATTTCAGCAAGCATTGTGGCTGGCTTTGCCAATAGGGTTGGTAGTTATTGGTGCGGTGCTGGCGGGTATATATGCACTAAGTTATCTCGATGTTTCAGACCGTGTTTATCACATTGCTAAAGGCTATCTATATCCCTTTTTGATTACTGGCTTCATGTTCCCTGCCTTCTTTGCTTTTCGTACTACTTTTGAGGGTATGGGCGATACTCGGCCGGTGCTTGTGTTTAATAGTGCGGCATTTATTCTCAACGGCATTCTTGATTATGCCTTCGTATTTGGTCATTTTGGTTTGCCTCGGCTCGGCGGCGTTGGGGCGGCATGGGCAACGGTAGTCGTAATGATTTTCTTGCTATGTTGTATGGCAATTTATGGTCGACGCTCTCAAACGATGAGAACAGTCAACCTTTACCAAAACTTCGCCCTACCTAATCTCACCAGTCTTGCCGAAACCCTTCGCCTAGGCATTCCCATTGCTCTAAATATTGCTGCCGAGTTTAGTTTTTTTGCGGTCATTCCATTTATGATTGCCCACCTTGGTGCTGAAGTTGTTGGTGCTCACGCTATCGCTATTAATATCGATTCTCTGGCTTTCATGGTGCCGCTGGGACTTGCTCAGGCACTCACTATTAAAGTTGCCCACGCACAGGGCAGTGGAAACCCTGGGGAGGCTAGAGCATTCTGCCTTGCTGGTTTCAAGCTGGTATTAATGCTTGGCTTGATGATGAGTGTGGCAAAAATAGTTTTCCGCCATGATATTGCTATGCTGTTTAGCTCGAATATTAACGTGCAGTTAATTACCGCTAATTTGTTCTTTTTTGCCGCAGCCTTGGGGGCTGTCGATTGTTTGCAAATGACTTGCAGTGGTGCACTTAGAGGCTATAAGGATACAAAAGTGCCATTAGTGATTCAGGTGATCGCGTTTTGGGTAATCGCCTTCCCAATTGCCTACAGCCTCGCATTAACTGATTTCTGGGGACCACCACTGGGTGTTTACGGATTCTGGATAGGAACGGTTATTGCCGCCAGCATAGCTGCCATATGCTTAATGGTACGTTGGAATTTAGTTTCAAAAACCGAAATTAGGTTGGCTAGCCAGCTTCAGGCAAGCAGCCCAAAGTAATACGCTCTAGTTCGTTAAAATCAGTCTTGGTTTCAATATTGATAAAACCCGCCGCTTTGAATAATTCTCTGACGGCACTGCCCTGTCGATAGCCATGCTCAACTAGCAACCAGCCGAGTGGATCTAAATATTTAATACTGTTACTAATCACTTCTCTTAAATCGTCTAACCCATCAAGACCGGACACGAGCGCTGAAGCTGGCTCAAAGCGCACATCGCCTTGGGTGAGATGTGGGTCATCAATTTCAATATACGGTGGATTACTAACAATCAAATGATAATTAGACAATCGTCCCAGCAGAGGCACCTGACTGAACCAATCACTTTGATAAACCATTACATTATCAATTTGGCAGTAGTGACTATTTAATTCTGCGAGTTTAACCGCCGCCGGCTCCGAATCTACTGCAGTTACCTGCCAGTTAGGCCGCTCCTTGGCAAGTGCTAGCGCAATTGCGCCAGTACCAGTACCAAGATCAAGGGTCCTACAATCTGCCGGCAACTTTAAGTATAGCGCTGTCTCGACCAGCAATTCAGTTTCGGGCCGTGGGATCAATGTTTGAGGGGTAACTTTTAAATCGAGGCTCCAGAACCCTTGGCTACCAATAATAAAGGCAATAGGCTCACCGGTTAGGCGTCGCGCAAATAATTCTTCAAACCCCTTTAACTGCTCAGATAAGACCTCGTGCTCGGGCCAAGTCTTCAACCATGCTCGATCAACATCAAGGGCGTGACTCAACAGCAGTTCAATGTCTAAAACTGCCGTGTCGCTAATCTCTTTTAACTGATCAGCGCGCTTCAATAAGGTAATAACCGAATTAATGTTTATTTCCTTAAGGCTATTGGGATAGCTGAGCGAGCTGCTCGGCCTGAAACTCATTCACAAGCGGCTCAACAATTTCACTCAGCGAGCCTTCCATAATTTCACCCAGTTTATAGAGTGTCAGGTTAATTCTGTGGTCAGTGACCCGACCCTGCGGAAAATTATAGGTGCGAATACGCTCGGAGCGGTCACCACTGCCGACCAAGCTTTTACGCTGATCAGACTGCTCTTTCGCGACAGCTTCGTCTTGAGCTGAGGTTAATCTGGCTTGCAGCACTGACATGGCCTTAGCGCGGTTTTTATGCTGCGATCGCTCATCCTGACACTCAACCACCAAACCGGTAGGTAAATGCGTTAGGCGAATTGCTGAATCTGTTTTATTGACGTGCTGACCGCCAGATCCTGACGCCCGAAAGGTATCTACACGAAGATCACCTTTATTAATTTCGATGGCATCTTTTTCGTCAGCCTCCGCCATAATAGCGACTGTACACGCAGATGTGTGGATCCTACCCTGAGACTCGGTATCGGGGACCCTCTGAACCCTATGGGCACCCGATTCAAATTTAAGCTTAGAATAAACGCCCTGACCGACTATCCTGACAATAATTTCTTTGTAACCACCATGGTCGCCTTGATTCTCGCTAATCACTTCCACTTTCCAGCGATTTGACTCGGCAAACTTACTATACATACGAAACAAATCACCCGAAAAGATAGCGGCTTCGTCACCACCCGTTCCAGCCCGAATTTCTAAAAATACATTTTTTCCATCATTGGGATCTTTGGGTAACAGCAATCGCTGTAAGTCCACTTCCAGAGACTCTAATTGCGCCTGACCATCGCGAACTTCTTCATTCGCCATAGCCCGCATATCAGGATCAGAATCTTTGAGTAATAACTTTGCCTCATCAATATCGGATAATACCTCGAGAAAACTTTGGTAAGTTTTTACCACAGGTTCAAGCTCGGCATACTCTTTAGAAAGCTCGCGGTACTTATTTTGATCACTGATTATTTCAGCATCACTCAAAAGCGCACCGACTTCCTCATAGCGCTCTGCGAGCAGATCTAACTTACTCAAAATTGATGCTTTCATGCAGTTTTAAAGCCTAGGTTATTTTCGTGAATGAAGTATTAGCAGAAACTAGCTAATGCTTTTTGTTGGTCAGATCAAACAACTCATTAGCGACATTAATAGCATCATCTCGACCTTCTTCACCGGCCTTTTTAAGCTGAGCGGTCGGCTTGTGCAGCAGTTTATTGGTTAGATTGCGTGCTAATGTAGTAATCACATCAGCTGAATCTTTACCCTGTTGCAAAGATGCCATAGCTTTGTCTATCTCCGCATCGCGGATCAATTCAACACTATTGCGGAACGCTCTAATAGTATCAACAGCCGCCAAGGCACGATGCTGTTTTACCCAACTTTTAACTTCTTGGTTTATTATTTCAAGCGCCAGATCAGCAGCGCTACTTCGAGCTTTCATGTTGTCTTGCACGACCTCTTCAAGATCATCAACGGTATATAAATAGACATCTGGAAGCTCTTCTACCTCAGCCTCAATATCTCTTGGGACTGCAATATCAACCATGAAGAAGGGTTTGAATTTACGTTTTTTTAATGCCGACTCAACCGCACCTTTACCTAGAATTGGCAGCTGGCTGGCCGTGGAAGAAATAATGATATCTGCCTGGGGTAAAAAGTCAGGAATGTCTGCCAGTAAAATAGCATCTGCCGAATAAACTTCGGCGAGCTCTTGGGCGCGACTTAATGTTCTATTAGCCACCGTTATTTTACCGACGTTTTGATCCCGCAAATGCTTGGCAACCAAATCAATAGTCTCTCCAGCACCAATCAACAGAGCGTGGGCATCTTTTAAATTAGTAAAAATCTGCGCGGCCAAATTGACCGAGGCATAGGCAACCGAGACCGGGTTTTTACCAATCGCTGTTTCAGAGCGAACGCGCTTTGCCGCTGAAAAGGCCTGCTGAAACGCCTGATTGAGAAACGTCGATACAGTACCTGCTTCACGGCCCACAGAATAAGCCGACTTTATCTGTCCAAATATTTGTGGCTCACCTAATATGAGAGAATCAAGACCACCGGCAACACGCATCATGTGGGCTATCGCCTGCTCATCGCGATGACAATAATAACAACTCTGCAACTGGCTAATTTCAACACCCTTGATCATAGACAACCACGTCAACAATTGGATGTCTGAGGCATCACCAAACAAATAGACTTCGGTGCGATTACAGGTCGACAAAAGTGCTATTTCTTGCACATGAAGAATGGAGCGAGCGTCCTGTAAGACCTGGACTACTATTTCGGGCGCGAACGCGATTCGTCCGCGCAGATCCACAGAAGCCGATTTATGATTGATGCCAAAAGCTAATATTCCCATCGCTTTTAGAGAATAACCCTACTTTTCAAATCCTACCTACCCAACTATTTTTATCAAAATTCTATTATCGACCTCAATTTTACACAAGTATCCCTCTGTAATGCAGTTTTAACACAAAACATTTGATAAGAATGGCCTAAAAAGCACAGACTTATGAGATAGCAATTGTCTTACGACCAGATATCTATGAAAATAAACGAATGAAATCAAACTCAAAATTTATTATCGTCTTGCTCATTAGCTTTCTGGCTAGCTGCGTCAGTCAACTGCCCTTGAGCGACAATGATTCATTAGTGCGAGAGGCTATCGAATCCAGCGCAGCGCTCGAAAAAGCAGATCTTCCACTTTCAAAGATCCCCAGTGAAACCCTTTATGATCTTCTGGTCGGCGATGTTGCACTGAGCCGGAGTCAATTTGATACAGCGTTGATTAAATATGCGCGTCAAGCGAGGGTGACCGAGGATAAAGAAGTCATTCAGTTAGCGTTACGTATTGCCGAGCACCTCAAAGATCAAACCATTCGTTTGGAAATGAGCTTGCTTTGGCTGGACATGGCGCCGGATGATCCTCAAGCGCGTCGCGCTGCTCTGGATACCTTAATGGATAGCGACAATGCTTTGGAAGCCCTAAGCCACGCTAGTTGGCTGTACCAACATCGCGATGATTTAGATGCTCTAATTTTTGTTTCTACGGCACCTCTCGAGTCCCCACAATCATTCGCTTTAATTATGGACCGCTTAACAACGTTGTCGTTAAGTGAAGACAAGACCGCAACTATTAAGTTTATCCAAGCGCTCTTTTACCAAAAGCATAGTCAAACCATTAAAGCTGAAATCAAGGTGCGAGAATTTTTAGTGCACAAACGCCAAGACCAACGTGGTCTGTTGCTGCTGGCGCAGCTGTTACATCAACAGAAGAAAAAGAATGAAGCCATAGAAGTCTTAGAAGAGGCTTTAAAAGATGATCCTTCAGCTCATAAGCTGCGCCTGCAATACGCGCGCTTTTTGGCCGTCGAATCTGTAGAAGAGGCCATCGTTCAATTTAACCTATTGCAGGCATCAGATCCCCAAGATCAAGAGGTTAACTTTTTACTGGGTCTGCTGCGACTGAGTCAAAACAAGCTTGATCTAGCCATTCCACTATTTCAACAAGCGTCAACAACACCCAATCTAAGGGCAAATGCACAGTACCATTTAGGCACCATTGCCGAACGGCAAAAGAGAGTTGTCGATGCGATAAATCACTACACTCAAGTTCGATTTGGGCGTAATTACATCGTTGCCGCATCAAGAGTAAGCATGCTTATAGCAGCACATCGAAATATCGACGAAGCTCGACAATATTTACAGCGACTTCGTTTTAGACAGCCGCAACAGGCTGTCAGCCTTTTACAAGTAGAGTCAAACCTTCTTATCAGTATTGAACAGCCAGCCCAGGCCTTGCAGATACTTTCAGTCGGGCTAGACACTTTCCCAAATGATCCCGAGTTACTATATGCCCGATCAATGGTCGCAGAAAAACAAAATAATTTCGCCCTTGCTGAAAGTGATCTCAGAGCGCTGTTAGCGCTGGATGAAAATAATGCCACTATTCTAAATGCGCTGGGCTATACCATGGCATTGCACACTGATCGACAACAAGAAGCTTATGACCTTATTATTCGTGCGCACACTCTTAGTCCCGACAGTCCCTCTATTATCGATAGTTTAGGATGGGTTCTCTTTAAACTAGGTCGCAGTCAAGAGGCATTAAATTATCTCAATCAAGCCTATTCCATGGTACCTGATCCAGAAATAGCGGCGCATCTTGGCGAAGTATATTGGGTGTTGGGCAATAACATTCGAGCAATGGAAGTATGGTCTAAAACACTGGAGCAACGACCTAATCATAGCGCCGTCGTAAAGACTATGGTGCGCTTAGGTGCTTCTGTGGCGGTCCCATGAGAGACCTATTAATGGGATACTTTAAATGTTTCTTTGTCGTGATTTTTGTCAGTGGATGTACTTCACTGCCTATTAAAGTGACTCAACAAGATCTTGGAAAATACGATAGAGTCGATATCAGCCGAATCAATCACTGGGAAATCAGAGGTAAACTTGGCTTTAAATCAACCACTCAGGGTGGCAGCGCGTCTATCAGGTGGCTTCAACATAATACCAATTACAAAATAACACTGAGTGGTCCGTTTGCTTCGGGAAGAACTGTCATTACTGGTGATCATCAAATCGCCGAGATGAACAGCGGTGGTCAAACTTTTAGACACACCCCACAACAACTAGCACTGCAAGTCACTGGCTTGAAATTACCGGTAGACTTACTAAGTTACTGGGTCAAAGGGCTTCCCTCCCCAAATACTAAAATCCCAAATAACTTATTGACCAATGCAAACGGCAGTGCCGCAAGCTTTCAACAAAATAATTGGCAATTATCATTTTCTAATTATCGCTTGACTGATAAAGGATATTTACCCCAAAAAATAATTGGTCGCCAGGGCGAACAAACCTTTAAACTAGTGGTAGCCCAATGGATTTTTTTAGACTCTTAAAATGACTGTATCTACAGAACCTATGCCAAGTCTTAGCTTGCCCTCACCGGCCAAAATTAATCTATTTCTACACATCACCGGTCAGCGCGACAACGGTTATCACGATCTACAAACTATTTTTCAGTTGCTTGATTTTGGCGACAATCTCACTTTTTATCCCAATGAGTCCGGAAAAATACATTTAAACGGTAATATCGATGGCGTTGATGAAAAAAATAATTTAATTGTTCGTGCTGCAAAATTACTTCAGAGTTCAACAGGATGCTCTAAAGGTTGTACTATTGAACTGGACAAAAAACTACCTTTGGGAGCTGGATTAGGCGGTGGAAGCAGCAATGCGGCGACTTCGCTTGTAGCTCTAAATGCCCTTTGGGAATGCGGTCTAGCGACGGATGTTCTTGCTGAACTAGGGGAAAAACTCGGTGCAGATGTACCGGTTTTCATTTATGGTCAGAGTGCATTCGCAGAAGGAATCGGGGAAATATTGACGCCCATGGAACTACCAAAAAAGTGGTTTTTGGTGGTAACACCTGATTGCCAAGTGTCGACTGAGGAAATTTTTTCACATCCTCAATTGACAAGGAACTCTTCACCGATCAAAATACGCGCCCTCTCAGAGGGACAGTACAGAAACGACTGTCAAAAGGTAGTAGTCAGTCTCTACCCAGCGGTTGAAAAAGCGCTGAAATGGGCAGAAAATTTTGCAGCCCCTCTGATGACAGGAACAGGTGCAAGCGTATTTTGTAGCTTTGACAACCAAGCAGAGGCCAACAGGGCTCTTGCCGAACTGCCAGAGAAATGGAGTGGGTTTGTGGCGAAGAGTGTGAATAGCTCCTCGCTACACCTAAAATTGAGTGAGTTTTTTACTGGGGCGTGGCCAAGCGGTTAAGGCAACGGGTTTTGATCCCGTCATCGGAGGTTCGATCCCTCCCGCCCCAGCCATTTCAAACTATCACGAGCATTGGGAAACATGACGTGGCTAGATTAATGATCTTTACCGGAAACGCAAATCCAGACTTGGGCAATGAAATTGCCCGTTCACTGGGTGTTAGTCCCAGTAATGCACATGTTGGGCTGTTCTCAGATGGAGAGATAAACGTTGAGATTCGCGACAATGTTCGCGGTCATGACATTTTTATTGTCCAACCTATCTGCGCACCAACCAACCGAAACCTAATGGAATTGGTTCTGATGATTGACGCGTTACGTCGCGCATCAGCCGGCCGAATTACCGCAGTTGTTCCGTACTTCGGTTATGCGCGCCAAGATAGAAGAGTCAGATCCGTACGTGTACCCATCAGCGCCAAAGTGGTAGCAGATATGCTGTCTAATGCGGGTGTTGACCACGTATTAACTGTTGATTTGCACGCTGAACAAATTCAAGGTTTCTTTAACTGTACTGTAGACAACGTCTACGGCGCACCTGTTTTGCTAGGTGATATTGAGCGCAGAAACTACTCTGATCTTTTGGTTGTCTCTCCCGATATTGGTGGCGTAGTGAGAGCCAGAGCCGTCGCTAAACAATTGGGCTGTGACTTGGCCATTATTGATAAACGTCGTCCATCAGCGAACGAAAGCGAAGTTATGAATCTCATCGGTGAAGTTAGTGGCCGCACCTGCGTACTTGTCGATGACATGGTCGATACTGCAGGCACTTTGTGTAAGGCCGCTCAGGCACTTAAAGAAAAAGGGGCTATTAAAGTTGTCGCTTATGCAACACACGCTGTTTTGTCCGGCGCGGCGATAGAAAACATTACCCATTCAGAACTTGATGAATTGGTCGTCACTAACAGTATTCCACTGCGAGATGACGCTAAGAAATGCAAAAAGATTCGCGTTCTTCCGATAGGCCCGCTGTTGGCCGAATCAATACGCCGTATCAGTAATAAAGAATCTATCAGCGCCATGTTTTTATAACGGGGCTTGATGTAACTGCCTCATAAGAGGCTTATAAACTCCATTTCAGGTCTGGTCGCGGTCTGTTATGGCACTACTTTGGAGACTACTATGTCTACTGATTTTACTTTACATGCGAAAGGTCGCGAAGATACAGGGAAAGGTGCGAGCCGCCGCCTGCGTCGTCTGGCCGGAGAAATACCTGCAATTGTCTATGGCGGAAAGAAAGATCCAGCCATGCTAACTCTTCTTCACAAAGACGTGGTTAAAGCGCTTGAAAATGAAGCGTTCTATTCACACATCGTATCGTTAGATATAGATGGTAAATCTGAAGATGTTATTCTTAAAGATGTGCAACGTCATCCTGCAAAGCAGGTTGTTTTGCACCTAGACTTTTTGCGGGTTAACAAATCTACTAAGCTACAAACCAGAGTGCCATTGCACTTTACTAACGAAGATATTTGCGAAGGCGTTAAGATTGGTGGCGGTATAATTGCTCATACCATGACTGATCTGGAAATTTTCTGCCTACCAAAAGATCTTCCTGAGTACATCGAAGTTGACATGACTGACCTTGAACTTGGACAGAACATCCACATTTCAGATATTAAACTGCCAAAGGGTGTTGAGAGTGTTGCCTTAAGTCATGGTCCTGACCACGACTTATCTGTAGTCACGATTAACAAGCCGAAAGCCATAGTTATTGAAGATACTGCACCTGAAGCACCTGTAAGTGCAGATGACTCAGAGGACGCAGGCGAAGAGTAATCTTCCCCTGCTGACGAAAAGGCCCTGACATTGGACGCGCCCGTAGAGTTAATTGTAGGGCTGGGAAATCCCGGCTCTACCTACCAACGAACGCGCCACAATGCTGGGGCCGATTTCGTGTTGGCCCTCGCAAATTCATACAATGTCATCATTAAGCAAGAAGCCAAATTTTTTGGTGGTACGGCGTTACTGCAACTTGAAGGGCAAACGTTAAGGCTGTTAATTCCGAGTACTTTCATGAATCTAAGCGGAAAGTCTGTCGCAGCCATAGCCGGTTTTTATAAAATACCTACCAATAAAATCCTTGTCGCTCATGATGAGCTTGATCTGTTACCGGGTACTGCACGTTTTAAAAAGGGTGGTGGCCATGGTGGCCACAATGGTCTTAGAGATACGGTGCAGTGTTTAGGCAACAATAAAGATTTTGCTCGACTTAGAATTGGCATAGGTCATCCAGGCAATGCCAAGCAAGTGGCAGACTATGTCCTCAAGAAAGCTCCTATCAAGGAGCAAGAACTGATTAACCATAGCATTGATGATGCTCTACGATATCTGCCGTTAGCAGTATCAGGTCAATGGGAAAGAGCCATGACCGCGCTTCATAGCGCAGAATAAACTTATAGCTGGCAATTCCAGCCGTCACTACTAGTCACAAGGATTTCATTATGGGTTTTAATTGCGGTATTGTCGGCCTCCCCAACGTTGGCAAATCAACCCTGTTTAATGCACTCACCAAAGCCGGTATTAGTGCTGAAAACTTCCCTTTTTGCACGATCGAACCGAACACCGGTGTGGTACCCATTCCAGACCCGCGCCAAGATAAAATTTCCGCGATTGTTAGTCCAGAAAAGATTATTCCGACCAGTATGGAGTTTGTTGATATTGCAGGATTGGTAGCCGGGGCCTCAAAAGGCGAAGGTTTGGGGAACCAGTTTTTGGCGAATATTCGTGAAACTGACGCACTTGCTCATGTTGTCCGCTGTTTTGATGATGAAAATGTTATTCATGTAGAAGGCAAGATAAGTCCTGCTGATGATATTGACGTTATCAACACTGAATTGGCATTGGCTGACCTTGAAAGTGTTGAAAAAGCACTGCTGCGCGTTGCTAAATCAGCCAAAGGTAAAGATAAGGACTCCATTGCCCTGCAGGCAGTCTTGGAAAAAATTCTCCCTCATCTCAATGAGGCAAAACCATTGCGTTCATTTGGACTCAATGACGATGAATTAAAGCTACTTAAACCTCTGAGCCCATTGACGCTAAAACCCACCATGTATATTGCCAATGTCGACGAGGAGGGTTTTGAGAACAATCCTTATCTTGATTCAGTTATCGCTATAGCCGAGAGTGAAGGCGCAGTGGTAGTGCCTATTTGCAACAAACTAGAAGCCGAAATCGGCGAGCTTGAAGATGATGAGCGCGATGAGTTTTTGCAAGAACTTGGTATGGAAGAGCCAGGACTGAATCGAGTTATTCGTGCTGGATATACGCTTCTGGGCCTTCAGACTTACTTTACTGCAGGTGTTAAAGAAGTACGTGCATGGACCATTCCTGTGGGTGCGACTGCACCTCAGGCGGCGGGTAAGATTCACACTGATTTTGAAAAAGGTTTTATTCGCGCTGAAATCGTCGGTTATGACGACTACATTGCTGGCAATGGAGAGCAAGGCGCCAAAGATGTTGGCAAATGGCGATTAGAAGGCAAAGACTATATTGTTAAAGACGGCGATGTTATTCACTTCCGCTTCAATGTTTAGCCCGTTATGAATCCCCTGTCTGGGCGCTGGAGGTTTGGTTTATTTTTAGCCGCCTGCACCGCCTTTATGTGGGGAGTACTGCCGATTGCTTTAAAAGGAGTGCTCACAACGCTGGATCCCATGACCACAACATTTTTTCGGTATTTTATTGCGGCAGTACTTATTACACCGTTTCTTTTAGTGCGTAAAAAACTGGTTAATCGTCACAATTTTAGATCCATTAAATTAAATCTGCAGCTGCTAGTCGCCGGTTTATTGCTCGTGTGTAATTATGCCCTCTATATTTTCGGCCTTGAACGCACCACCCCAGAAGCAGCCCAGTTAATGATGCAGTTGGCACCCGTTATGCTGCTTCTAGCCGGTGTAGTGGTCTTCAAAGAACGCTTTTCAATTCTGCAGTGGTTGGGTTTTGGCACCTTTTTGAGCGGTTTATTAATGTTCTTTAGCCCTCGGTTTGCAGATATTTTTGTGTCTCTCAGTGATTATGGCGTTGGCCTACTCATGCTGGCTACTGCCGCAACCACCTGGGTCGGTTATGCCATCATACAAAAATTTCTAATCAAGGAATTTAACCCAGAGGAGACTATGCTAGTGTTTTACTGGATTGGCGCGCTAGCCTTTTTACCTTTTTCTAGTTTCGACACTTTATCTGAACTCACTAACATGCAATGGTCTTTGTTGGCGTTCTGCGGCCTTAATACCCTGGTAGCCTACGGATGTTTCTCAGAGGCTCTGGCCCATATTGAAGCGTCTAGAGTGAGTGCAGTCATCGCTATGACGCCGTTAGTTACCCTGTTGTCGGTGCAGTTAATACCAATGGAAGGTATAGTCCCGGAATCCCTGCAGACTATCACCATCCTCGGGGCAATGTTTGTCGTTATTGGGTCTATTATGACCGCTACCTTAAAAAGCAGAGGGTAAGACACTCTGAGCTTTAGCTAGCCAGGAGAGATAGTCGAGCTCTGCGGTACCATGCTCAGAAACGCTGCAATAATGGGATCCTGTAATTTCTTTTTAAAACAACAGAGTCCCAAATCAAAAGGTGCTATAGCCGTGTCTGGCATTATTTCAATGTGCTCTTTAACGGGACTATTATCAGCTACCACAATAGGTGATAAGCCTATTCCGAAGCCTAAAGCAACCATACTCACTAGTGCCTCCTGACCAGATACCTGCGCATAGACATTTGGACGACCGCCACCTTTTTTACGAAACCATTGTTCAAAGCGTTTTCTAGCGACTCCATGCTCGGGTAAGATAATCGGCACATTTGCCCAATCAATGCTATCTGCCTGAAGAGCCTTTTTCACGGCACAATTTATTCTGGGGGTAGCAATCCCTAAGGCGACAGATGCTATATGTTTAAAATGAATACTGCTAGATAGGTCATCAGGCTTCGCAGCAATGGCTAGATCGACGCGCTGGCTTTTAATTTGATCAATACCATCAGCGGCATCACCGGTATCAAGATAAATATCGACATTCGGGTGCGCTTGCCTAAACTTCTCCAATAGAGGTGGCAAATAGGCATAGGACGCAGTCACTGAACAGTAAATATTCAAAGATCCAGACAATTGTTGTTGCGACTCATTAAGTGATAGCTTCAGTGACTCATATTGCTCAATCTGATGGTCGGCGTAGGACAATAGTTTTTTGCCTTCCACCGTCAGAATCACAGAGCGGTTATCACGTATCAACAACTGACTCCCCAAGTGTTCCTCCAGCCGTTGAATGGCACGACTCAACGTTGATGGACTAACGTAGCAAGCCGCAGCCGTCTTGCCAAAGTGCAAAGTGTTGGCAAGGTGCTGAAAAAGTGTCAATGATCGAATATCCATGGCCAGAGGGTACTCAATATTCCTTTTTATTGCAATATATGCAACGTGACATTGAATACATATCGTTTTAAGCAACAACAGTACTTGGGTACACTGCGCACCCGCATCGTTTAAAAAAAGATGTCACCCTCTTTAAAAACTATCCGCACGGCGGTTACTGGAGAACAACAATGGCAAATTACTTTAACACTCTCAGCCTCAGCAACAAATTGAGCCAGCTGGGTAAATGTCGTTTTATGGACCGTAGTGAGTTTACTGACGGTTGTAATCTTATTAAGGGCTGGAACATTGTGATCATTGGCTGTGGTGCTCAAGGGCTCAACCAAGGCCTTAATATGCGCGATTCTGGTCTGAACATATCTTACGCCCTGCGTGAGCAGGCGATTACTGAGAAACGCCAGTCCTATCAGTGGGCCTCTGGAAATGGCTTTACCGTTGGCACTGCTGAAGAACTCGTTCCTACTGCTGACTTGGTACTCAACTTAACTCCTGACAAGCAACACACTGCTGCAGTAACGGCTGTAATGCCTTTAATGAAACAAGACTCTACTCTTGCCTATTCTCACGGCTTTAATATTGTCGAAGAAGGCATGCAAATTCGTCCTGATCTCACCGTCATTATGGTTGCCCCTAAGTGTCCTGGTACTGAAGTGCGCGAAGAGTACAAGCGCGGCTTTGGTGTGCCAACCCTGATTGCTGTGCACCCGGAAAATGACCCTAGAGGCAATGGTCACGCTATTGCTAAGGCGTATGCCTCAGCCACCGGTGGAGATCGTGCGGGGGTATTAGAGTCATCCTTCATTGCTGAAGTAAAATCAGACTTAATGGGCGAACAAACTATTCTTTGTGGCATGCTGCAAACTGGCGCTGTTTTGGGTCACCAGCAGTTGCTAAATCTAGGTATTGAAGCAGCCTATGCGCGCAAATTAATTCAGTATGGCTGGGAAACAGTCACTGAGGGCCTCAAGCACGGCGGTATTACTAACATGATGGACCGTTTAAGTAATCCTGCCAAAATCAAAGCATTCGACATGGCAGAAGAGCTAAAAGTCATCTTAGCACCGCTTTTCCAAAAGCATATGGACGACATTATTGAAGGTGAGTTTTCTCGTACCATGATGGTTGATTGGGCTAACGATGATGCCAACCTATTAAAGTGGCGTGCCCAAACCGCAGATACCAGCTTTGAGCAAGCCGCAGACTGCGACACTGAGATCACCGAGCAAGAGTTCTACGATAAGGGCATTTATTTAGTCGCCATGATCAAAGCCGGCGTCGAACTAGCATTTGACACCATGGTTGCCTC
>CAJIZU010000090.1 GCA_905181925.1 gamma proteobacterium HTCC2207
CATAATATGCGTACCCTCGGCGTATTATCTCCTGAAAAAAGACGTCGTATCGCTCGAGAAACCATTGATATTTATGCGCCTATTGCACAGAGACTGGGCATAAACGATATTCGCCTAGAATTTGAAGACCTGGGCTTTGCCGCCATGTATCCGCTGCGCCATCGTCGGCTGAGGGAGGCACTCAAAGCATCTCGAAAAAATCGTAAGGAAGTGGTGACTGAAATACAGCAAGCAATAGAGATGCGATTGGAGCGCGAGTCAGTGCATGTAGAGGTCAAAGGGCGAGAAAAACATCTGTGGAGTATTTACCTGAAGATGCGCGAAAAGAAAAAATCCTTTCGCGATATCATGGACGTTTTTGCTTTTCGACTAGTGGTTGATAATGTTGATGACTGCTATCGAGCATTGGGCATCGTGCACAATATCTACAAACCGGTTCCCGGTGAATTCAAAGACTATATTGCTATACCCAAGACTAATGGCTATCAATCATTACATACGCTGTTAGTTGGAATGCATGGCGTTATCATTGAAGTTCAAATTCGTACGCGTGAAATGGATGCTATGGCGAATTTTGGTATTGCCGCTCACTGGGAATATAAATCGAGCAATAATAATGTTGAAGTTAGCCGCCGTCGAGCTGCAAGATGGGTGCAAGGCCTACTCGAAATGCAGCAAAAAGCAGGGGATTCCCTTGAATTTTTGGAGCACGTAAAAGCTGATCTTTTCCCAGATGAAGTTTATGTGTTTACGCCAAAAGGTAAAATTATAGAATTACCCACGGGTGCAACTCCCATTGACTTTGCTTACTCGGTACATACCGGGTTAGGCGATCGCTGCATTGCCTGTCATGTCGACGGACAGCTCACGCCTTTGTCAGAGCCTTTACAAAGCGGGCAAAAAATCGATATTATCAGCGCAGCAGGTGCCCAGCCGAACCCAAGCTGGCTAAATTTTGTCGTCACAGCAAAAGCTCGAAGTGCTATTCGTCACTTTCTCAAAAATCAGCAGCATGATGAGTCGGTAGATTTAGGCAAGCGCCTCCTAGATCATGCTCTAGGAAATTTAGGGACAAGCTACAAACAACTAAAAAAATCGCAGATAAAGCGCTTATTAAAAGAAACCGGCGCCTCAACATTTGAGTTCGTTCTGCAACAAATTGGACTCGGCAATAGAGTGCCGTTTGCAGTGGCTAACTTAATGGTTTTACCCAATAAACGTGTCGTGTCCGATGACCATAAAAACCCTAACCTGCCAGTGGTCATTGATTCTTCACAAGGGCTTGTATTGCAGTATGGGCGATGCTGTCATCCTATTCCTGGGGATCCTATCCTCGGGCATATGACGCCGGGGAAAGGTCTTGTTATTCACCTTGAATCCTGCCGCAATCTAAAAGAAATTCGTTCAAATCCCGAAAAATGCATGTCTTTGCTTTGGTCACCCGTAGTTAAGGGAGAGTTTGCAGTTGAACTAAAAGCAGAGGTAACCCCAGAGCGTGGCTTTATTGCAGCTCTAGCGTCCAGAATGACCGAAGAGGATGCCACTATTGAGCATATAAGCGTCAATGAGAAGGATGCATTTACGAGTATTGTCGATGTAGTGCTAACCGTTAGAGATCGAATCCATCTTGCTGATATAATGCGCAGAGCACGCAGCTTGAAATCAGTACGCAGAATTTATAGAGTGAAAAATAAATAACTGTCTATTAGGAGACTTTTATGCCCAACAAAGCCATTATTCATACTGATCAAGCGCCTGCGGCAATAGGTACTTATAGCCAAGCGGTCAAGGTTAATAACACTGTATATTTATCAGGTCAAATTCCTCTAGATCCAGAAACAATGAAAATTGTAAGTGATGATGTCGCCGTTCAAATCACCCAAGTATTTGATAATTTAACCGCTGTTTGCGAAGCTGCTGGCGGAGATCTCAGTAGTATTGTGAAACTAAATATATTTCTGACGGACCTCAGTAACTTTCCCATTGTTAACGAGATTATGGGACAGTATTTCGCAGAGCCTTATCCTGCCCGAGCGGCCATTGGCGTGCGAGCTCTTCCGAAAGATTCTAGGGTAGAAATGGACGGCATCATGGTGGTTTAGTCAGGCTTATTTAGTTATTTACCTATGCCTTTGAGTAACGATTGATATCCCTCCTGATAGGTCGGGAATATGAATTGATACCCAGTCTGTACTAGTCTTTTGTTACTCAGGCAACGCCTCACACCCTTTTCACTGGGCTGCTCCGTAAGCCTGACGCCGATCTTTTCCGCTAACCATTTTCTTAGATTATGCTGTGTTACTGGCTCACAATCCGTTGCTATGTACAATGATTCCAAAGGTGAATTTGCTAACCAAGCGTCAATTAAATGCACAATAACGCTCGCACAATCTTCGCTATGAATACGATTCGTCCAATACTCTGGCTTGGCTGGCCGACCAATACCGCGCTCAACTTCGCTAATAAGCCTACTACGCCCAGGGCCATAAATACCTGAAAATCTAATCACGATATGTTTACAGCGTAACTCGTCAATATTACGCTCGGCTTTCAGTAGAGCTTGAGCAGAAAAACTGGTTGGTCGTGTTGGCGAACTCTCATCCATCCAACCAGATGAATGCTCGCCAAAGACACTAGTGCTAGATATCCAAATCACTAATTTCGGCTGATAGGTTGCTTGATTAATCACAGTCATCAGGACTTCTGACGTTTCAACATAGGCTTTGTTATAGGCCTCCTCACTTCGTGATTTTGGCGTAAGCGTTGCCACTACAACATCAAACTTTTCTTCAAACACTGTCGCTATTCTTTTTTGATCAGTCAGGTCCCCCACAATCGAGGTTATCCGGTCAGAAAAAACAAAGGCGCTGCGCCTTAGCCCAAAACATTGGTAACTAGGAGCAAGTTTCGCGGCCACACCCTGGCCAATGTCGCCGCAGCCTGCTAACAATATTTTCAATTACATCACCCGTATTGATTAAAATTAGCTATCATGGGTTTCCCAACATTAAGAGTTTTATATGACACTAACCGAACTCCGCTATATTGTCACTCTGGCCCAATCTCAACACTTTGGTAAAGCGGCTGAACTATGCAACGTCAGTCAGCCAACGCTGAGTATAGCGGTAAAAAAACTTGAAGGTGAGCTTGGCGTTAATCTTTTTGAACGCTCTAAAAGTAATGTCCGCCCCACTCCAATAGGTCAACAGATCATTCATCAGTCGCAGCGTGTTTTGGAAGAAGCCTCGGCAATTAAAGATATTGCGAAATCAGGTAGTAATCAGCTCAGTACGCCGTTACATATAGGCGCTATTTTTACTATTGGGCCCTATCTTTTCCCATACTTTATTTCGCCATTACAAAAGACCGCCCCAGACATGCATCTTGTGATTGAAGAGGGTTATACCAGTAGCTTGAGGAAACGGCTTAAAAGCGGCGAAGTTGATGTAATACTGGTTTCCCTTCCTTTTAGTGAACCAGATATCGTCGTTCAACCTCTTTATGAAGAAGCTTTTGTTGTTCTTTTGCCCAAAGATCATGCCCTCGCCAGCCAGACAGCCATTAAAAAATCAGACTTAGATAACGAAAATATATTGATGATGGGTGAAGGGCATTGCTTTAGGGACCAGGTCACTGAAATATTACCCAACATCAACCAGAACCGCTCCTCTGAGGCTTCAATCCGCACAATGACCGAAGGTAGTTCCTTAGAAACACTTTGCCACATGGTATCCTCTGGGCTGGGGATCACAGTATTGCCAAACTCTGCGGCAATTGGTGCTGTAGATCGAAGCGATGGCTTAGTTATTAAACCATTTGCAGAAATATCACCCTCTAGAACTACGGCCATTGCTTGGCGCGTGAGCTTTCCCCGTCATAAAGCCATAGACGCGCTGCGCAATGCTATTTATCTGAGTAATTTACCTGGGATAACTAAAACTGAATGAATGCCCAGAGTTTAGACAATGCGAGCATTGACAATTTACGGGGGGTTGGTCCACAGCTTTCTCTGAAATTAAATAAACTTGGCTTGTATAGTATCCAAGACCTTTTGTTTCATCTGCCTCTGCGCTATATCGATCGAACTAAAATAACCTCAATTGGTGGCGTTCAACCACAAACAGAAGTCGTCATTGAGGGTGAGGTCCGTGCCAGTGATGTAGTGTTCGGCCGACGACGGAGTTTAGTTTGCCGCATACAGGACAATACAGGTACAACAACGCTACGATTCTTTCATTTCAATAAAGCTCAGCAAGAGCGTCTCAAAGTTGGCGCTCGACTGAGATGTTTTGGCGAAGCAAGACGAGGAGTATCGGGTGTAGAATTCTACCATCCAGAATATCAGCATATCGATACTAACCAACCTCAACAATTAGAGGAAACACTAACCCCTATATACCCCGCCACCGAGGGTATTACCCAGAGTCGTATTAGAGATCTTTGTACTCAAGCCTTAAATAAGCTTGGCCAGCAGTCTATTCAAGAGCTTCTTCCGCTGTTTGATAATGCCGGGCTCAAGCACCAGCTCGCTTACTCTTTGGTGGAGGCCCTCATGTTTTTGCATAACCCGCCACCTGGCACGACTTTGAATCTGCTCGCAGCAGGCGAACATCCGGCGCAGCAGCGACTCGCAGCTGAGGAATTAGTCGCTCATAATCTGAGCCTATTGCGGTTGCGACAAAAGATTCAACAACAAGGAGCGCCTGTTCTCAGGGAAGACAAGACCGCCAAGTCCGCATTTTTAAAACAACTGGATTTTCAGCTAACTGACGCTCAAACAAGGGTCGCGGATGAAATCAATAAAGATATAGACTCTGCCGTACCAATGCTTCGTTTGGTGCAAGGTGATGTAGGATCAGGAAAAACGGTGGTAGCCGCTATAGCTGCCCTGCAAGCGATAGCAAACGGCAAACAAGCTGCACTAATGGCTCCTACCGAAATTCTTGCCGATCAGCATCGTCAAAACTTTGAGCACTGGTTCAAACCCTTAGGAATCGAAGTCACCTGGCTTACGGGCAAAATCAAAGGTAAGGCCCGTGTCCTTAAACTGTCAGCCATCGCCGACGGAACGGCGCAGATGATTATTGGTACTCATGCCTTATTTCAGGAGACGGTCGAATTTAATGATCTTGGATTAAGTATTATTGATGAGCAACATCGTTTTGGTGTGCATCAACGACTAGCCCTACGTCAAAAAGGATTTGTCCCCACTTTATCTAAGGAAACTAGCGGTTCCGCACCTCATCAGCTAATCATGACAGCCACCCCCATACCACGAACCCTGGCTATGAGTGCCTATGCTGACCTTGATTGCTCTATCATTGATGAACTGCCACCAGGACGAAAACCGGTAGATACCTTGGTATTGAATAACTTAAGGCGAAATGATGTTATTGAACGAGTGCGTGCTTCCTGTGTGAATGGTCGCCAAGCTTACTGGGTTTGTACTTTGATTGAAGAATCCGATGTTCTAGAAGCCCAAGCTGCGGAGGTGACCGCTAGCGAGCTACAATTACTTTTACCCGAATTATCGATTGGCCTTATCCATGGCCGCTTAAAACCTAGAGAAAAGATTGAAATCATGGAGGCCTTTAAAAATGGCACCATCAATCTTTTAGTAGCGACCACCGTTATAGAAGTTGGTGTGGATGTACCAAATGCAAGCCTAATGATCATTGAAAACTCTGAACGACTGGGTCTATCCCAACTCCATCAATTGCGCGGCAGGGTGGGGCGTGGAACAGAGGCTAGTCATTGCGTTCTACTTTATAGTGCCCCTTTATCTGGGAATGGCAATGCTCGTCTCAAGATAATGCGTGAAACTACTGATGGCTTTAAGATTGCCGAGAAAGATCTTGAATTAAGAGGCCCTGGGGAAGTTCTCGGCACTCGCCAAACAGGCAATATGCAATTACATATTGCTGATCTGCAGCGAGATGCCCATATGCTGCCAGATATCAAAATTATCGCAGAGACATTGTTAGTCAACTATCCTGAAAATGTAGATGCACTAATTCGTCGCTGGCTTGGACGCAATGAGCAATATGCTCAAGCTTAAAAAAGCCACGAAAACATAAAATAAAAGTATTTCATTTTTATGACAAGCTTTTATAATGCGGTTAACTTGGAGATCCTCAATGGTATTTAGTAATTCAATTTCAAACCTGTTTGGAAAATCCCCTATAAGGCCTCTTCAAGAGCATATGTCACTGGTGGTGGTCTGCGCCTCTAAGCTAGAGCCCTTCTTCGAGTCCGTTATTGCGGCTGACTGGCCAAAGGCAAGTGAGATTTTCGATGAAATTTGCGATGACGAAAACAAAGCGGACGAACTGAAAAAGCAGTTTCGTCTCAATATGCCGAAAAGCTTATTTATGCCTGTTTCTCGCGGTGACTTACTCGGAATTTTGGCTCAACAAGATAATATCGCTAATACCGCTAAAGACGTTTGTGGCATTGTCTTAGGCCGTGAAATGGCTATTCCAGCAGTTTTGCAGTCTGACTTCATTGCCTATGTGAAGAGCGCCATTGAAACCTGCGAGAAAGCGCGGAAGGCAATCGAAGAACTCGACGAACTCCTAGAAACTGGTTTTACTGGCCAAGAGGTAAAATTCGTTAAAAAGTTAATTCGTGATTTAGATACGCAAGAACAAAAAGTCGATAAAAGAGAGCGCAAGCTGCGTCATCGTCTCTTTAAAATCGAAGCTGACATTCCCCCGGTTCACGTTATGTTCCTTTATAACGTCATAGATAATATTGGCGAAATAGCCGACATAGCCGAGCGTGTAGGCAATCAACTCGAACTCCTTTTAGCAAAATAATACTTAATTTAAGAGACTGATTGCCATGGAATTATTTAACGAGTACGGCACGCTACTAATTATTCTTGCTGGGCTTTTTGGCTTTTTTATGGCCTGGGGAGTCGGCGCGAACGATGTGGCTAACGCCATGGGTACGTCCGTAGGCTCAAAAGCACTAACGATTAAACAAGCAATTTTAATCGCTATGGTTTTTGAATTCGCGGGTGCTTACCTAGCGGGAGGGGAAGTTACCTCAACAATTCGCAAAGGCATTGTCGACACTGATGTATTTGTTGATTCCCCTGACCTTCTTGTCTATGGAATGCTCTCGGCACTACTTGCTGCGGGTACCTGGTTGATGATTGCTAGCTTTAAGGGCTGGCCTGTATCAACAACACACTCTATTGTTGGTGCAATTGTTGGCTTTGCGGCAGTCGGAGTCTCTACAGATGCAGTAAACTGGTCTAAAGTGAGCACAATTGTTGCCAGTTGGGTAGTGTCGCCAGTCATCGCAGGCACCATATCATTTGCTATTTTCCGTAGTGTGCAAAATCTTATTTTAATTCAAGATGACCCATTTGCGCGCGCTAAGAAATATGCCCCTATGTACATGTTTGCAGTAGGCTTTCTAATGGCCATGGTAACTATACTCAAAGGGCTTAAGCATGTATTTAAGGATATTGGTGTATCACTAACCTTTGGTGAGTCAGTCGTCTGGGCAATAATGTTTGGTATTTCCGTAGCCATCCTAGGCTCTTTCTTGCTCGCAAGAGTAGAGCGAGATGAGGCCTTGGAGAAAGAAAATCGCTTTGCTAATGTAGAAAGAGTGTTTGCAGTATTAATGATTTTCACCGCTTGTAGTATGGCCTTTGCGCACGGCTCCAATGATGTAGCCAACGCAGTAGGGCCTCTGGCTGCCGTCGTTAATGTTGTAAATTCTGGCGGTGATATTGCAGCAAAAAGTGCAATGCCTAGTTGGATATTACTGCTAGGTGGGGCAGGTATAGTATTTGGTTTAGCCACCTATGGCTATAAAGTTATGGGTACAATTGGGCGTAAGATTACTGAATTAACGCCTAGTCGAGGATTTGCTGCTGAGTTAGGGGCCGCAGCCACGGTAGTCTTTGCATCAGGTACTGGTCTACCCATCTCTACCACTCATACTTTAGTTGGAGCAGTTCTAGGGGTGGGCCTGGCCCGCGGTATCGGTGCACTGAACTTGCGTATGATAGGGTCAATTTTCTTATCTTGGGTTGTCACATTGCCTGCTGGTGCTGGCCTAGCTATTGTGTTTTTCTTCTTTTTCAAAGGTGTGTTCGGTTAAGTAAATTTAACTACTTTGGGGCCTTCTCTGAAATAGTGACGGGCCTTGAAAAAAACACAAAGGGAATTGCAAAAGGCCCAAATATAAACCCCATCCAAATCCAAAAACGCGCACTCGCATGGCGTTCGTTGGCGATTGTGCGACAAACATAGGCACTAGCGACGGCGGTCAAAATTAAAGCTATTGTTAACGACATCTCAAGAACTCCTTTGTAACTTCGGCGATACGTACCTCTAGAGCGGCAGTCTCAAGCCAGCAGTGGCTATATTAAAGCCTCGATCACGAACTAGTTTTGCCTGTTCGCTATTTAAATTAAGCAATGGATTAGTATGATTCATGTGAATAAACCATACTTTGGCGCGATGTTGTGCAGATAGCTCAGACAAGGCATCCATGGTTTCAACAACAAATGGGTGCGGAATTTTAGACATGTCGCGTCCAGGTAATTCCTTATTGTCATAAAAGGTCGCGTCTATTAGTGCGTAATCTGAAGCCTTGACCTGGCTTGCAATATTTTTCTTCCATAGAGACCATTTATTAATATCGGGAATAAACAGTGCTGTTTTGTTGGGTCCTTTTATAGAAAAGCCAACGGTTTCAGAAAACTCATCTCTATGGGGTACTAAAAAAGGTATAACATCCAGATTATTAACCGCCATTGGCATCTCATCACGAAGAGGCTCTAGAACTATATTTTTTAGGCTCACTAGCTGACTCCAAGGACCATTCTTGCGCAAATATTGCTCTAACTTCGGCATCACATAAACGGGGGTTTGATCGGCTCCCATAGCCTCTTTTCCCAAATACATCAATCCAGTGTAATGTCCCATATGCGCATGGGTTATAAAGATTCCGTCAAGATCATGATTGGGAGCTTCCCGCTCCAATAAGAAAAGCTGCTCAGGTAAATTGGGGGTTGCTTCAAAAAGATATTTCTTTTGATTTTCATTGTCGATGACAGCCAGTGATGTTGCGCTTAGTCTTTTCTCTTTGTTGTTCCAGCCTTCCATACAATGGGCTTTGTAACAGCCTGCCTGCGGAAACCCAGCATCTTGGGCTACGCCCAAAATAAAGATATAAGGTGTTTTGATCTCCCCATGAGCCGATATTGATATCACCAAAAACAGGACAAAACACATCTTTCCAAAACGAGTCATATCGCCTCTTCTTCCATTCTCATAGAATTATCATGAATTTTTTACGTCTTGGGGTGACCAATCTGGAGGTCCAAAAATGTAACCACCCACTTCAGCGAATGACCGTGCACCTTTTACGTCGGAAAAGATGGCAGACCATGTATGAAAAGTTATTTTTACGGGATTGTTTGTCTCTACATTATTAACTAAGCCAAAAATAACTTGGGCATCTTCCTTCGCATAAGTACCAAATAAACGGTCCCACACAATGAATAAATTACCATAATTACTATCGATGTATTCAGGGTTCGTTCCATGATGCACTCTGTGGGTAGATGGTGTATTGAAAACACTATCCATCCAACCGAGCTTATCAATCCACTGCGTATGACCCAAGACACCCCAAAGTCGTGAGATAAGACCCACCACTAAAGTAATACTGGGGTCGAAACCCACCAAAGGCATGATTACATAAAACGGTACTTTAGAAATAGGCCCAAACCATGCTTGCCTTAGTGCAACAGAGAAGTTCATCTCGACACTAGAGTGATGATTCATATGGATCGCCCATAAAAACCTAACTCTATGGGCGCTGCGATGATACCAATAAAACACAAAATCAATCATCACAAGCGTTAGCAACCAAACTGCCCAAACCGGCATTAAGTCGTTAACAGTGAAGACTCTAAACTGGTACAGAGAAAAATAGAGGACAAGGACCAAACCCTGGGTCATGAGTGACACAAAGACATTACCCGCCAATAATCCAGCCGTTCCCGCTGTATCGCCAAGTTTATAAAAACCACGTTTCCGAAAGGTGGAAAATAGAGCCTCCAGACAGATAAGTCCTAATATTATGGGAATACCGACGGCATATACATCGGTTGTGGTGATCGCTAACAAAAGCCTCTCCCAAAGAGAAAAAGTAAGCATCCATATAGTCTAAACACGGTCTACTGTTCAAATATTTGGATACAACTACTCAGTGATGAAATACCGGACAAAATTTAGGTACTTGAGAATAGGCTAGTTCTTTAGAGGACTCAAGGATAATACGGCTCAACATTAGAGACCTCCCTCCATCATGAATATGGTGCGCCGTACCTAATAGTCAACAAACGTGAGTGTAGCACCCTAATTGATCAGTTCAAATTCAGTGGTATCTAGTTTCTCGCTAGAAACACTAACCGCCATAGTGTCACGGCCCGCGGTTTTTGCCGTGTAAAGCAGCTTATCCACCGCTAACAAGAAATCCTCATAGCTATCATTTTTATTGGGATACACGGTTTTAAGGCCGACACTTAGGGTAATAATAGGCTTAGTTGATGCATTTTCATTAGGGATTTTTAAATGTCTAACACTTTTAATCAACTGATCGATCACTTGTACCGCTCCAGCTCTATCGGTAGCACCCAGCAAAACAGCAAACTCCTCACCACCATAGCGAGCACAAATGTCATCTGGGCGGTTAGTCGATCTAGAAAAAATAGAGGACAATACCGTTAAGTACTTGTCACCTATACTATGACCATAGGTGTCATTAACTTGTTTGAAGTGATCGATATCAATCATTGCCAGGGAGATAGGAGTATTCATTCTGATGCTTCGCTTCCACTGCAGGCTCAGACTCTCATCGAATTTTCGACGATTAGGTATCCCCGTCAAGTCATCAAGTCTTGCGAGTTTAGCCACCTTCTCTTCTGCAAGTTTTCGTTGTGTAATGTCTTGATGAGAAACCACGAGATACTGCATATCACTGAGTACGAACTGACCCACTTTCATAATAAACCAACGCCGTTCCGTCGAAGAGTGACAGGGATATTCAAGAGTGTAGGTATCCTGTTCAGCTCTGGATACC
>CAJIZU010000091.1 GCA_905181925.1 gamma proteobacterium HTCC2207
ATCAATTTGTTGGTGATGAATCGCAGAACTACGATGACTTGATCATAGTCAGATACCCGTCTCGGAGAGCCTACCTTGAGATGTTCAATTCAGTAGAGTACCAACAAGCAATAAAGCATCGTATAGCTGGGTTAGAGTATAGGGTTTTACATGAAAGTAGGTCGCCCAACATTGGGTAGTTTAGCTGGGGAAAGCTGCATGGGTTATCAGGCTATCGATATTCCAGAGTAATGCTACC
Source organism: gamma proteobacterium HTCC2207 (assembly GCA_905181925.1). GTDB lineage: Bacteria > Pseudomonadota > Gammaproteobacteria > Pseudomonadales > Porticoccaceae > HTCC2207. The sequence continues at coordinate 239 of CAJIZU010000091.1, forward strand.
TTTACCTTTCCGCTATGTCCGCTAACTCTAATTAGTAGACATAGATAGACAATCCACAATGCCCCTGATACAGTACTGTTTTAGCACTATAACTGTTTATAGGACATTAACACTTATGTCTAAGGTATTTAAGGCTTGTCCATTGTTCGACGCTCACAAGACGTTCGTCACGCTTCCCATGGGTGCTGCTATGCTCCATGACTATCCAGACTCTAAACAGTTCGTCTCCAAGATTACTGAGCAGATCCCCGATGCCCAGCAAGAGTTTTTTTACACCGCATCCTTTCTTAAAAGCTACAGTCGCAAAAGTGAAGCTACTTATCGTAGTTATCGCAACGAAGTTGAACGTTTGTTACTTTGGTCGTGGACTGTAGCCAACAAGAGCGTTATCGCACTTAGACGGCCTGATTTAGAGGCGTACTTTGATTTTGTGCACAGTCCGCCTGCACATTGGGTGGGAACATCTGTGGCCGATCGATTTAGGCCCATCGACGGACAGGCTCGTCAAAATCAAAACTGGCGGCCATTTGTCGTGAAAATCGCCAAACAGGATCGTCGTAAAGCGTTAGACAGCGGTTTGACTATCCCGACAACCACCAGCGGTCATTCGTTGTCCCACGAAGCCATGAAGATATGTTATTCGGCACTGTCATGCTTCTATGATTATTTAACCGACGAGGGTTATGCCTTTGGCAATCCAATTCCGGCGATTCGTAAACAATCGCCGTTTCTCATTAAGGGCGCAACCTCTAAAAGTATTAAGCGTTTGTCTGACTTGCAATGGGACTTTGTTTTGGACTGTGCAAGAGCCGCTGCGGACAAGGATATCGAGCATGAGCGAACATTATTTGTGATTGCCATGCTTAAAACTCTGTATCTGCGGGTTTCTGAGCTGTCTGATCGTAATAATTGGGAGCCAGTGTGGAAGCATTTTTGGCAAGACAGTGATGGTAATAGCTGGTTAAAGGTCCTCGGCAAAGGCAATAAAATACGTGATGTATCAGTGCCAAGCTCCCTAAGCCCCTATATTGGGCGTTACCAGGACTACAGGCAGTCTCAAAGTGTTAGTTTTGGCCTAAATGCGGCATTAGTGGCTAAAAATCGAGGTGTGGGGGGTATGACTGCTCGACAGTTGAGAAGGATTGTTCAGCATGCGTTTGATTTGGCCCACGATAAAATGGCGGCAGAAGGCTTTGTTGACGAGGCTCAAGCGTTGCGTGAGGCAACAACCCATTGGTTACGGCACACTGGAGCATCAAAAGACATTGCTACGCGCCCTCTTAAGCACATGGCTGATGACTTGGGCCATGCCAGTATGGGTACTACTGACCAAGTTTATATCCAGTCAGATATGAAAGATCGTGCCCGTAGCGGCAAACAGAGAGAGGTATAATTTAAATATATAAAACAGTTACTTAAATAATATATTAAAGGTAATTTATAGAAAAAACCAAGAGATGCTAGTCACTCATCTCTTGGGGTTTAAAGATCTAGTTCGCTACTTTAGAGTATATGCCTTGATGATAAAGGTATCGCTTAGCATATCAATATCAATAACATCGAGGTTTTGACTGCCATCACTAATCTGGACTACTTGGCGAATCTGCACGACAGATCCCTTTCTAGTCCATACGCCTCTGGTGGCGCCGCCAACAACGGTATCCGAATTGATTGCCCCCCGCCCTGTCCCACTTACAAAGCCACTGACTCTGTCAGCGTTGTAACTAAGTTTGTAGGTAACATAGACAGTCCCGTACTCGCCCATGGTTCCTTTGGCGTTAATGACGGTTTCTGTATCGCCCAGCGTCAATGAGGTCATAGTCATTTCAGAATCAGCTTGACGTTTTTCTAGTGCTAAAGCACCTCCTTGTTCGTGATGTCCTGCATAAGATGTCTGGACAAAAGCCAGCAATAGTATACTTATCAGTACTTTTTTCATTTAAATCTCCAGTTATTTATTAAATTCAGAAAACAAAGAATACCGATTTTCACAATTGGTGTATAGCATCTATTTATACGTGGATAGCTGTTTTTATCATTTTCCATAGAGCATGCTAGTATGCTCCTCTGCAAACAACTATAAGAATTCAAAATGTCTCTAGACCAACAAATAGACCAGCTCATAAAACCCATAGCGCAGGGTTTATCCGACATTGTTTTTTACCAAATTAGTGTGTTTGGACAAGGCTTTCCGCTGATTGTGTTGTGGTTGGTTACCGCCGCCGTATTTTTTACTGCTTATCTAGGCTTCATTAATATTCGTGGTTTTTCAAGTGCCATTAATATTGTTAGTGGTAAAAACGGAAAACCGAGGGGCCCGGGTGAGATTTCACACTTTCAGGCGCTATCAACGGCGATATCTGGGACGGTGGGAGTCGGTAATATTGGAGGTGTTGCAGTGGCCATTACATTGGGTGGCCCAGGTGCAGCATTTTGGCTATTTATGGCAGGTTTTCTGGGCATGTCGACTAAGTTCGTCGAATGTACTCTAGGTGTTAAGTATCGGCGCGAGAACGCTGATGGGTCCGTATCAGGCGGCCCTATGTATTATTTAGAGCGTTATTTATTAGATCGAGGGTTTCCACAATTAGGTAAATTACTCGGCGGGTTTTATGCGGTGTCGCTGGTGATAGGTTGTTTTGGTATTGGTAATATGTTCCAGTCCAACCAGGCTTACGTACAGGTTTTAAGCATTACAGGTGGTGAGGACAGCTTTTTTGCTGACAAAGGGTGGTTGTTCGGTCTGCTGTTGGCCAGTTCCGTAGGCGCTGTAATCATTGGTGGCATTCGTTCAATCGCCAATGTGGCCTCAAAAATAGTGCCCTTTATGGCGGTTCTGTATGTGTTCTCTGCGATTCTTATTATTGCTATGAGCGCTGAGCATTTACTAGGCGCCATTGGGCTGATCGTGTCTAGTGCATTTGAGGCTAGTAGCGTAACGGGCGGCGCGGTTGGTGCTATGATTATTGGGTTTCAACGTGCCGTCTTTTCTAACGAGGCTGGTATTGGATCGGCGTCCATTGCACATTCGGCGGTTAAAACCGATGAGCCAGTGACCGAAGGGCTTGTTTCGCTACTGGAGCCATTCATTGATAGCATGGTGATATGCACCCTCACCTCTTTGGTGATTGTTACAACTGCGTATCCCAACGGCCTTATGGATGGCGGGCTTGAAGGTATAGCTCTTACATCTGCGGCCTTTGCTCATCATATTAGCTGGTCGCCCTATGTTATGAGCATAGCTGCCCTGTTGTTTGCATTCTCCACAAGTATTGCTTGGGCCTACTACGGCCTAAAGGGGTGGACCTATCTGTTTGGCGAAGGCGTAATTACGCAGCTGATCTTTAAAGGGATATTCTGTGGATTTATCTGTCTCGGCTGCATGATTCAGTTGTCTGCGGTCCTCGATTTCTCTGATGCAATGGTATTTTTGATTGCTGTCCCCAACATCATTGGCTTGTATTTATATGGACCCGAAGTAAAACGAGATTTGAAAGCCTACTTGGCTAAATACGGTTAATAAATAAGAGTTTATTTAGAATGGAATTACGGGTCGCTATTTTGCGTGCTGACGATGTCAGGCCGGAACTTGCTGGAACCTTTGGAGAATACCCTGATATGTTTGAGGTGTTGCTTAGTGACGCCAATATAGGGCGCGCTCTCACAGACCAGGTATTACTTAGGACAGAGGCTTTTAGAGCCAATCAAGGAGTTTATCCCGCCAATATTGACGATTATGACGCGTTTATCATTACCGGTAGTAAAAGCGGCGTGTATGAGGACCTTCCCTGGATTACTGTATTAGGGGAATTTGTGAAGCTACTCCATCAACGAAAGAAAAAGTTGATCGGCATTTGCTTTGGCCATCAGTTGATTGCTAGCGTGCTGGGCGGCGAGGCTGGCAAGGCTTCAACGGGTTGGAAGATTGGGGTTAAGGTCGCAAGCCTGAATGGTGATTTTGTTAATAAATTTTCCGGCACTGAACGCTTCAAACTGCTGTATAGCCATCAAGATCAAGTGTTTAAAGCCGCTACGGGGGCTCGTATTCTTGCCTCTACGCCAGGTTGCCCTATTGCCATGACATCACTTGATGAGCACGTATTAACCCTTCAAGGCCATCCTGAGTTTTCTAGTGCCTATGCCGGCGCTCTTTATAAGTTGCGAAAGGACGCTTACCCACAAGACTGCTTTAAGGAAGCAGTAGAGTCATTAGGTGAAGATACGGACCACCTGGCCGTAGCCCGCTGGATGATCGATTTTATGGTCAGTTAGTAGGGTTTGTCTCCATCTATAACGATACGCTCAAGACATCTGTGAGCAGGATAGTAGTCGTTGATTGGTTTGTGCTGCGTGCTGCGGTTATCCCACATGGCTATACAGTTTACATCCCACGAAAAGCGGCACGTAAACTCTGCTGTTTGAATATGCTCAAACAGAAACCCTAGAATTGCCTTACTTTCATCTTTTGGGAGCCCGACAATATGCGTAGTGAATAGCGCATTGACGAAAATAACTCGCTTGCCACTCTCTGGATGCGTTCGAATAACGGGGTGAACTACCGGCGGATTATCTAAAACAGCCTTCTCTAGACGTGCCCTACCTCCGCTCTCTGCCAGACTTTCTCGAAAGCCGTAAGAAAAATCGTGTACCGCGTTAAGACCTGACAAAAAAGACTGCATTGCTGGAGACAGCGCATCATAGGCGGCTGTCATACTTGACCAGAGTGTATCTCCGCCCTTTTCAGGGATAATCTTAGAGCGCAGTACCGTGCCCAATGGCGGATGCGCTCTAAAGGTCATATCACCATGCCAGCATTCTATTTTACTAGGTTTTTCAGCCGTACTCTCCAGAATGGTAATTTCAGGAAAGTTTTCCACGGTATCGTAGGCCGGATGGCTTTGCAGCGGACCAAAGGATGATGCCAATGCATGTTGTTGTGCCGGGCTTACATCTTGGTCACGAAAAAACAGAACCTCATGCTGAACCAGTAACTCACGAATTACTTTGTAAGTAGCTGCATCTGTATCTTTGGTAAGGTCGATACCGCTAACCTCTGCACCTAGGGCCCCGCTGACAAGCTTAATTTCCATGATGACCACCTCGTAGATTTAGACTAAACACTATATTTCTCATTAGCTTACACTGTAAACCTAAAATAACCCGAACCCTTAGTGACCCGTCAATACGGCGCTGCTCCTAATGATTACACGTTGAGTAGTAGGTGCTCACGCTCCCACGACGATATTACCCGATTGAACTCTTCAAATTCTACCAGTTTGATGGAGGTATAAAGCTGTATGAACTTTTCGCCAAAGATATCAATGATCTCTTGGTTCTCTTGAAGTCCGCGCAAAGCCTCTTCTAATGTACGCGGCACATCAATATCTTCTTCGTAGGCATTGCCTTCAAACGCTGCGGACGGTTGAATCTTGTTTTTCATACCCAGGTAACCACAGGCAAGCGTTGCGGCTATTGCCAGGTATGGGTTAATGTCTGCGCCCGGAAAGCGGTTCTCAATACGATAGTTTTTAGGACCTGCGTCAGGGACACGGAGCCCTGTAGTGCGATTGTCATAACCCCAGTGTAAGTTGATTGGCGCAGATACTTCGCGCGTGAAACGTCGGTAAGAATTAACATTAGGCGCATACAGGCTCATCACAAAAGGCGTGTACTTTTGCAGTCCACCCAAATAATGAAAGAAAGCTTCGCTGTATTCCCCTTTTTCGTTGGTGAAAATATTCGCTCCAGTGGTAGCGTCGAGAATACTCTGGTGAATATGCGTGGCAGAGCCAGGCTCATCGGCCATAGGCTTAGCCATGAAGGTGGCATAGATATCTTCCTGTAGCGCAGCTTCCCGGACTGTTCGCTTAAAGGTGAAAACCTGATCGGCAAGATCTAATGGCTCGCCATGGATAAAGTTAACTTCAAGCTGTGCTGCGCCCGATTCGTGTATCAGAGTGTCGATATCAAGATTCATCGCTTCACAATAGCCGTACATGCCTTCGACAAACGGCTCAAATTCATTGGCAGCATCGATACTATATGACTGTCGAGCTGTCTCTGGACGACCAGAGCGACCAATCGGCGGCTTTAAAGGAAGGCCCGGGTTTGGGTTCTTCTCAACCAAGTAAAACTCCATTTCGGGCGCTATTATCGGCTTTAAGCCATCCTTTTCATAAAGAGCTAGGACTCGTTTGAGTACGTTGCGACTGGAGAATGGGTGGGGCTTTCCATCTTTGGTAAAGCAATCGTGAATAATTTGACCTGTGCTTTCGTTGGCCCACGGTACTAAGCGCTTGGTCTTAGCGTCAGGCTCCAAAAGCATATCACCATCAATAGTGTCCAACAGTTCCCAAAAGTCGTCAGAGTACTCACCAGTGACGGTCTGGGCCAAAATACCCTCAGGTAGACGACTATCTTCCTTCAAAAACTTTTTTGCAGGAATAAACTTACCACGCGCATTACCCGTCATGTCAGGCACTAAGCACTCTACTTCAGTAATCTTGTGTTCTTTCAGCCAGCTCTCAATATCTTGCGTGTCGGTCATGGGGCACCTTTGTGCTTTAAAGTTGAATGATTGTTCAATTAAAGTTGAATTATTATTCAAAAAGACCATAATGTCAATCTTCACTTACTTACAGCGGTTCAATTATGCACAGCTACTACGATGCGACAGCCAATACTCGAGTCGCACATCCAAGCCTACAGAGTCACGAGCGTGCAGATATTTGTATTATTGGCGCTGGATATACCGGCCTCTCTTCTGCCTTGCACCTGGCACAACGTGGTTACAAAGTGATCGTGTTAGAAGCTGAGTCGGTCGCCTTTGGGGCCTCTGGTCGTAACGGGGGTCATGTGGGTATTGGTCAGCGCGCTGATCAGGCCGATTTGGAAGATAAGCTAGGCCATGATGCAGCCAGTGTTCTTTGGGATATGGGACTGGAGGCGGTTGATACCGTAAAGGCACTAATTAGCGATCATGATATTAAGTGCGACTTAAAGCATGGTGACATGCATCTAGCCCATAAAACACGGCTGTGCGATGGGCTTAAGGAAGAAGTAGAGTTTTTAGCGGATCGCTACAACTTTACTGATATGGAGTACATTCCCCAAGAGCGACTCAGTGAGTTTGTAGGTAGCGACGGCTTTTATGCAGGTATCTGGGACAAGGCTTCTTGTCACTTGCACCCTTTAAATTATGCCCTTGGACTAGCAGATGCGGCAGTAAAAGCTGGCGTGACGATCTATGAGCACTCTCGTGTTCTCTCCTACGGCGGCGCTCCTCTGGTGATAAAAACCGGTGAGGGTCAGGTGACTGCTACAGAGATAATATTGGCCTGTAATGGCTATATTGAGAAATTAGAGCCGAAGATCAACGGCTACATCATGCCTATTAACAATTTTGTGCTTGCCACTGAGCCACTGAGCGATGAGTTAGCCAACGCTATTATTCCGAAAGACACTTCAATGGCTGATAGCCGGTTTGTGATTAATTATTGGAAACTCTCCGCTGATAATCGATTAGTATTTGGGGGAGGTGAAAATTATCGACGTGGATTTCCGAAGGATATCAAGAACTTCGTGCGTAAGTACATGTTGCAAATCTATCCCCAGTTAGGCAGTACAAAAATCGACTATGGTTGGGGTGGAACACTGGCGATTACTATGAATCGTTTACCGCATTTTGGCCGCGTCGAGGATAATATCTGGCACATGCAGGGTTACTCTGGTCATGGTGTGCCTACGGCAACGTTTGCAGGAAAGCTGGTTGCGGAGGCCATCAGTGGTAAATTGGAACGATTCGACGTGATGGCGCAACTACCTACTCACAAATTTCCTGGCGGTACGCTGCTACGTTGGCCCGGTATGGTTTCAGCAATGCTCTATTACTCACTTCGTGATCGATTTTAAGGAAAGTTATTATGCCGACACTTAGAAAACTTGCCCCAAGATCAACGCCTATCCAAAAACGGGCCTTACAGCGCCGTGAAGAGATTTTAACGGCTACCGCTCAGTTGCTTGAGAAAGTCGGCCAAGATGACCTAACCACTATCCTGGTTGCGAAAACAGTCGGTGTTTCTGTAGGGACTCTTTATCATTACTTTCCCAATAAATACGCTATTTTGTATGCATTGGCTGAACGATGGTTAAGCGAAATGGATGTTGGACTGCGAGAGTTAGAGCAGTTCCCTATTGAAACACTCAGCCTTAAAAAATTCGTCGAGATGAGTACCGAACGAATGCTACTTAGCTACCAAAATCAAGAGGGATTGTTACCTTTGGTTCAGGCGATGTTCGGCGTTCCCGAACTCAAGGAGCTGGACTGTTTACATGATGAGACTATTATCGTGGCCATGGCACGCATGTTTAAGCGCCTGGAGATAGCTGATAACCGCTCTGAGCTTGAGAGATTAGGACGGCAATGGCTAGAGTTAACTCATGCCCTACTCTTAGTCATCGTCCATCAAGATGACCAAGATGCCGAAAAAAGCTTATCAGACTTAAAATATCTAAGTCTATGCCTACTCGAGCGTGCCAAAAGCCAGTTTTAGCGAGTCGGTTCGCGCATGGTGACAAATTCTTCTGCTGCCGAGGGATGAATACCCACTGTGGCATCGAAATGAGCTTTAGTCGCGCCAGCTTTTATAGCGATCCCAATACCCTGAATTATCTCTGCGGCGTGTTCCCCCACCATATGACATCCAATGACCTTGTCGGTAGCCTTATCAACAATTAGTTTCATACTGATACGGTCGTTGCCACCACCCAACGTTTGCAACATCGGTTTGAAGTCAGACGTATAGACAGCAATATTGTCAAAGCTCTCTAGCGCAGCCTCCTCGCTCAAGCCTACGGTACCAAACTCAGGCTGACAAAATACTGCGGTAGGGATATTGTCATAATCAATCGACGCCTGACCTTGCCCGTATAAGTGATCTACTAGCACCATCGCCTCTTGAATAGCCACAGGGGTAAGTTGTACACGGTCAATAACATCACCCAGGGCATAGATAGAAGGTTCTGAGGTTTGGAAATGTTGGTTCACGGGAATAGACCCGTCTTTGCGTAACTCTATGCAGGCAGTTTCAAGTCCGAGCTCGGCGGTATTAGCAATGCGGCCCGTTGCATAAAGCACTAGTCCGGTAGACATAGAGTCGCCCGAGGCAAAGTTAACTTGCAAGATATCACTGTTCTTTTCGATAGTTGTTATCTGTGTTTCCAGATGCATATGTACGCCTTTGTTACGCATCCCTAGCGTAATTTTATCACTCATCTCTCGATCAAAGGATTTGAGTAGATGACTGCCGCGATAGACCAGATGTGTATCTACGCCCAAGCCGTTGAGGATGCCTGCAAATTCAACCGCAATATAGCCACCACCAACAATCACAGCGGTTTTAGGTAGTTGATCTAAAAAGAACATCTCATTGGAACTAACAGCATGCTCACTACCGGGAAACGAAGGGATGAACGGCCAGCCTCCGGTAGCGACCAGAATAGTGCGCGCCCGGATAGATTTTCCGTTGATAGACACTGTATTAGGACCAACTACCGTAGCCCGACCGTCAAACAACTCAGCGCCACTGTTGTCGATTAGCGTTTGGTAAATAGCATTTAGTCGCTCTATTTCGGTAGTTTTATTATCCCTTAAGGTCGGCCAATCAAGGACCAGCTCGTTCGGTTGATTCCAGCCGAAACCCTTACTGGCATGCAGCTGCTCGGGAAACTGCGAGGCATAAACAAACAGCTTCTTGGGAACACAGCCGACATTCACACAGGTACCGCCAAGGTAGCGCTCCTCGGCAATAGCGACCCTTTTACCTTTGGCAGCGGCCATTCTTGCTGCTCGCACACCGCCAGAACCAGCACCAATTACAAATAGATCATAATCAAATAAATCAGACATCAAAATTCCTTGTCAGTGACGGGTAGCGTAATAGCTATGCTTGGATCGAAGTAGCACCGTTCATTAATGGGCGTAATACTTCTGGTATCTCAATGGTACCGTCTTCTCGCTGATAATTTTCCATTACCGCAAGCAATGTGCGTCCTACCGCAAGCCCTGAGCCATTAATGGTATGGAGTAATTCAGGTTTTCCCTGCTCATTGCGATAACGAGCTTTCATACGACGAGCCTGGAAGTCAGTAAAGTTACTGCATGAGGATATCTCACGGTATTTGCTCTGGGATGGAAGCCATACTTCAATGTCATAGGTCTTTGCGGCTGAAAACCCAAGATCTCCCCCGCAAAGTGTTACTGTCCTATAGGGTAGTTTAAGCTTCTGCAGGATAGCTTCTGCATGGCCAAGGAGCTCCTCTAGAGCGTCCCACGACTTATCGGGATGGACGAATTGCACCATTTCAACCTTTTCGAACTGATGCTGGCGAATCATGCCACGAGTGTCTCGTCCATAAGAGCCGGCTTCGCTACGAAAACAAGGCGTATGTGCGACAAACTTGATCGGTAACTCATCAATGATCTCGTTGCGATAAATGTTGGTTATCGGTACTTCTGCCGTCGGTATTAGATAAAACCCACGCTCATCCTCGAGCTTAAATAAATCTTCTTCGAACTTGGGTAACTGACCGGTACCAAAAAGTGACTCACGGTTTACAATGTATGGCACATAGACTTCTTCGTAACCATGCTCATGAATATGTGTATTGAGCATGAATTGGGTTAATGCTCTATGTAAGCTAGCCAAACCCCCGCGCATTTGGGAGAACCGTGAACCGGTGATTTTAGCCGCACGGTCAAAATCTAACTGGCCCAAGTCTGAGCCTAGATCAACATGATCTTTGGGCTCAAAGCCTAGGGTTACCGGAGTGCCCCAGGTGCGTAGTTCAATATTATCATCCTCGTCATTACCTGCTGGAACTGACGGATGAGGTAGGTTCGGAATACCCTGCACAAGCGTATCTAATTGCTCCTGAACGGACGCCAATGCCGCATCTGCCTCGGCCGATTCATTTTTTAACTGCTCACCCTTTTGCTTTAAAGGCTCAACGTCTTCACCTTTAGCTTTAGCCTCACCCATAAGCTTACCCATGGACTTAGAGTAGGCATTACGTTCCTGCTGAACACCCTCTGCGAGCAATTGAAGCGCCTTTCGTTGCGCCTCTAAGGCCAAAAAACCATCGCAGTCTAGCTCAAAGCGTTTTACCGTTAATTGTTCGGCAATACTCTCTAAGTCCGAGCGCAGTAACTTGGGGTCAATCATGTTCTATTCCTTACAAAAGTCGTGTGAGCCAAATTGCGCTGCTGATAGCGATTAGGCATAAAATAACGGTCGCTAGCATATACACCAATGACATAAAAACATGGCCATTTTGCCACAGACCAAGGGCATCAAGCGAGAACGCTGAGAAAGTTGTGAACGCGCCGAGAAAGCCGATCATTAACAGACTCCGCATCTCTGAGGGCATCGCGGCCTTCTCTACGATGAGGACAAACAAAATTCCCATCGCAAAACTACCTAGTACGTTGATCGCAAGTGTGGCATAGGGAAATTTGTGGCTAGATACGTCAAATATATAGGTACTAAGTGCATAGCGGGCTAAAGAGCCTAGTGCACCGCCGATAGCTACTGCAAACCAATGCATTATTTATTGTCCTTGTTTGTAAGGCCGCCAGTATCATCGAGACTGCGCAAGTAATCTAGTTTTTCACTAATCTTCTTTTCTAGGCCCCGATCAGTAGGAAAGTAGTACTGCTTACCAGCTAACTCTTCTGGCATATAGCTTTCGCCTGCTGCGTAAGCCCCCTCTTCGTCATGAGCGTAACGATAATCTTTCCCATAATCCAAGTCTTTCATCAGCGACGTTGGCGCATTGCGAAGATGCACGGGCACATCATAGGTGGGCAAAGATTTTACATCTGCCATAGCTGCATTAAAAGCACTATACACAGCATTACTTTTAGCCGCAGCTGACATGTAAATAACTGCCTGAGCTAAGGCTAACTCACCTTCGGGACTACCCAGTCTTTCCTGCACGTTCCAGGCACTTAACGCTAAATCTAGGGCTCTTGGGTCTGCATTGCCGATATCTTCATTAGCGATTCGCACTAAGCGTCTGGCCAAGTATATCGGATCACAACCGCCATCCAGCATCCGGCACAACCAGTAAAGTCCCGCATCAGTAGACGAACCACGAATGGCTTTATGAAGCGCCGAGATCTGATCGTAGAAATACTCTCCCCCTTTGTCGAAACGCCGACTGTCTCCCACTAAAATCTGTTCTAGAATGGCACTATCGATTACCGAATCTTCATCAGTACCTTGCCCGGCAAGATCACTGGCTATCTCTAAAAGATTGAGGGCTCTCCTTGCATCTCCATCCGCAGCGACGGCCAGCATTGATAAAGCTTTTTTTTCAAACTGAAGCTTTTGATGCCCTAACCCATGCTCGGTGTCTATCAAGGCTTGTTCTACCACCGTGGCAATATCTTCTTCAGTAAGACTTTTCAAAACATAGACGCGGCAGCGCGATAGCAGAGCATTATTAAGCTCAAAAGATGGGTTTTCAGTGGTTGCTCCAATAAACACAACGGTCCCATCTTCAACAAAGGGCAAAAAGGCATCCTGCTGGGATTTATTGAAACGATGTACCTCATCCACAAATAATATCGTTTTACGACCGCGCACATCTCGTTGTTCTTGCGCCTTAGCTATAGCGCTACGTATTTCTTTCACCCCTGACAGAACCGCTGAAATACTTTCAAAGTGTGCATCCACCCGATGCGCAATTATCTTTGCGAGCGTAGTTTTCCCGACACCTGGCGGCCCCCAAAAAATCATCGAGTGCAATAGACCGCCATCGATAGCTTCGCGCAACGGTCTATTAGGGGCTATGAGATGCTGTTGACCATAGAAGTTATCGAGGCTATTTGGGCGCATGCGAGCCGCTAGTGGCCGGTAGATTTCTTGGCTAAAGAGATCATCTGACATTGTTAATTACGTCTACCTGATCGGGAATAATAAAGCTAAAGACGGCCTCATCGATCATCTGGTTAAGGCCAAGCTCAGCTAAATCAATGACAGTACGCTGATCTAGAGTATCTATGACGGAGATAGACTCAGGCGCGAATCCCACAAACCTGATATCAATACGCCTAAATAGACTCCCTTGCTCTTTAGGTGTCAGACTAAATAACTGGGTGTCCGTCCCTATTCCTTGCAAAGCGATCATGTAACGTTCATCGAGATCTGTATTGTCACCACTAAGCAAGCCAATAGGCGTCGACTTAAATTGACCTGCCATGCTCTCAATCACTACCTGCTCTAGATCGGGGTCATATATCCACAATACGGTTCCATCAGAAACCAGCTTCTGTTCCATGGGCTGGGTCACATGCCAGAGCATCTTGCCTGGCTTGGCGAGTTTAAACACGCCTTCAGATGACTCTAAGACCGTACCATCAGCGTCAAATAACTGTTGGGCAAAAGTGCCCGACATGGAATCTAGTGGCTGTAATAGCGCCGATAATTTTTCGGATACAGTCAGACTATAAACTGAGTTGCTAGCGGCCATAATGAGCCCAAAGACGATACATCGATAAATATTCATAACGGTTCTTTCTTTAAAAAACTTATTTATGGTTGGGCGTCAAAATCTCGCGGGCGCCATTGCTACTCATGGGGCTGACGATACCACTCTCTTCCATTTGCTCAATTAATCGAGCAGCTCTGTTATAACCAACCCTCAACTTGCGCTGAACGGACGATATTGATGCTTTTCGACTCTCCAGAACGAAGGCCACAGCCTCGTCATATAGTGGATCCGATTCGGCACTGTCACCGCCTTCTTCTCCACCTTCAAAGCCAGGAACGGCAATGGAAGATACTGCGCGTTCGTCGGTAATCTCTGATAGATAATTCGGCGCACCGCGGCGCTTCCAATCCGCGACTACTTTATGCACTTCGTGGTCGTCAACAAACGCGCCATGTATACGTTCTGGTACGCTGGTACCAGGCGGTAAATACAGCATATCCCCGTGTCCCAGCAGTTGCTCTGCACCGCCTTGGTCTAGAATGGTGCGTGAATCAATCTTCGAGGATACCTGGAAGGCTATTCGAGTCGGTACATTTGCTTTTATTAGACCTGTAATAACGTCAACCGAGGGTCTCTGCGTCGCTAAAATCAGGTGGATTCCCGCAGCGCGGGCTTTTTGCGCAATACGTGCTATTAATTGTTCTACTTTTTTACCAACAATCATCATCATGTCAGCAAACTCATCGATGACTACAACAATGTAAGGCAATGATTCCAGCGTGGGTGCCTCAGGGGCTTCCTGCTCTGCGTCCCAACCCATGGCACTAGGGTCAAACGTCCACAGCGGATCAACAATTGGATTCTCAGCCTTAATAGCATCTTCAATTTTTCGGTTATAACCAGCAATATTACGCACACCGAGGGCAGCCATAAGCTTATAGCGACGCTCCATTTCGCCAACACACCAGCGCAAACCACTTGCGGCATCCTTCATATCGGTGATTACCGGTGTCAATAGATGCGGTATATCATCATAAATTGAGAGCTCCAACATCTTTGGGTCTATCAGTATTAGTTTGACCTCGTCGGGGGATGCCTTGAACAAAAGACTCAATAGCATCGCATTTATACCAACTGACTTACCTGAACCGGTAGTACCAGCAACTAATAAGTGAGGCATTCGAGCCAGATCAGCGACTGTCGGCACACCGGCGATATCATTGCCTAGAGCTAATGTTAGCGGCGATGTCGAGTTGTCGTAAGCCTCGGAGGAAAGAACTTCGCTCAACCTGACCATTTCACGCTTTTCGTTAGGAATCTCAATACCTACAACTGATTTTCCGGGAATAACCTCAACAACACGTACACTGATGACGGCCATTGAACGCGCCAAATCTTTGGCCAACCCACTGATCCGGCTAACCTTAATGCCTGGCGCAGGTTGGATCTCAAAGCGAGTAACCACAGGCCCCGGAAGAACTTCAACGACTTCAGCGCTGATTCCAAAGTCTTGGAGCTTTAACTCTAACAACCTAGAAAGGTGCTCTAAAGAATCGGCGCTATATCCTGTCACGCCTTTTTTATCCGCAGGGTCCAGTAGGTTAATGGGTGGTAGTGAACCGACCACTTTACTATCATCGAACAGCTTCTGTTGCTGCTCTCGCAGCACGCGTGGGCTCTGCGGTGTTACTTGTACTGCAGGTTGTATTGCCGGCGGCGTTCTGAACTGCTGTTTCTTTACGGCGGTCTCTACTTTGACGATCCGCTCTGCGACTGCAGCCTTGGCCTTCTTTTTATCCTCAACGCGAATTTTACGCTGTATGTACCAATGGCTCAGAGAATCAATAGTGATCATAGTCAACAGACCGAGCCGATCAATAAGCTTGAACCATGAAATATCAGTAAAAACAGTCAACCCCCATAAGAACAGCGCAAGCAGCAGCAGCGTACTGCCCGTATGGCTGAAAATGGCAATAATTGCATCGCCAGTATATTTACCCAAAATCCCCCCCATTCCTTCGGGGAATGAATTGGAGATATCCTGGTATTGAATATTGGCTAGAGATGTGGCGCTGATCATCACTAGCATAAATCCGATGACACGCAGAACCCATGCCGCAGAGTCAAACTGATCTGCCTCGTCGAGAAAGTAGGTTCGCAAGATTTGAACTGCACGCAACCCTAACAATAACGGTAACAAATAAGCCATCATTCCAAATAGCGCAAAGGAGATATCTGACATCCAAGCACCCGCGGGCCCAATTAGGTTGCTTACATCCTCTCGAGCCCCGGTGTGTGACCAACCTGGATCTTCTGGAGAGTAGCTAAGTAGCGCCAGCAGCAGAATGATACACACCGCTAACCAGCCGATTAGTGCGCCTTCGGCGAAAAGTAACTTACCCCGCGATGTGAAGGAGATTTCGGCTGATTGAGTTTTTCGCGTTTTTCTTGGCTTTTCGTTAGTCAACGGGGAGCTTCCCTATATTTTCGGCTTGGACAATTGTAGCTGATTCTGTCGTAAACTACAGAACTGAGCGCCTCTTTAATGCAATCCGTGAAATTTAATTAAAAAGGCGTTTGGCGTTATTACAATGATTCTTTATGATGTGCCCCAGATCTGCTTATCACGCGCGACTAACACTGAATTCACCTACATTGAGAACTTTTATGCCTGATATTACTCACTACCCACTGATTATCCTTGGCTCTGGCCCCGCCGGATGGACAGCAGCGGTCTATGCTGCTCGTGCTAACCTCAATCCAGTAGTGATTACAGGTATTCAGCAAGGTGGCCAGTTGACCACAACAACCGATGTTGATAACTGGCCTGGTGACGACGAAGGTGTCCAGGGTCCAGACTTAATGATCCGCATGCAAAAACACGCAGAACGCTTTGATACTAAAACAATTTTTGATCATATTGATTCAGTAGATGTATCAGAAAAACCGTTTAAACTGTTTGGATCGGGAAGCTACACTTGTGACGCACTCATTATTGCAACTGGTGCATCGGCTCAGTATTTGGGGCTCCCAAGTGAGGAGGCATTCATGGGTCGCGGCGTTTCAGCGTGCGCCACCTGCGATGGGTTTTTCTATCGCAATCAAAAAGTCGCAGTTATCGGCGGGGGCAATACTGCCGTAGAAGAGGCGCTGTACTTATCCAATATTTGTTCCGAGGTTGTACTGGTGCATCGTAGAGAAGCTCTGAGAGCCGAAAAGATGCTTCAGGACAAGCTTTTTGAAAAAGAGAAGAATGGCAATATCACCATAGAATGGAACCAAAACCTTGACGAGGTACTTGGGGATGAGGCTGGTGTGACAGGATTACGACTGGCTGCTACGGGTACTTCTGAGACTAAAGAAATCGATGTTAGCGGTGTTTTTATTGCTATTGGGCATAAGCCTAATACTGATATTTTCACCGATAAGCTAGCGATGAAAGATGGATATCTAACCATAGTGGGCGGTTTGAATGGTAATGCAACAGAGACTAGTGTCAAAGGGGTCTTTGCGGCGGGTGATGTCGCTGACCACGTTTATCGCCAAGCGGTCACCTCCGCGGGCAGTGGCTGTATGGCCGCATTAGATGCAGAGCGTTATCTGGACGACTAACTGGTCTACTAACATGCATAACCAAAGGGCTCGATATTAATGAATCTTGCTGTCTTAGATTCCGATAACCCGACATTTCCTCATCCGAGTACTGCGCTGCAGGACCCCGATGGCCTGCTTGCGGTCGGCGGTAATCTTGAGCCTGAGACCCTTATGGCAGCATACCGCCGGGGCATTTTTCCATGGTACCAAGATGAGGACCCCCTACTCTGGTGGAGTCCTAGAGAACGCTGCGTCATTCGCCCAGATCATTTCCATATTTCTACTAGTTTACGCCGACAATTGCGCCAGGCTCGCTATCAAGTAACTTCAGATAAAGCGTTTTTTGAGGTCATTACTGCTTGTGCAGAGCCCCGAGGGGATGGCGGAACATGGATTACGTCGGAAATGATTGACGCCTATAACCGGCTTCATGAATGTGGCAAGGCGCACTCCGTTGAAGTCTGGGACGGAGACCAACTAGTGGGTGGGATCTATGGAATACACGTTGGTGGTATATTTTGTGGGGAATCAATGTTTAGCAAAGTCAGCAACGGGTCTAAAATAGCGATTGCCCATCTTCTTCGATGGATGAATGCTGAGGGTCTAGAGATGCTTGACTGCCAGCTTACCAATCCGCATTTAACCTCTCTGGGGTCGGAAATGATGCCGCGAGATAAATTTTTGCAGTGCCTAAGTGCCGCTAATGCGGTGCAAGGGTCTTGGACATTTAACGACCAGCCCTCACGTCCATGGACGAAAGATTAAATATAGCAGTCTGTAAAACTAGGCTTATACTTATACTAATAAAAAGAATATAAAGTGACTCTATGAGTACCGACCACAGCGCCCCGATTCAGCGCATCAAGCTGCTTAAGACGGCTCCTCACTCCTGTAGCTATTTAAGTGGAAAGCGTGCAAGTACGGGTTTTGTTGACCCTGATTTAGCAATTGATGTCGATCTTTATGCGCGTCTTAGCGAGAATGGTTTTCGGCGAAGTGGTTCCTATATTTATACGCCCATGTGCGGGGACTGCAGTGCGTGTGTGTCTGCGCGCATACCGGTAGATTTGTTCACCCAAAGTAGGTCTCAGCGACGTTGCCTCAAAGCTAACAACGACATTAGCGTTACACGCCTGAAAACCATCGACATTACTGAGCACTATGTCGTTTATGCCGATTATATTAACCAACGGCACGCCGACGGCGATATGTACCCACCCGCAGTGGAACAATTTGTAGACTTCTTAGGTACAGCGTGGCATTGCACGCAGTTTCTCGAATTTCGGATTGATAATAGGCTTATTGGCTGTGCAATAGTGGATGTGCTGCCGGATGCGGTGTCAGCAATTTATACGTATTTTGATCCCATTGAGACGCGACGTGGATTGGGTAACTTTGCCGTGCTATATCAGATTGCTATGGCAAAAGAATTGGCTTTGAGTCACGTCTATCTCGGCTACTGGATAGAAGATTGTAAAAAGATGAGCTACAAGCTGCAGTATAAGCCGATTGAGCTTTTGCAGGGAAATACTTGGAAATTGAGCAAATGACTTTGCTATGGCGCCCTTTTTAAGGCAAACTGCGCCTTTTTTAACGGTGTGTAAAACCAGTATGGCGAAAGAAGACCACATAGAATTTGAAGGAGAGGTGATCGACACCCTTCCGAATACAACGTTCAAAGTGAAATTGGAAAATGATCACGTTATCATTGCCCATATTTCAGGCAAGATGCGAAAGCACTACATCAGGATTTTGACCGGCGATAAGGTTAAAGTTGAGATGACGCCCTATGACCTGACTAAGGGTCGCATTACTTTCCGCGAGCGGTAAGCGCAACTCCCCTTTATTGAATCAACGTTTTGCGACAGCTTATGCTGTCGCTTCTGTTTTAACGTCTGTTGTGAGCACAAGTTCATCGTTCTCTACGCTTATGTATGCGGTGCCACCCTTCTCTGCCAAAGACCCGAACAGCACTTCCTCAGCGAGAGGCTTTTTGATCTTCTCTTGTATTAGTCTGTCCATAGGTCTTGCGCCCATTTTGGCGTCATACCCATTGGTAGCCAGCCAGAGCCTTGCTTCATCATCAACCTGAATAAATACCTTCTTGTCATCCAGTTGAGATTGCAATTGCACCAGAAACTTATCTACAACTGTTTTTATAACCTCCATACCCAACTCGCTAAACTGAACAATACTGTCGAGCCGGTTACGGAATTCAGGCGTAAACATCTTCTTAATCGCTTCCATACCATCGGTACGGTGATCTTGGGTAGCAAAGCCAATAGAGGAGCGACTCATAAGCTCCGCACCGGCATTGGTTGTCATTATCAAAATGACGTTTCGGAAATCAGCTTTACGGCCGTTATTATCGGTTAATGTCCCATGGTCCATAACTTGCAATAATAGGTTAAACACATCAGGGTGCGCCTTTTCGACTTCATCCAGCAATATGACCGAGTGAGGCTGCTTATTGACCGCTTCGGTTAACAGACCGCCTTGGTCATAGCCTACATACCCAGGAGGTGCACCTATAAGTCTAGAAACTGTGTGCCGTTCCATGTATTCAGACATATCAAAACGCACTAGTTCAATACCCAAAACATTAGCAAGCTGCTTACATACCTCAGTCTTACCAACACCCGTTGGACCCGCAAACAAGAAACTAC
>CAJIZU010000092.1 GCA_905181925.1 gamma proteobacterium HTCC2207
CTGCTAATTTAACGGACATTGATATAGAGCCTTTCAAAGGTATACCGGGTGTTAGGGGCGTTAATGGCTATGTTGAAATTGAAGGCAATAAGGGTCTTTTTCATATCGATGATAAAGACGGTTTCAGTCTATTCTTTCCTGCCGTATACAGAGACTACTTGCGGCTAGAGCAAGCACTGGGCACTGTTTATATTCAAGCCAACGCCAAAGAAAGAACTACTATAGTGAGAAGTTCGGTAATAGATGCGAAAACGGAAGCGGGAGCCGCCAGCTTTTTATTTTCGGTGAAGCAAGACAACTCCGAACAAAAAAGCCTGCCCACGGTAACTCTTATAGTGGGTGCAAACAATATTGATGCTGCGTATACGGATGAATACCTTCCTTACAAACTCTCACCTCCATTACTGCAGTGGCTGCAGAGAGCAAATTTAAGCGGTAACGTGAAACAGTTTGGGCTACTGCAAAGATCTGGTCCTGGCGTAGGTCTAGAGCAAGTGCGTACCACACAGTTACTATTGGATACCGAAGGAGCTAATTTAGATTATCACCCTCAATGGCTGGGATTACGTGACTTTGATGCAACTGTTCTGGTAGACGATGCCTTTACTTCAGGGCAAGTCTCACGAGGTACATTGGGTGGTGCAAATATTATTAATGCGGGTATCGAAATAGGTAATTCAGAGGTAGGACAATTAAAATCTAATCTTTTGCGAGTCAATGCTAGTGTTGAATCAAGTGTTGCGCAGGCTGTTAATATTTTGGCTAACTCAACCTTGGCATCTAATATTGCTCCTTTAGCAAGCTGGGGTTATGGGGGACAACTTCAAACTGAGATCGCCCTACAGATTCCGTTGAAAAAACAAGACGGAACATATGATAAAGGCGACTATCAGGTTCTCGGGACCTTGATAGACGCCCAGATATCGATCCCAAATAGTCCTGTAGCAGTCAAAGATCTTAATGGAGCTATCAATTTCTCGGTTGCTAAGGGTTTGTACTCAGAGCAAATAAAGGGCCAGTTTTGGCGGCAACCCATAACTGTCAGTTTATACAAAGAAAATGGCAATCAAAATATTCTTTTTAATACCTCTGTTGAGCCCAATAGTTTAGTCAAGTTAGTGGATTTTCCATGGTCCAAAATATTGACTGGCACTATTCCTGTGGAGGGCTTACTAAAAATCAATTCAACATTGCTAGCGGTTGTAGATGACAAGCCGGAGGAGTCTCAACCAGACAAGTTTAGCCCTGTGATGCTAACAATTAAAAGCCAGTTAGTGTCAAATGAGATAAAGCTTCCAGAGCCGTTGGCAAAGGGCACAGGTGAGATAAGAGAACTTGCGCTTAAATTACATTTTGATTCCGGGTTGTCACGTTTTGAGGCAAGTCTTGGCAACCGACTAGTGAGTGACCTGCGTTTTACTGACGGGCGATTAAATCGAGGAGTGATCAATTTTGATCGCACGCTAAGTCTCCCTGCGGAGAATACTATCTTGGTGGGAAGTTATCTGCCCACCACGGAGATTGATTCTTGGCGCCCAGTAATCGAGCTTTTTAGAGGTGATTCGGATAACACTGAAAAAATGTGGCAGCCAGTGTTTGATCTTGAGTTCGACTTTTTAGAGATGGCCGGTATTAGAATTAAGGATATCCGTTCCGAGACCAGAATTTTAGCGGGTGATGTAGGGCTTAATTTTTTGAGTGATTTAGCTGACGGATATCTAGAGTTTGATATTAATAACCAACGAATACCCTCATTACATTTAGCGCGTTTAAGTATTCCGACTAGTTTATTACAAGAGAAAATTGAAACTGCGGCCTTTGATCCTCGGACACTTTCTGCCCTAGACTTTTCGGTTGACAGGCTATTTCTCGATAAAACGCTATGGGGTGATCTTACCTTTGATCTGCGGTCGGACGAGTCTGGCGCCACATTTAGTAACATTAACGGTGATATATTTGGAATAAAATTAGCGGGCTCTCCTGAACGGGAGGGGGCGAATTTTCACTGGGGATTTGATGGTGAAAAATATCATAGTCGACTCAAGGGTTCTGTCACTACTAAAAACGTTGGTGACTTATTTAGTGGTCTTGGCTTATCACCACCAGTTGACAGCGAGTCAGGAGAAGTTGTTTTTAACCTCCAATGGCCGGACAGTCCATGGGGTTTTACCAAGCAAAATCTTGCGGGGAATTTTGAAATTCAACTTAGTAAAGGCAGTTTCTACAACTCTTCTGTTGGTACTAATCCGGCGCTTAAACTTATTAGCCTATTTAATTTCGCCAATTGGTTACGCAGATTGCAACTAGACTTTTCGGATGTTGTTGGGGAGAACTTTGCTTATAACTCGCTCCAAGGGGCAGTGCATTTTGATGAGGGCACTGCTCGTTTGTTAAAACCGCTAATTGTAAAGATGCCTTCTGGAAGAATGAGTTTGGCGGGAGACTTTAATTTGCTCACTGAAACTGCGGATGCTAAATTGGTTGCGACCTTACCCGTAGCAACTAATTTGCCTTGGGTGGTTGCTCTTCTCGGAGGTATTCCCGCCGCTGCAGGGGTTTTTATTACCAGTAAATTAGTCAGCAAGCAGGTTGACCGACTTTCTAGTATTAGTTACAAAATAAAGGGATTATGGGATGACCTAGAGATCTCAGTAGATCAGATTTTTGCTCCACAGTTGGAAGGCGATCCAAGTATGAATTCATCGACCGACTCCTTAAATGTCGATCAATTACAGTGACTCCGTTTTGCATAAAGAGTGCAGTAACAACCTGATACAAAGCGAAACAGAACTAAGCTGTTATTCGGAGACTGATCGAATATATTCAAAAATTTTACGACTCGCTACAGGTGCTTTTTTAAGTTCTATTTCACGGTTGGCCTGACGCTGTAAATTACGCAATTGCTGTCGCTCAGCCAGTGGGTAATCTTTTAAAAATGCCTCTATTCCCTTATTCCCTTTAGTGATAATCCGTTCACGCCAAACTTCCAATTGTTTAAAATGTTGCCGATAGGTTAAGGATTGATGGTCCATCTTATCCAGTGTGTTTTGGATTTCATCGATATTGGATATACGCATTAATTTACCAATATATTGAAGATGACGGCGTTTCGCCTCGCGACTTTTTAGCTTTCGCGCTTCATAGATCGCCTCTTTAAGGGAGTCTGGTAAGTTGAATTTTTGTAACTTACCCTCTGGCATTTCAACTAATTCTTTACCCATAGCTTGAAGTGCATGGCTATCTCTTTTGAGTTGCGATTTACTCGGGCCATCATATTCTGTTGGGGGGTTAGAATCATCCATTAGACGAGAAATACTGCAGCAAGTCCCAGGAAGGAAACAAAGCCGACAATGTCAGTAATTGTAGTAAGAATAACCGATCCTGCAAGAGCAGGATCGATCTTGAGAGATCTTAATATCACGGGTAAAATAGTCCCTGTAAGCGCAGCAGCCATTAAGTTAATAGCCATTGCGAGCCCAATTATAACGGCCATTCTGATGTCTTGAAACCATACCGAAACGATACCACCAATGACCGCGGCGTATAACAAACCGTTTAGAGCACCAACGGCAAACTCTTTGCTAAGTAACCAGCTTATATTTCCTCTCTCCACTTGACCCAAGGCCATACCTCGAATCACTACTGTAAGTGTTTGGCTGCCCGCTACTCCGCCCATACTTGCGACAATAGGCATTAGGATTGCGAGCACAACTATTTTGTCCAGTGTAGCTTCGAACAAACTTATTGCTGATGAAGCCAGTATAGCGGTTAGTAAGTTGACTCCTAGCCATACGGCACGGCGAGGAGCTGTGCGACCAATGGATGAAAATGTGTCTTCGGTGTCGCTGAGTCCAGCCATTGCTAGTAAAGAATGGTCTGCATCTTCAACAATGACATCGACTACGTCATCAATGGTGATTCTTCCCAGCAGACGCCTGCTTTGATCGATAACTGGCGCAGAAACAAGGTCATAGCGCTGGAAGAGTATAGCGACCTCTGAATCAATCAAGTTAACATCAATTGCTTTGAATTCTGTATTCATTACTTCGCGGACGGTGGTCGTTGGAGAGGAAGTAAGCAGCTTACCTATGGATAAATTACCCAGAAACGTGTCGTCACGACTTACTACAAAAAGATTATCCGTAGTATCTGGAATTTCTTCAAAACGCCTAAGATATCTAAGTACCACATCGACGGAAATGTCCGGTCTTACAGTAATGATCTCGGTATCCATGAGACCACCAGCAGTATCCTCACTATAGGTCAACACAGTTTCAATACGCTGACGATCCTGCAGTGTCATTGCCTTTAATACTTCTGGTATCACTCTGTCTGGTAACTGTTGCAAAATATCAACGACGTCATCTACATCTAGCCCTTCGGTCAGCAAGGCAACTTCGGCGCCATCCATCTTATTAAGGAATTCTAGTTGTATATCATCTGACAAGTCATGCAGTACCTCACCAGAAACCTCTGGATCGACTAGACCCCAAAGAATATGACGATACTTTGGAGGTGCAATTTCAAGTTGATGCGCAATATCGGGCGGTGCGAGATTATTAAGGGTATGCCTGACCTGACTCAGCGTGACTGAATCAATAGAGTTTTCGAGTTTGGCAAGTAATTTATCGCTGACAATCATAGATTGCATTCCCGGTCGATCCACTTGATGCTGGACGAGAGAGTATTCTAACTTTGTATGCCTAAATAGAATAGGAGATATTTACATTTGTCGGAAGGTAAACTTCAAAGCGCCAAATATAATTCTAAATTCACTCTCCCTCACCAAAATAATCCTCAAATAACTCTTTGACCGCGGCTTGAGCTTTCTCCTGCCCTAGCCCATCAAACTCAAATATAAGATCAGTTCCTTGATTAGCCGCCAACAACATTAATGACATAATACTTTTCGCATCGACTAGAGGCTGTGTTTCACCCGTATGAATTGAGCATGAGTAACGGCCGGCCAAGCTCGCTAATTTGGTAGCGGCGCGGGCATGTAATCCCAATTTATTGATAACCTTAATATTCGTACTGATCATAATAATATGCCTTTAATATTCACTTAGGCAGCTCTTTGTGCACGATTTGTACAGAGGGGTAATCTTTTGAAAAATGCTCATGCAGCCGGTTTGATATATAAACTGACCGATGTTGGCCGCCAGTACAGCCAATAGAAACCGTCAAATAACTTCGATTATTCGCTTGGAATTTGGGGATCCATCGCGTCAAGAAGCCAATAATGTCAGCAAGCATGGCAGCCACCTCCACCTGACTCTCTAAAAACTCGATAACTCCAGCATCATTGCCGTTCTGAATTCTTAGCTCTTGCTTCCAGTAAGGATTTGGCAGACACCGCACATCAAAAATAAAGTCAGATGCATCAGGTAAACCGCGTTTAAACCCAAAAGATTCGAAGAGGATCGACATAGTATCGCTACTATTTGGCACGACAGTATTTTTAATAAGGTCTCGTAGTTGATGCAGTGAAAGCCCTGAGGTATCGATATTTTGGTCTGAAATCTTTAGTATTGGCGAAAGTATTTCTTCCTCAAGATCAATAGCTTCAGATAGACCAACAGTATCGCTACTCAACGGGTGCTTGCGCCGAGTCTCACTGTATCTGCGGATTAGATCAGTCCGACGTGCCTGCAGAAAAATCACGCTGACATGAATGCCTCCGGCCTCAATTTGGCTTAATATTTCTGGGAGTTTGTTAAGATCACCGGCGATATTTCTGGCATCAATCCCGACTGCTAGCTGCGTATCATAGTTAGCGGCCTCTGAATTGAGATCATTCATTAGATCTAGCTGACTATTACCGGAGTTCTCTGAGTTGAGTTCTTTGATTAGATTGGGCAACAGACTTGCAGGCAGATTATCAATACAGGTAAATCCTACATCCTCAAGAATATTGAGAGCGGATGTCTTACCCGAGCCCGAGCGGCCACTGACGATAACTAGACGCAACATTAGTTAGCTCGCTCCAACGCTATGACCGTGTTGTACAGATCCTGACTATTTTCACATTCACGCAGTAATTGTCGAGACGAACCCTTTTGCATAAGTGCGGCTACTCTCGCCAGCGTAGCTAAATGCTCGTCATTTTTTTCTTCAGGAACGATTAATGCAAAAATAAGATCAACCGGTTGATCATCAACAGAATCAAAATCTATAGGGTTTTCAAGCGTTAATAGGCACCCGTGGATTCGCTTCACCCCTGGAGCCCTGCAATGTGGTATCGCCACCCCATCCCCTATAGCAGTACTGCCGAGTTTTTCACGTGCTACGAAACTATGGAATAGATTCTCCGCTTGATCCTCATCATTGCCTAAATAGTCACTGACCAAGGATGATAAATTTTCAAGAACACGTTTTTTACTCGGCCAGGCTAAGCGGCTTTTTGTGGTGACAGGAGAGAGGACGTCAGTAATTTTCATTGTTTCGTTTAGTGCCCCCGGTGCTTTTCTTTATGCTTGATAACTTGTCGATCTAACTTGTCGGCCAATGCATCTATTGCCGCATACATATCTTCATGCTCGGCTATGGCGAAAAGTTCTGCGCCACTGACATGAACTGTAGCCTCGGCTTTCTGTCTCAATTTCTCCACGGTCAGCATTACAGTGGTGCTCGTTATTTGCTCGTAGTGCCGCTCTAGCTTTGACAATTTATTGGTAACGTATTCTCTTATTGGGTCTGTAACGTCTAAATGGTGTCCACTTATAGTTATCTGCATGTAATACTCCTTTTAGATAGCATTTTCGAATCGTTTTCTCTCACTAGAAGAGGGGATGTTCAAGCTCTCTCGATATTTGGCGACCGTGCGGCGAGCAACCTGAATGCCTTGCTGTTCTAGCAAAACCATTAGTTTATTGTCGCTTAATGGCTTTGAAGACTTCTCAGCCTCAATCAGAGTTTTTAGAATAGCGCAAACTGCCGTTGATGAACACTCTCCGCCAGAGGAAGTACCAACATGGCTTGAGAAAAAATACTTTAGTTCAAAAATTCCCTGTGGGGTGGCTAGATATTTTGCAGTAGTTACTCGGGAAATAGTTGATTCATGTAATTCTAATTTAATGGCAATATCCGCCAGAACCATTGGTTTCATACCTATTGCGCCATGATCTAGAAATCCCTGTTGCAACTCTACGATCGTAACAGCAACGCGCATCAAGGTTTCGTTACGGCTTTCCAGACTGCGTAAAAACCATCGAGCTTCAGCTAAATTATCTTTTAAATACTGATTTTGCTCACTGTTGTCAGAGCGTTTGATTAAGTTTGAGTAAACTTCATTAATTTTAAGTCGTGGTGCGTTATTGTCGTTGAGACGAACTCGCCAGTGACCCGAAACTTTCTCAACATAGGCATCTGGCGCAATATACTCTGTATTGTTAGCGGCTAATGATTCTCCTGGCCTAGGATTTAAACCTTGGATCAATTTAATAGCACCTTGCAGTTCATCTAGTGTGTACAGTGTTTTCTTTGCGAGGCTCATTAAGTCAATTGACGCGATATCGGTTAAGAATTCAGAAGTGAGTCTTACTGCTTGGTTAACAAACGGCGTGTCAGTCGATAATTGATAAAGTTGGATCAGTAGGCACTCTTTAACGTTTCTTGCCAGTACTCCGGGTGGATCAAACTGCTGTAGTCTATGAAGTACAGCTAACAATTCATCTTCCTCTATTGGATTATCGGTTGCATTAGCTTCATGATGAGCGACTATATCGGTCAAGTTTCCATCGATAAATCCTGAGTTCTCGATTGAATCTATCAAAGCTTCCGCTATTTGTTTATCGCGCTCAGAGAACGGCGTCAGATTAAGTTGCCACAATAGATGATCTTGGAGTGATTCAGTAACCTGATAAACCTGTTCCCAACTGGCCTCACCACCAGAGTTTGATGTTGAAGAACTAGAGTTAAAACTCTCATCCCAGTTAGCTTCAACCGGTAAATCAGATGATTTTTCAGTAAGCCAATCACCCTCAGACTCGGCTTCGGTAACGGGTTTTTCCGTAGCATCATCTGCGGCTGTATGACTGTGATTACCGTCGAGATTTAGATCATTACCAGCTGTATTTTCAGATTGAGATGTAGCGTTATCATGTTCATCACTAGACGGGCTAATAACGCCTTCATCGACTTCTAGAAGGGGGTTACTATAGAGTTGTTCGGTAATTTCTTGACTTAGTTCGAGAGTAGACAGTTGCAATAGCTTAATAGCCTGCTGTAACTGGGGCGTCATCGTTAACTGTTGGCTAAATTTTAATTGTAACCCTGTGCGCATAACAAATATTCGGATATCCCTAAGAGTTATGCAATTTTAGTGCCCAACCGACCTATATGGCAATGGAATAAACGACACTAAGTCACTATTAGAGGGTGAAATGATCACCAAGATAGGTTTTTTTGACCTTTTCGTCATTTAATATGTGGTCGGTGGTGCCTTCGGCAATAACATGTCCTTCACCGATAATGTATGCATGCTCACAAATATCTAGAGTTTCTCTCACATTATGGTCGGTGATTAGTACTCCAATACCTTTGTCGCGAAGATGGCGAATAATATTTTTAATATCATTAACAGAGATAGGGTCGACCCCCGCAAAAGGCTCATCGAGTAATATAAATTGAGGATTAGCGGCCAGAGCACGGGCAATTTCAACACGCCGCCGCTCGCCTCCAGAGAGGCTCATACCGATACTTTTCGACAGGTGGGAAATATGGAATTCATTAAGTAATGTTGTCAGTATATCTTTGCGCTCACTGCGTGAGAGACTTTTCCTTGTTTCCAATATCGCTAAGATATTATCTTCGACGCTAAGCGTTCTGAAAATGGATGGTTCTTGTGGTAAATATCCAAGACCTCTCCGAGCGCGCCCATGCATGGGTAACGCCGTTATATCCTCTCCGTCAATAAAAACATTACCGCCGTCTTGCGCTACTAAACCGACGATCATATAGAAACAGGTGGTCTTACCCGCGCCATTAGGACCCAGAAGACCGACAATCTCACCTTGTTTTACCGACAGCGACACATCTTTTACAATGGGTCTTTTGGCGTACGCCTTAGCCAGATTTCGTGCTTCCAAGACGGCCATTAATTGGTATCCTTTAATTTGCCTGTTACTGCTTCTTTTTCGATTGTCAGATCTTCATCAGTTGTATTCTGGTTAAAAGGAGGAATCACAAGCTGAATGCGCTTTTGTTCGCCATCTTCATTGCCCGCAGCTTTCCATGTGCCCTTAATTAAGTCATAAGTAATGGTATCTCCTTTGATTGAAGTACCATTGCGAGTCAATGATGCATTACTCGTTAAGTTAATCACATTTTCAAACACAAGATACTCAACTGTTTCAGCCCGCGCTATCATTAGAGTGTCATCAATTGCCGAGCTCTGCTGGTAACTCGCCGGAGCGCCAATGCATGATATGCGACTGACTTTATCATTTTTGTAGTAAATGATAACTCGATCAGCATTAATCATAGTGGTACCTTGGCGAATGATCACGTTGCCACGATACTCTGTCAGTCCAGTTATTTCATTTCGTTCTGCATAGTCTGCATTGACGGCAATCGCTTCATTGCGATTAGCAAAAACGGGGGCCGAAAGCACTGCGAGTGCTAGGCAGAATGGCAACAGTATGTTTTTAACTAGCTTCATGAACAGCAATTACCCTGGACTTTGCAATAAAAGTTTCTTCACTAAGATTGGCGTTTAGTCCCTTACCAGAGATCGATAATGTTGGGGTAGTTAGATTAAACTTTTCATCAGTGGTTATAAGCATTTTAGACGCATCATAATTTAGAGTCTCGGCTTTCATTATGCTGTCATTTTTTGTGCCCGCTATAACTGCTTCTACGGCGCCGTTCAATACCAATTTCCGCCCATCATCAAACAGAGTCCCCGAGTTAGCGACAAACGATACGCCGGTATCTTTGCCTCCCGCTTTGGGGGTAACGGATACGAAACGCGGTACTTGTAACTCAACTCGAGATTCCCGGT
>CAJIZU010000093.1 GCA_905181925.1 gamma proteobacterium HTCC2207
GCTGCAACATTTTTGTACCATTTAGCAATATGGTCCCCTTGCATGCAAGCTGCTGGAAACTCATTTTTTTGAGGTACCGCACTGGGTTTTGCTAAAGGCTGAGGCGGCGCCCACCTCAAATCACCAACAGGAGGTTGGGCAAAAGGAACCCCTAAAAATGATGCTGTCCTACCCCCTTCCACGAGCTTACCAACAATAACTGATGTATCATTTAGAGTCAGTTTGGGGCTATTATGATCGCCGCCTTTTACTGTATCAGTGCAAGCGCCCACTATTGATACAAGGCACACCATGCATAATTTAATAATTTTTTTGTTGGATAAATGCATTACTAGCTACTCCGTAGAAACAATAACACAACCACCAAACCCGCCCTGTTCGACGAGTTTGTGCCCCTTAGCAATTTGATCTAAGGTTACTTTATGCGCGATTCGATGCTGTAATTTTCCTGCCTGTAAAGCCTCGGTAATGGCCTCAATCGCGTGAACTTTTGCTGGTTCTGGCATTGCATATACAAGTATCATTCGCAGCGTTAAGTCAATAAACATCATGTCTATAAAAGGCAGTGATGGTTGCTTGACCTGAGTCGATGAATAAGTGGCAATAACACCACTAGTGGCAATACATTGCAGTATTTGAGGTAAGTTAGCGCCAAACTCTACGTCAATCACACGATCTACTTTTTTACCCTGACTAGCGATTAAAACCTGTTTTCCCCAATCATCCTCCCGGTGATTAACCACAGCTTTAGCTCCTAAGGCCAAGCACGTCTCCTGATCTGTAGCATTACTCGCTGTAGCAATAACCTCAGCACCGGCCATAATAGCCCACTGGATAGCATAGTAACCTACCCTGCCAGAACCCCCAGTAACCAATATGGTTTGACCACTAACGTCGCCATCAGCATGCACGCAACGATGGGCCGTCATTGCCGGAATACCCAAACAAGCGCCGATTGAAAAATCTGTATTGTCAGGTAGCATTACAGCCCTGTTTGACGCGACTGCAACATACTCAGCTGCAGTGCCAAGTCTTCGACCATACTGTGCTTGATACACCCATACGCGCTCACCTAATCGATCTTCAGACACGCCTGAGCCTACTGACTCAATAATACCTGCCCCATCACTATGAGGAATGACCAATCCTTCGTCGAGCAAATTGGGGGATGCCCCTGCACGCTTTTTTACATCAGAGGGATTGACCCCACTAGCGGCTAACTTAACCAGCACCTGTCCAGGTTCAGCTAGAGGTTTGGGCTGTTCGCCTACCTGCATAACCTGTTCTGCGCCCCCGAATTCTTCAAACCATGCAGCTTCCATACACTATTCTCATTTTCTTTAAGGTACATTTATATTTTTAGCCATTAACTAGACAAAGTTTCAGTATGGCCGTCAATAGGTATCGCTTGTCCGGTAATATGCTGGGCACCTTCGGAGCACAAAAAATCAACTGTTTGGGCAATATTTTCGGCCTCAACAAACACTCCGAGAGAGTTTTGCTGTAGATATAGCTGGCGTACTGACTCTGGTGAAATATCTCTAGTTTGTGCATCAATCTCGATTACCTTATCTATGCGCGGGCCGCTGACACTTCCCGGGCAAATGGCGTTAACACGCACACCAAAGGCGCCAAGCTCCATCGCCCAAGTCTTAGTTAGGCCAATAATTGCCCATTTAGCTGCCGCATACGGCGATCTCAACGGGCATCCAAACAAACCAGCGTTGGACGACATGTTAATCATGTTTCCCTGGGACTTTTTTAGCAATGGAACGGCTTTTCGAGTGACATAAAAAATACTGTTGAGGTCAGTCGTTATAGTTTCATTCCACTGTTCTGGCAAAATATCCTCAACTGCAGCCGTAGGCCCAGCAATACCTACGTTGTTGACTAAGATATCTAGACGGCCGAAATGTCTAATCAGGTCTCCAAAAACTAAATCTACATCACTAATTTTGGTAAGGTCAGCGCAGGTAGTACTAATCGTTGGAATATCAATATTGAGCGCGTCAATGGCTGTTTGATCGATATCACAAACATGCACACGGTAATTTTGCGCGGCAAAGTGCGCAGCGATTACTCGCCCGATGCCTGATGCACCGGCTGTAATTAATACCACTCTTGACGTGTTACTCATAACCTAAAGTGCCTGTTATTATTTTTATTCATTCTAAGTATAAATAGGTGTTAACCTCAACCGCTTAAATCGATGTCCGCGCTCACGACTCACCATAACACGCAATATCAGTTGAGCTACGGATTCATCATTCATCAAAATACGTTATTTTAAGCCAAGGAATAGTGATGCCCAGAGAAATTCTAGATCCCAAAAACATACATGCAAGTATTCAAAACATAGTATCTGACCAGCATGCCGATATTATTACTGAGGTCAAAGAGGCCGTGGCAAACAACGCGATTGTTATAGTGGGTATGGCACAAAATCCGGCACCAAAACGAGCACGCAAAGTGCTCGACGAACTCAACATTGACTACCACTATTTGGAATATGGTAGCTACTTTAAAGAATGGCGACGACGCAACGCACTGAAAATGTGGACCGGCTGGTCCACGTTCCCAATAATCTTCGTCAAAGGGACGTTGATTGGTGGTTCTAGTGATATGCGCGCGCTAATAGATACAGGAGAGCTAGAAGGCTTACTCACCAGCGACTAAGTGTGGTTAATCGGTTGATTCAGAATCATATTTCGTTAATTTATTGATTCTGATCACCGCTTGAATTTCATGCACATAGGCCTCCCGCAGCTCTGAATAATCAATGAGTCCCTCTGCTAGGTTATGGCCCGTAACGACTTTTCCAGCATTACGAAGCACTGCCCTCTGCTCACGCAGATCTGAATAAGCACGGTGAGTGTTGATATTGCGTAGATAAGATTTTATGGCGTCACTCACCGAATCAAATTTAGCGACTTCATGCTTGCTACCAGAATTGCGACGCAATGGTACTAACCCACAACCCTTATCATAACACCACTGTCCAAATAGATTGTTCGCCTGGACAGCAAACCGAGATGTCCCCCATGCAGACTCCATGGCCGCTTGTGCTAGCGCCAAGGATGCTGGAACCTGATCGACGCGACTTATTAACTGCTTTACCTCAGCAGGCGTTATTTCTGATACCGTTAGCCGATACTCTTTTGCTAAATCAGTCAGAAAATTCCGCTGTGATCGGCTGTATTCGTCCACCCCCAAGAGCTTGAGTTCAAGGAGTTTATCCCGCTTCCTTTGTATCAGCGTATTTTGCGCCTCAACCAATGGCAAAATATAACCAAAGAATGCGCTCTTTTTCTGCTTAACATCTTTATAAACACTAAAGTCAGGCAGTGGCTCTGAACTAGCGCCCATTATCGCGGTACCGAATACTGCCAACGTCATAATCAGCGTGATAATAATGACTGCTCGGTTAATATCTAGTTTCATCTTTTAGGAGTCCGCCAATTCTTTATTGCGCTGTTCCGCCTCTGCCCAATCTTTGGGCAATACTCGCGCGACCACCATAAAACTGATAATTGAAGGAATAAACATACATATCGTCACGGTGACGGCATAACGCATAGCCATCAGGTCTGTATGACTTTCTCTGTAGACGTCAATCAACCACCCTGTAAATGTCGGGCCGCCGCCCAAAGCGATCATGTTTAGAATAAAAAAGAACAGCGCCGTGGACATCGCTCGCATATTGATAGGCGCTAAGGTTTGTGCAATCGCGAAACTAGGCCCTAAATAGATACCCAAAAACAACAGAAAGAATGTTGAGAACGCTAGATGAGCCCAAACCGACGTGACCCAAAACGCAGCTATACCAATAGGTAGGCAAATCCCAATGGCAATGGCCGGCAGCCAACCGTAAGCACGGATATCTTTAGCGCCCCATTTGTCGGCTAATTTTGCGCCAAAATATGCGCCACCCGCATAGGTCGTACCATTAATAATACCTAGAATAATCACTAAGGTTT
>CAJIZU010000094.1 GCA_905181925.1 gamma proteobacterium HTCC2207
AGCCGTATGGCATTGTTCATGGTGGGGCGAATGTGGTGTTAGCTGAAAGTCTGGGGTCTATGGCTGGCGCCCATGTTGTCGATACAGAGTCTTTTCTGTGCATGGGCCAAGAGGTCAGCGCCACCCATTTACGGCCTGTTTCTTCTGGCTTAGTCACTGGCACTGCGCGACCGATTCATTTAGGTAGACGCTCACATGTGTGGGAAATTCGGCTGACCAATGACCAAGGCAAACTCAGTTGTATTGCGAAATTAATTCTGGCTATTGTGCCCAAAAAAACTGATTAAATCACTGATCTGATCATGCCGACTTTTCTACTTTGAATATATTAATTTCAATAAAAAAGAAGGCTAGCAGCCACATAAAGGCATCCCAGAAATCTAGGAAATCTCCCAGAAAACCCCAGTAAGTGGCAGCCCCGAGTAATATAGCGTAAAGCACGAATTTGAGATTTTTGCTCACTAATACCACAAGCCCCTCAAACCGATTTTGCTGTTGTAATCTCACGTCCACTTCAAGAACAATCACCACAGCAATCCACGTAAACGAGTTAATGACGTCCGCCAGTGCGAGCCACTGAATAGCAGACCATTGATCAGCGCTACCGATAATGTTTTGCTGATTAAGTTGAAACAAGGCTTGAGAATTCATAGCAGCGCAATTCTCCGCTGCGAGCGCAGGATATTGATCCAAGGTATCAATGATAGAAAAACTTTGCCCGACTAAGCTGCATACATCATCCACGACAAAGGGGCTGATTCCACTAATAAACAACATTTTTGTAAAGTAACCATAAAACGCATATCCAATAAAACCATAACTAAATACACGTATTAGCGAGAAGCTCACGCGAATATTGGGTCTAGCTAATGTCCCCGGCTTAAGCACAGAGGTCTCAAGTTCAAATAGTAATAATAATAAAATCCACGCCGCGGTATCGATTGTCGCGGCATAGCCCTGAATAATATTATCCAGATTGACACCTTGGCTAAAAGTCTGCTGAATGGCGAGAGATTCCTCTTGAAAAAACAAAAAGATGTTCAGCGTTAAAATCCCGAAAACAATGTACTTAAATGCTCTGTACATAACGTTTGCGGCGCTCAATGATCCAGTTGACATACGTTCCCCAAAAAAGCGTTTAGTCTATTTCATGTAGTTTACCTAGCAATCATCTCAGGGGAATAATAATTTCAATAAAATCATACTCCTTTAGGGGTATAGAGCTACGTTATCTGGTATTTCAAATACGGTTACCTTTTAGTGAAAAGCTTATTTGGTATCGCACCGTTGCGGCACACTTATTGCTTTAGATAAAGACAAACGTAGGCGTATCCATGATCGAGCAATATTTTTGACTGATAGTGGTGCGGTTCTTTGGCGCAATAATAATTACGCACTTATTTGGTGCTCATACTAGGGGAAAAATATGCTCTCACACATTCGGCGAACTCATCTAGCCGTACTCGCAATAATGCTGATTATCTTGCCAATGCATGCATTTGCTGGCGATCTAAATGCTGCCAACACTTCATGGGTTCTTACCTCCACCGCTCTCGTTTTGTTTATGACGATCCCTGGTCTCTCTTTGTTTTACGGAGGCCTCGTCCGCTCTAAAAATGTTTTATCGGTACTTATGCAGTGTTTTGCCATTACCTGCTTGGCCTCCATTATTTGGTTTGCCTTTGGTTACAGCCTCGCCTTCGGCGATGGCGGATCAATGAATGCCTACATTGGTAATCTAGATAATATTTTTCTGGGCAAGCTAACCGAAGACAGTATGGCTGGTGACATACCAGAATCAGTATTTGCGATGTTCCAAATGACGTTTGCAATCATTACTCCCGCACTAATTGTCGGTGCATTTGCCGAAAGAATGCGTTTTAGCGCAATGCTGCTGTTCAGCGGTCTTTGGTTAGTGGCGGTCTATGCACCAATCACACATTGGGTGTGGGGTGGCGGATGGCTTGGAGAGATGGGCTTGCTTGATTTTGCTGGCGGTACTGTTGTTCATATTACCGCTGGTGTGGGCGCTCTAGTTGCTGCGTTAGTGCTGGGTAACCGCAAAGGTTTTCCAAGACAGGCAATGCCTCCTCACAACCTAACAATGACTGTCACTGGTGCAGGCATGCTATGGGTTGGATGGTTTGGTTTTAATGGCGGTTCTGCACTGGCTGCTAATGGCGATGCAGGTATGGCTATGTTAGTAACACATATATCAGCGGCCGCTGGATCACTATCTTGGATGATGATGGAATGGACAAAACACGGTAAACCTTCAGTTTTAGGTATTGTGACCGGAATGGTGGCCGGTCTTGGCACCATTACCCCCGCCTCCGGTTTTGTTGGCCCTGCCGGTGCACTCGTAATTGGCTTTAGCGCCGGTATCATCTGTTACTACGCGACTCAGGCTATAAAGCAGCGATTTCAGATTGATGACTCTCTAGATGTATTTCCGGTCCATGGTGTCGGCGGCATATTAGGCACACTTTTAGCCGGGGTTTTTGCTTCAGATGCACTCGGTGTTTTTAGTGGCCAAGGCTATAACGAAGGAATGGATATGATCAGTCAGGTCTCTGTCCAAGTAATCGGAATCATTGCTACATTTACCTATACTGCTGTCGTTACTTATGTGCTCTTGAAACTCGTGGATAAACTGTTAGTATTGCGGGTAGATGAGGAAGGCGAGATGAGAGGTTTAGATCTTGTTGAGCATGATGAGAGAGGGTATGACTTATAATAATAAGGTAACGAGTATAACAATGCGGCTCAATAACTCTATAAAAAAATAAGCTATAACAGAGTGTTTAAGCTCACAAGCCGCTGATGACTATCAGCGGCTTTTTTATGGGTAGGTCAGCCGTGGTCGTTTGACCTAGCGCTATCCAGATGGGCACACATTAGTTCTGTGCCATCAAGAATGCGCGCTGAATGGCGTTGCATAAGGTCAGATGGAATTAGATAAATATGTTTGTTAATAACTGCGGATATTCCACTCCATTTTTGCCAACTCTCAAACCATACCGGTCTCTCTTCTCGACTACCACCAGCAATTATCACCTCAGGATCGGCCGCCACAACTGTTTCAATATTCACGTAAGGCACCAGTGGAATAGCATCGGAAAAAACATTTACGCCACCACAAAGATTGATGATATCACTGACCATATGTTCTCCATTTAAAGTAATCAGTGGCTCGTCCCATATTTGATAAAAGACTTTAACGACTGACTTGCCAGTCTGTGCTGCACGCAGTTCTTTTAAGCGGCGGGAAAAAACATCTGCCCGCTGCTCAGCTTGATCCCCATGACCACTAAGTTCACCAAATCTTCGAAACAGGCTTGGAATCGCATCCATTTTATTAGTTTCCACCACGAAAACTGGAATACCTAACTTGCGCAACGGATCAATGATCTTATCACCATTTCCTGACTGCCAGGCAATCACTAAATCAGGCTCTAATGACAGTATTAACTCATAGTTAGCCGCGGCATGATTATTTACCCGCAGAATATCCTTAGCCGCTTCAGGATAGTTACTGTATTCATCCGCTCCAACGATTTGTTCACCAGCACCTATATGAAAAAGGACTTCGGTAATATTAGGGGCAAGACTAACAATACGCTTTGCGGGCCCGACCAGCTTGACCTGCTGTCCATTGTCATCGACTACGACAATCTCAGCAGCAACGGTCACAGACAACCAAGTTAAGATAATTAACAGTACATGCACTAGGTAATCACCAGTGGTCGCTTGGTGATTGGATGTTCCGAGATGATTGCTTTCACATTAAATACATCGTCTATTAAGGTTTCTGTTAACACTATTTCTGGGCTACCGTGCGCGGCAATAACGCCACCATCGATAACTACTAGGTTGTCAGCGCAACGTGCCGCTAGATTTAGATCATGCACAACCATTACAACGCCTACACCTTTGCTAGCAAGCTGACGAACAATATCCAAAGTGAGTTTTTGGTGCGAAAGATCAAAGGCTGAAGTCGGTTCATCAAGCACTAAAAACTGGTCTCCCAACGTGCTGGATTGCCAAATTTGAGCTAGCACCCGCGCCAATTGCACGCGCTGCTTTTCACCCCCAGACATCTGCGTATAAAAACGACGCTGGAGATAGCTTGCATCCACTAGCTCAAGAGCCTCAGTAATAATTTGCTGGTCTTTAACAATCCCAGTCTGATGAGGAATACGCCCCAAACCAACAACCTCATCAGCGGTAAACGAGAAATTAAGTAATGTATGTTGCGGCAGCACCGCTAACATTTGTGCCTTTTCTAATAGCGGCCATTGATTGAGTAACCGACTGTTAAGGTACACATCTCCTTTACTGGCAGGTATATCTCCAGTTAGAACCTTGAGCAAACTCGACTTACCTGCCCCATTTGGCCCGACAATAGCGGTGACCTTACCCGCTTCAACCTCAAGACTTATATTACGCAATAGATCAAAGCCCGATAAATGCAGGGAAATATCTTTAGCTAGCATAGTCATGAGCTAAACATCCTTGCGTTGCTGCAATAGCAATATGACAAAGAATGGTGCCCCTAAAATAGCCGTGAGGATCCCTGTTGGCAATTCAGCTGGAATGACTACGACTCGCGCCAAACTGTCAGCAATCACAAGCAACACTGCACCAGCTAATCCAGAAGCGGGGATCAGCCAACGATGATCAGGGCCAATCATTAGCCGTATTATATGCGGCATAATCAAACCCACAAACCCTACCAGCCCCGCAACGGCTACGGAGACGCCAACACCCAGAGCCGTTAACGCAATTAATCGGCGTTTTACCCACTGCACATTAATACCCAAGTGACGAGCCTCGGATTCACCCAGCAGCAATGCATTCAGCGCCTTACTGTCACGAGGAAATAAACTCATCAATAGGACTGCTACCACACCCATAATAGATACTTTTAACCAACTAGCGCCGCTGAGATTACCCATCTGCCAAAGGCTAATCTGTCGCAACATATCATTATCAGAAAAATAGCTGAGTAAGCTGTTAAGAGCGCCGGCCAAAGCGCCGATAGCGATCCCAGCCAACAGCATAGTAGTGACAGATGTGCCCATCCCTGAAGTAGCCAAACGATAGACTAGCAATGTCGCTAAAAAGCCACCAACAAAAGCACCTATAGATACTAGTGAAAGTCCAACTAATGCTCCGCCTTGAATAGCGCCACCAGCAGTCACAATCATTATGCTAGCACCTACAGAAGCACCACTGGATACCCCGATTAATGAGGGATCGGCTAAAGGGTTTCGAAATAGTCCCTGCATGACCGCACCGGTGCTGGCCAATACAGCACCCACAAATATAGCTAATAGAATTCGCGGCAAACGGATATCAAATAAGATGGTATCGATTTGAGCGCTAGACGCATTTCCAAAAATAGCACCCAATGCCTCTAGCCAAGAAATGCTAACGGTGCCTACAGTCAACGAGAAAAGTGCCACAACTGGTAATAAAATTAGCAGTATGCCGATTAGCCTTCCCGCAGAAAAATGCCGCAATTAATAGTCCACGCCTTTTCGAGCCATGACACCTGAGTGGTATGCGTGCTTTATGTCTTTGACTTCTGAGACGGTATCGACAAGATCTCTTATAGCACTGCCTCCACCTCGACCTGTAACCACAACACTTTGATTATTGGGTCTATTTTTAATCGCGGACAGCACTTTTTCTTCATCAAGATATTTAAAACTCAACATGTAAGTTAGCTCATCCATCACCACAAGGTGATAGCGGTCATCTCTAAGCATTGGCTCAACCACCGCCCAGGTTCTCTCTGCGGCAGCTATATCACCCGATCGATCTTGAGTATCCCAGGTAAAGCCCGTTCCCATCTGGTAAAAATCTACCTCGGGTAAATTATTTTTGAGGTAAAGCTCTTCACCAGAAAGTTGCTCGCCTTTTATGAACTGAACGACACCAACTCTGTATCCATATCCCAGAGCACGCAACACCATACCAAATGCTGAACTGGTTTTACCCTTACCATCACCCGTCAGCAAAATTGAAACGCCGCGCTCTTCGCTCGCCGCTGCAATACTGGCATCAATCTTCTCTTTTTGCTTTTCCATCTTCTTTTGATGCCGCTGATCTTTTTTAGTATTTTCGTCTTCCATCTGTTTAAACCTTAAGTATTAAATTGAATTGCTGAGGGCAATCCCTCGGGCAAAGAATGAATTTCAGGATGTAAGGTGTGCGCCATAACTTCTAGAGCATCCACCAATCGAGGTCCTGGACGACTAAAGTAGGCATTACCATCCACTAAAAATACCTTAGTCTTATTGCGGTCAGAGAGCTCCCTAAAGCCAGCAGAATTAAGGAATATATCAACATCCTGCATAGATCGATCAACATTAAAACCACAAAGTGCGATAAAAATAATGTCCGGTTGAGCCGCAATTAACTGCGGCCAAGTGCGGCGCTGAGAGGGCTCACATTTTGCACCGAAACAGGGCTCACCCCCAGAGAGCGAAATAATCTCCGGACTCCAGTGGCCACCATCAAATAGTGGGTCAAGCCAATCTAATAAGGCTACTCTGGGCTTCTCCACGGCCGCAATACTTACTGAGCGCTTAGCCACTGCATCAATACGAGTCTGCAGTTCCGCTCTATAACGGACACCTTTCTCAACGCATTTAGCCGCTGATGCTAACAGCTCAACCGTATCAAGGACATCATTAAGGCAGATTGGCTCTAGGTTCACCACCTGAGGATTACCCGACAGACTATGAATTGCTTTAGCGACATCATTACCCGAAACAGCACAGACATCACACAAGGCCTGGGTCACAATTAAGTCAGGCTCAAGACTAATTAATGGATCCATTACTAGATCATAAAGTGCTTCATCATTCTTCAACTGATCAGTAACTAATCGATCTATTTCACCACTGTCTAACCCTTGAGGAATACGCGAACTAGTCAGAATCGGGAGGCCAACGACAGAGGGTGGGTAATCGCATTCATGAGAGACGCCAACTAAATGATCACGCAGGCCAAGCCCACAAACCAACTCGGTTGCACTAGGTAGTAGTGAGACTATCTTCATGGTGAATCCTCCAACAGCAGATCAGCATAGACAAAACCATCTCGATTAACCACCTCACCGGCCACCACTGGGATTTTATGTTTAAACATTGGTCCGTCCCAGGCAAAAGTATGAAACTCTCCGTTCTCGCCGCAAGGGTCAACGGACACAGGCAGATCTTTCAATAATTTATGTGAAAACTCACTTCCAGCTAGCCGCTCTGGCATCACCCGCGGATCAAGACAAGTAATTTTAGCTTTGAGGCCGCCAGTAATCATCTCTTGGGCCAATTTTTTTGTGGGAATTTGCCAAAGAGGAAAGACTAAATCTAATCCGACACCAGCCATCTGACGCTCACGATATGCACGAATATCCTCTAAATAAAGATCGCCAAATGCGATGGCATGCGGTTTCAATAATGAACAAGCATCATCTAGTGCTTTGTCCATCACAGCTTCATACTGCTCATTGCTGCATGGCCAAGGTAGAGGGACTTCTATTAATGGTAATCCAGCAGCCTTTGCTTGTAGACACAACAACTGTTGTCTCACACCGTGAATGGCAGAACGATTGAACGCGCTATTGAAGGTGGTCAGTAATCCAACCACCTCAACCATAGAGTCCTGTTGCAACTGATACAAAGCCCAAGCCGAGTCTTTCCCGCTACTCCATGAGAGCAACACTCGTTTAATCTCTGTATCAGCTGATTGAGGCATACATAATATATCTATAGGCTGTAGCGTAATCCTAAACTAGCACCGAAACCTAGCGTCTGATAACCGAATACTTCCTCATAATTATCATCTAGA
This sequence comes from gamma proteobacterium HTCC2207, assembly GCA_905181925.1. Classification (GTDB taxonomy): domain Bacteria; phylum Pseudomonadota; class Gammaproteobacteria; order Pseudomonadales; family Porticoccaceae; genus HTCC2207. The sequence goes on from CAJIZU010000094.1 coordinate 7,861, forward strand.
GCATTTTCTAATTTAAGGTACATATCAAGCTTTTCACTCGCCGCATAGTTAAGATTCATGTTGAGTAAAGTGTGGCTATCTAAGGTCACAACTTGCGATGGTTCAGGGAATGGCGGGAAGTACACATCTGTTTGCTCCCCAGTAAACTGAATATTAGTATTCAAATAAAGGTTGTTAGCGACCTGCCACCCTAAATTTATACTCGC
>CAJIZU010000095.1 GCA_905181925.1 gamma proteobacterium HTCC2207
GCATCCATTACTCCACCAGATGCTGCACCAGCACCAATAATAGTGTGGATTTCATCAATAAATAGAATCGATTTATCATGCTCGATAAGCTCTGCGATCAATCCTTTAAGGCGTTTCTCAAAGTCGCCACGATACTTTGTACCTGCTAGCAAAGAACCCATGTCTAAAGAAAATACGGTGCTGTCGAGCATAGGCTCAGGCACATCACCATCGACAATAAGTCGTGCCAGGCCTTCTGCAATAGCCGTCTTCCCTACACCGGACTCACCCACAAGTAATGGATTATTTTTACGCCGACGGATCAATATCTGACTGACGCGCTCAATTTCTGCATCACGGCCAATCAAGGGGTCGATTAAGCCGAGACGGGCCTGATCATTAAGATTAGTTGTAAACTGGCTAAGTAAGCTTTGCTCAGCAGGCTCTCCATCTTTTACGTTATCAGTCGATGTTTCTTCCGATTCATTAACATTCTCAATGTGATCCGCGTACTTTGAAATACCATGGGAAATGTAATTAACGACATCTATACGAGCAACATCTTGCAGCCGCAAGAAATAAACGGCCTGGCTCTCTTGCTCACTAAAAATGGCGACAATAACATTGGCGCCAACAACTTCACTGTGGTTCGCCGAGTTGACCTGGAACACTGCACGTTGCAATACGCGCTGAAATCCATGCGTAGGCTGGGTTTCATGCTCTAATATAGTGTCTGGGATCATCGGCACTGTGGACTCGATAAATTCGTTGAGGTCTTCACGCATAGCGTTCAGATCAGCACCACAGGCTTTTAATACCGATGCCGCAGACGCGTCATCTAGCAAAGCGAGCAGTAGATGCTCTACAGTCATGAACTCATGACGCTTGTCACGGGCAGACTTAAACGCCAAATTGAGGGTAACTTCCAGTTCTCTACTCAACATATTTCTTACTCCTCATCGCTACTAGCGGGTTCTGCTTGGCACAGGAGCGGATGCTGATTGTCCTGTGAGTATTGGTTTACTAAGGCTGCTTTTGTCTCTGCTATATCTTCAGTATAGACACCGCAGACACCTTTTCCTTCAGAATGAATCTTGAGCATGATCTGAGTCGCATTTTCTCGCGACTTGAAGAAAAATTGTTCTATCAACTCAACCACAAACTCCATGGGTGTGTAATCATCATTTAAAAGTACTACTTGGTACATACGTGGCTTCTGCAGCTTGGGTGGCGCCTCTTGAGTTGCCATTCCGCTATCGTCTTGCCAGTTGTCGCCGTCGTTCTGATTGGTCATTAATTGTGCCAGTCTTTGAGTGGTATTTAGATGTCCTATGGTACAACAGAATAAGCAGGTCAAATACACACTGGGGTACTAAATCTCATTTTATTTGACGATGCGATTTGGTATACGGAGAATAATTAAATTTGGAGCTACACAGAGTGCGTAAACCTTAAAAAACGTATGTCACAATTAGGCCAAGCCGCAAATCTTGATCAAAAATTGATAATGGACTAGTTTTTCTACTGGTGATGCTTATGATCTGACCACTAATTTGCCAGTGGTCATTGACTGAGTAATCAGCGCCCAAGAACAGTAAGCCGGTATCGCCCTCAAGGTCCCCCTGCATTGTCGCAGATAAGCTCAAGTTGTTGTTCATGACTTGATTGCTGTAGCGCACCAACCAACTACCATAGATACCTTTGTTGGTAAGCTGATGTTCGGCAGCTAATCCGTGGCGCTCATCCAGCATCTTTTTGGCTTGAATACTGACGCTGAGGCTCTGTAAATTACTAATCCCATATTCAAAGCCCAGCGATAGAGCTACCTGATCCTTTTTTATATTATTAGCTAGACCAAATCCTCCGCCTCCTGAAAGTGTCGATTCGTCGAGTAAAACTCCATGACTCAACGCAATGTCGGCAGTCAGTAGTAGCTTACCTACTGCTCTATTGGCACTTAATCCAAGTAACACAAAATCATTGGCAAGGGCCGCAGACTTAATGAGTTGTTGCTTAGTCTGAGGGTAGCGAAGTTGATTTTCATAGAGGTAAGCGACCATCAACGCTATATCGCTACCTTCAAATGACTTACTCCACTGCGTCCCAGCTTCAAAGAGCGTCTTGTCGCTACGAATGTAGTCATTGATTTCATAGGGCAGCGATACATAAAATGGGCTTCCGACCACTGGTTGAGGGTTAAATTCTGGATACAGGTTAATAAAACTCGACCAATTACCGGTATCTTTGAATACATCCCAGACCAGCATCCACTGGTTGAGTCGTGCATCCTCTATATCGATGGTTCCAAAGTCTCGGTATTCAGTATGATTGATGACATCCAGCGCAGAATTACCCACAGTCTCACCCCAAACCACGGTCTGACGCCCCAGTTTCACGCTTTGCTGATCAAGACTCCGCTGCACAAAGAGCTCATTAACTCGATACTCAGTATCAATATTGTCGTTATTCGTCGTAAATACATAGTCTCCCGACCAGTAGGCACGCGCCTGCCAACTGCCCTGCAACAACCAGCCAAGAGCGAACGCATTTTGATAACGTAGATTAATACCAAAGCGATTATTCTCAAGATCACCATGTTTAGATAATAAATAGCCAGGAATGGGTTCTACCAAATGATGATTCACTTGCCCCGATATCTGTTGACTGAGTCGAATAGTCAGCCCATCTCGCCATGAACCAGAATCAACATCTTCAATTATGTCAAAGGCATCGGTAAATAAATCATCCGCGAAAATCAACTCGTCCTCTGCTAAAGCACCCTCTTCGGCTAATTGAATCTCCACAGCTTGCCCGAGAGCCATCGGAACCAATAGGCACAAGATTAACAAAACGTCACGAAATATCATTAATGCCCTATCTGCGTTAGTCCAGTTGAGCCCGGAGTTGTTTGAGCGTCGCCTCACGATACGCGGTATCGGTTAGTGTACGCTGAGTCAGAAAATCATCGTTAATATCAAGATCGGTGTAGATTTCAATCAACGCCATATTAGATAGACGATTTGAGACTAAATTCATCATGGTTACTGAGCGCGCTATCCAGTTATCGTTGACTAGCTCTACGCGCGAGGCGACGGATCTTTTTATCTCTTTGCCATACTTGTCATACATCTCCGAGCGCAGAGCAACATAACGACTTTTATCAATGTAATGGACGGTCCGCGAATAACGACTCTTTTTAGCTCTTGCCTTATTTGGGATCATCTCTAACTTCCAAACTGCTCGGTTACTGCGAGTGGTCTCTTCGAGAAGATTGACCTGATATTCAGTCAATTTTCCGGTATCCGTGTCTTCAGTCGTAAATTCTGAACCAAAGAGAGACGCAGGTTCGGTATCACCCTCTGAATCACCTCCGGCAATTCTTTTGACCCGCCCAAGGGCTGAAAGATATAGCCAAGTTTGGTTGTCTCGATCTTCTTGATCGTAGGAATAGGTCAGCATGCCGATGCCCCGCTCAGAGGCAGGTTCAATAGTAATGCTGACACTTTTCGTATCCTTTAAAGACTCTCCGTAATTCACAGCTACAGACTCCAGCACCTTCACCCTTGGCGACTCAGCACAGGCGATACGGCCTTTATTAATGCCAAATTTACAGCTCGACAATTTTAGTCGAGTGAAAGATGAGTCATTAGTCGCTCTTTGATTGTCGTCTACCGCCTGCATTACAATTAAACCGGTGATCTCCTCCACTGCATATGCCGGTAAGGATAGACCGATGATCATTGTAATACTCGCCAAGGACAGGCGTTTAATATGGCTCAAGCGTTTACTCCTTTGAAATCAATTTGGGTATCTACATTTGCGACACCGAATGTCGGTTTAAATACTATGATCATTGCCGGTATTAGGAATAGGTCACACAGCAAGGCAACAAAAATTGAAAGTGAACCGAAGAATCCGACCTTAGCCATGCCTAGATAATCTGAAAAGCTTAACACTGCAAAGCCTAGGCCAATAATCATGGTGGTAAATAACACCGCTTGACCGACCTCTCGTATAGCGCTTTCTAACGCTATACTGATACTCTTTGTTTTAGCTAGCTCAACTCTGTAATGGGTCATAAAATGAATAGTGTCATCGACAGCTATACCCAGGATCACGGGGGCAATTAACAAGGTATCGGTATCCAAAGGTATGCCAAAGAGACCCATCAAACCAAAGCCCAAAAAGGACGGAATAGCGTTCGGGATCATCCCCATTAGGCCACCTCGCAATGACCCTAAGGTAATGATCATAATAAAACTAATGAGCAACAGTGCTAAGGCAAAGCCATTAAACTGGGACTTGGCAATTTCATCTGAAACTACCATTAGGGTAGCCATGGTGCCAGTCAGAACAATTTCTAGATCAGGATAAATGGTTTTGAAACTAGCAAATTTGGCAGTAATTTCCTGCTCAACCTCAATGAACATTTTCTGATAACCATAAGAGCCCATACTTTTAGAGTTCACCGAGATATGGGATCGACTGTAATCATCCGACACTAAATTGCGGCGATCCTCTGGATTGGCGCTGTTAAACAAATAAAGTAGTTGGGCAACCGATTGATTCGAATTGGGTATGACATAAAAGTCCGTATCCTCATCATTCATAATCTGATTAGTGTCTTTGACGATATTAGCCAAGGAGTAAGTGCGGCCTATCGTATCTGGGTACCGCTCCTCTAAGCTGGTCTGAAGGTCATCAACCGCCATAAGTAATTGCGCATCAAGAATTCCATCAGTGGTACCGGTATCTATCATCACCTCCATGTTTTGTGAGCCGGACATATTGTTATCAACCACATTCAGCGCAATCGCTAACGGGTGGTCAGCCTTAAATAAACCGGCGACATTGGTATCAATGACAATTTTTGTAGCGCCATAGCAGCACAGTATCAAGATGGCGGCAAAAATCGCCATGATTCTGCGCGGGCCACGCTCAACGATTAATGGTACCCGAGCCAGTATCTTAGTTTGTGAATTTACAATCCAATAGGTCAGCAGGACCACGACATTAATAAATGCACCAATTAGCAACCCCAGAGATGCGAAGATTATAGTTGCGCTAATTAGGGCCATAATTACTTTTACTTTATTACTGAAGCGTTGCCAGCGCAGACCCAGCTTATCTGCGGTACTACCTTTTTCAGTGTCGGCGGTCGGGTGCCAAAAATCTAAGAGGATAGGCAGCAGGACGATGGTAAAAAAGAAGGCTAGTACTACACCAAACGCACACATAACCGCGAACACCCGAATCGGCTCGAGGTTTGAACTTGCCAGCACCATAATGCCAGCCGCAGTAGTTAATGTGGTCAGCAGAATAGCCAAGCCCACCTTTTCGTAGGACTTTGTTAGCGCAGCATGATGGTCTAGGCCCCCTCTTCTGAAGCTAAAATAGGCACTCATGACGTGCACGCAATCAGCAATTCCCACAGAAAAAATTAATAATACGGTTAAGCCAATCATAGTTGATAGCTCGATACCCAATAAAACGGTGATTCCCCAGCACCAAGAAACGCTGAGTGCTATGGTCACCAAGGGCCAGAGTAGAGCGCTAGCGGAGCGAAATAATATCCATAGTAACAACGCAAATATCAGCACCATTAGATAGCCCAGAAGCTTCAATTGCTCTAGAACTCCTTGCAGTTGACTCATCAGCGAAGGTTCGCCAACCGCATAATATTCAAACTGCCCATCGTATTGGCTGTAAAGGGTTTCCAGTGCGTCATTGAAGGCTAAATAATCCAAAGGGTTAACATCTTTAAATTCAATTTTCTGGACAACAGCTTGCTCATCAAATGAGATATCGAAATCACCAAAGCTATCATCTAGCTCCAAGGTGTCTGAATCTAATGCAGATGTGTAGTTGTCTATGGCCTCAGTACCAAAATCGGTCTGTAGCAACAGCGCGCCATAGCTCCCATCGGCTGCGTAAAACGACGACACATAATCTGGCTCGCTAAGGGCGCGAGCTTTTATCTCGCTCAGTCCTGTTTGGTCAAGCGGCAATTGCTTGGGAACAATTCGCTTGGATATCAACGTATCCCCCACGCTAGTCTGAACGCGTAGATTAGTTAATGATTGTACCCGACGTAAATGAATCAGCTCTCTAAGATCTATATCAGGGAACTGCGAATTATCTAGATCCGCCCAATTTTCTAAATCATGGGTAAGGCTTTGTAACGCTGTCAATGAGTCCACTGAAAACACATCGCCATCTTTGGGCTTGTAGATTAAATAGACGGAACGATCGCTACCAAATTGACGCCGGAATTCGTCCAGCGCTTGCTGCGCTGGGCTTTCCTTATTCATAAATGCTTCTGTAGAGAGATCAAATGATGTTCGTGTTGCCATAGAATAAAACATTACTACCGACATCAGGGTCAAGATAATCAATATTGAACGCTTAAACCGCAATACTATGGCCGGTGCAGCCGCAAATATCTCGGTAAAACTAAGGAGTAATCTTTCCATACCTAAATCTCATTTATTTGGGTGTTACTATAACGCACCACACCATGTTGCTTGAGTATAAACGAAGGTGAAGCGATGAAACAAATAGCGGTAAGTCCAAATGTGTGAGAGGTAAAAAGATCACTAAACTAAAGATCTGTAACTAGGGTACTTAAACGTAACTTCGAGTTATCACAAGACAGCCTAGTCTTTGATGTTGCTTAAAAAAAGTAGTGAAAATACCACCAATGCAGTAACCGACTCCCCATCTAAACCAAATGTTACTACGCTAGATAAGCTAATAATGACTCCCAAATTTATCAACAACCTTGACAGGCTCTGCATTATGGTTAGTCGGGACCCAATGGTTATGTAAATTAAGGAAAAGTGTCTACCATAGGGCAAGAAAACCTAGGTTTAGTTCCCTAAGCCTTGTACGGAGATTCGTTATCCGAAAAAGGGTGTGATTATTATTTTTTAATAAAATTGACTGTTAGGCTTTTCTTCAAGCATTAATCTGTTAGCATCCCGCGACCTAACTGCGAGTGCAGTCACCTAAAAACTATTACTCTATTTTCATGAGGTAAAGCATGTCTTTTTCAATGTATGGCTCTTCTGTTGGTGCGTTTATCCACTCTCTGAATAACCTCTCTGGGCTACTCGAGCATGCTGAAAAGCACGCAGTCGCTCAAGGTATCGATGAACATATTTTAACCAGCTCTCGGTTGTATCCTAATATGCTACCGTTGACTAAACAGGTTCAAATTGCCTGCGATATCGTAAAGCTTGGCGCCGCAAGATTAGCTAATGTTACTCCGCCTGCTTATTTAGATAACGAGATAACCTTTGCGGAACTAAAAGTTCGTATTGAAAATACCAAGACGTTTCTTAGCAGTATTTTGCCCGAACATATAGAAGGCTCGGACCGTAACACAATAGTCATGCAAGCCGGACCCCATGAATTGACCTTCAGTGGTACCGACTATATTAACTGTTGGGCCCTACCTAACCTCTACTTTCATGTTGCTACTGCCTATAACATCTTGCGTCATAATGGTGTCAATTTAGGCAAGGCAGACTTTCTTGGCGTGTCAGCTTTCAGCACCACTTAACCCGCTTTTTTACTGGCCATCAAACCCCGCGCGAGCTATGTTTTATGTTTGTACATGGGCTGATCCTTTTGATGATACGGGGGTGGTTTATTGCGGATGCCTAAGGGCCGGCAACGTATTTAAGCTAAAATTACATGAAATCCGACATGACGATGAGTCAAATATCCCGTAAACTAAAACCATGTCTATAAGCCAACGATTACTTAAATATTTCAATCGGAAAAGTTCAGATTCCACCGAGAAGAACCATACGCGTTACAGGAACGATATCTGTAACCATTGGGACCTGGACTATATGTCGATCGAAGAGATTGATCAGCGTCTTAACGAGGGCGATGTAGTCACCACTCTCCCACGGTCAAAAAAAGAGACCTAGATCGCCCTGACCTATCTGACTTTAGAATATTTATGCCAAGGGATAATAGTCGATGAAAAAAAGAACTTGCATTAAGAGTGTTCCAACAATACCGACAAGCAATAATGCCCACACCGTTGACTGATAGTGAATCGATTTCAGTGACGCGCTCAAAAGCCACGCTAACAGTACCAATGCAAGGCCATAGCCGATGCTGACAAAAAGCCAAAACAGGTAGAACCAAAAAACAATTAGTACTCCCGAAAATAACGTACAAATCATCGAAAACAACAGGACCTGATTATTAGCTAGCTGGCCCAAGGCGGTGGTTTTATGCAGTCGCAACGTTGCAGCCCCAGCCAGCATCAGAAAGCCCAGCATTACATAGCTTAATACAGTCACCTCCATGGTAAATAACGATCGATTAACTGCTCAAATCGCTCATATACCGTGGATTTCTCTATAGCCATTGGTGAACTACCCAACAGTTGGACTCCACTAAGATAGCAGTCTATGGTCTTTTCACCATTAACAATGCAACCCCCCATGGCTCCAAATACTCGGACAGAAGCGCCGATTGGGATTTCTATTGAGCGCGGCATGATACTGCCATCGGGCATCTGTAGTAATGGCGGATGATAACTGTGGAATGTGCACATCAAATAATCCGCTAGCTGGTCCCAGCTGGCACACTTGTCAATGCCATCATGTAACGGCATGTTTAACGCTTGATCCCAGGAAACAGGCCATTCCAAACGCGCGGCAGCGTGACTGGCATCAACAATCGCCTTGATACAGGTGCTGTCCTGCTTGTTGACTAAGATCGTGATCTTGTAGCGATCATCTGATTCGGGACCGCCTATGTCTGGCACATGCAAATGGTTAACATAAGCAACGACTGGCGGAGTGATTATATGAAAATAATCGATAGGCATATGTTTAACATAGCCTATGATCAGAATAATTGCGGACAAACTCTAGTCTTAGAGGTTAATTGAGCCCCGACAGAGGACAAGCTAGAGTATAATTTGCGGGTTAGCACAATCACTGTAGCTTAAAGTAAAAAATGCGCGTTGTCTCAAACAGCTTTGGTTTAGCTTATACCCCTGTTTTGTTCAGTGCTCGCCTTATGAATTCGGGAAGTTTAAAGGGTGCTAGCTCTCGCATCATCCTCCCTATATATAAAAATACGTTGGTTTTTTTATACCACGCCAATTTGGTCAATTGAACCGTCGCGGCTTGATGACCAATATTAAAAAGCTCATCATACCGTTCAGTGTTGTCACGCAAACTAAAGTCACTAAGGTCCATTGAGATTAACAAATCGGCTTCCTTTAACTGATCCTGAGTATGCTGGCTCACTGCTATTTCGAAGGCATTGCGCATTACGTCAAGTACATGGCTTATCTCTTGGTAGTGACTGACACTATTGAGGTGGCTTGCAATGGTTACACCAGCTCCGGCAGTTTGAAGAGCCTCTATGGGTACATTTTGAACTAAGCCACCATCCACAAGGGTCCTACCATTAATTTCTACCGGTATATATATGCCAGGTATAGCAGCAGAAGCACAAACAGCATCTACGACAGACCCAGAGGTGAGTATAATTTCTTCACCGCTATTGATATCAGTTGCGACAATCGATAATGGAATTGCCGCATCTTCAATAGCAACATCCCCCACATATTCCAGCATCAGCTCTCTGAGCGATTCTGTGCTAAAAAAGCCGGTCTTGTTGAGCTTAAACGAGGTAACCTTTGACATCGTTAAGCGCCGCGCTAGGCTGCCTATGGTCTCTACGTCGACCTTAAAAGCATACAGAGCGGCTATCATCGCTCCGACACTGGTTCCAGCTATGTAGTCTACCTCTATGTCCGCGTCCTCAAGTGCTTTTAAGACACCAATATGCGCTACACCCTTTGCTGCGCCGCCGCCTAGTGCAAGGCCGATTGTTGTATTAAATAGCTTTTTAAACATGGTTTTATGCCTAGTCCTATTGGCTGGGAAATACGGTATTTAGTACCTGTCTAAGTATAGGTAGCAAGTCTGGCTGTGACTCCTGTGCGTCGATAGCATAGCCGGTGTAAACGGCAACGATGTCTTTAGTCGGATTAATGAGTAATCCTTGTCCTGCCCAGCCACCACGGTAAAAATCATCGTTGGTGTATACCGCATCCCAAAGATACCCAGAATGAGAGAAATCCGATGGTAGTTGCCCTGCTTTATTAGTGCCGATAGTTAGGTTGACGTTTTTATCGTTAAGAATAAGGTCAATCGTGCGGTCAGAAATAATCTGTTTATCGCTAATTTTAGTGTAACTGGGGGTATATAACAGTCCAAATCGCGCCACATCCCGGGAACGAGCGAGTAAACCGCCGTGTGCAATCGGCACACCGTAGCGTGGCGCCAATATGGAGGCGTCTGATTCTGCGCCCATTTTACCCCAAATCTCTTTACTCACGGCATCTTGAAAAGGCATGTTCATGATGTCTTCTACTAGCCAGCTCAGAATGAACGCATTAACCCCTGAATACTGGTACTGAGTGCCCTGAGGCGCTTCTATGCCGGGTTTTAGGGTAGCAAGCATGTCATAGGGGCTCTCCGGTGAATTTTCTGTCCAGTAGCCATCACCGATAGTCACTGAGTATTGGTAATAACAGGAGCTTTGATCAAAGTACTCTTCAGGACAATTTACCCCTGTGGACATGTCGAGAAGGTTACGCACGGTAATATCTGCGTAATCTGAGTCTTTTAAGCGCGGTAGGTAGTAGCTAATGGGCAGGGTAATATCTACCTGCCCGCGATCGGCCAGAATACCCACCAATGCTGCCACTAGTGCCTTTGTAGCAGACCAATAAATGGGTTTTTCATAGGGTTCTTGATTGGGATAGTACTCAAAGACCACTTCGCCTTTGTGCAAAATAACGATACTCATAGTAGTGGACACTTCGCTATCCAAAAAATCCTTAAAATCTATTATCCCAATGGGTGTATCTACCATTTGGTTCGGTATGGCACTCATAGGACGTTGGGTCAGCATTCGCACTTGGCCGTCGCGATAGATATTAACGGTAGGCATAAAGCGATGAAGGTTTTTGAAATTCCAGGCCTGATCTTTACCGTAAACGTTCCACCAGACGTCATCTAAGGGCAACTTGGCTATCTGATTTCTGACCTCCGCTGGGGAAGACGCAGAAATAAAGACAGGGGCTTTCGTGAGAGCCAACTGCTCACCTTGTGAATCGCAGCCACCGCAAAGCAGAGCAAAGGCCAAGAGCATGATAAAGCTCAAGTCTCGAAATATAGTTAGCATCGTTTCCCCTTGTAATTTAAGCTCAACTCCCCCAAGAACAGTCTAACGTGACTTGGGTTGCAGAGACTAACCCACAGTTCGTATTTAATCGTTTTCTGAGTCATTATAATCTGGGATCGGCACTATTCAGTATACAATATTTAGCTAGGTGCTTACTGACACCATTCTTCTGTTAATCGAACAAGACTTCTGCGCCGGAACTTTATGACTGACACTGCGAAATTCGTTCAAGGCTCTCTGATGCGCCACATTATTGTGATGGCCAGTACCAGTGCGTTTGGACTCATGTCAATATTTATGGTCGATCTTCTAGACATGTGGTTTATCAGTCTTTTAGGTGACCCTGATTTAGTTGCCGCTATCGGTTTTGCAAGCACTCTAACGTTTTTGGCAACCTCTATTTCTATCGGCACATCTATTGCTGCTGGAGCTTTAGTATCAAGATCACTGGGAGCTAAAGATCGGGAAAAAGCTAGACAATTCGCTATCAATGTCTTGATCATTGCAGCTATCGTAAGTGTTTCAACCGTCACTATAATCATATTAAGCCTCGACCAGCTCTTATATTGGCTTGGCGCAAAGGGTAATGTAGCCGCGGTGGCAAAAGATTATTTGCGGATTGTTCTACCTGCAGCAATCCTACTTGCTGTGGGATTAGGAGCCAGCGCTGTTTTACGAGCGGTAGGAGACGCCAAGGGCGCTATGTTATGCACTCTGTCTGGTGGCGTTGTTAATGCCATTTTAGATCCTATTCTAATATTTAGTTTAGAGCTTGGCGTTACTGGTGCGGCTATAGCTTCGGTTTTCGCGCGTTTGGCGGTGTTCACTTATGCCTTATACCGGGTACATTACAAACATCGATTACTGACAATACCCACGATAGCGAGCTTTAAGTCCTGTTTACGCCCTATTTTGCATATCGCGCTTCCTGCGATTGTCACAAATATGGCAACGCCGCTTGGAAATGCCTATGTAACCTCAGCCATCGCAGTATATGGGAGTAGTTATGTGGCTGGATATGCCGTTCTTGGGCGACTTACGCCAGTCTGCTTTGGATTTGTTTTTAGCCTTTCGGGGGCGATTGGCCCGATACTCGGGCAAAACTTTGGAGCCCGTCAGTGGGATCGTATTGAGCGCACCTTGAGCGACTCACTATTGATCATGGTAGTGTTCTGTACTGGAGTGTCTGCGCTTCTATGGCTTGTACAAGATTTTGTTATAAATGCATTTAAGTTAAACCCTCAAGCTGCTGATATTGTTAGCTTATTCTGTACGTACTTAGCAATTACTTTTGTATTTAATGGTATGCTATTCACCGCGAACGCGACCTTTAATAACCTTAACTCGCCCCGTATAGCGAGCACGCTTAGTGTCGGTAAAGCGACCATCGGTACCATTCCTTTTGTGATGCTCGGCAGCTACTACTGGCAGGCAAATGGTGTGTTGATCGGTCAGGCAGTTGGGTCAGTCTTATTCGGAGTTTTAGCTTATTGGATGGCGTTACTTAAAGTTAAAAGAATGCGCAAGGCATATGAACGAGACGACTAAACCAAATTATTCTGATCTTAACCTTAGGCTTCACGCATAAAAAACCCGGCGCTAAGGCCGGGCTTCATAGAGTCAGCTATAGAATTACATATTCTCGATCATAGCATCGCCAAACTCAGAGCAAGACATCAAAATTGCGTCGTCCATAAGCCGCTCAAAGTCATAGGTTACTTTCTTCTCATTAATTGCGCCTTCAATTCCTTTGATAACGAGGTCAGCGGCATCTGCCCACCCCAAGTGGCGTAACATCATCTCGGCGGAGAGTATAAGTGAGCCTGGGTTAACCTTGTCTTGGCCTGCGTACTTAGGCGCTGTACCGTGAGTAGCCTCGAAAATTGCGACATCATCAGAAAGGTTAGCACCCGGTGCGATACCAATACCGCCCACCTGAGCAGCCAGCGCATCAGAAATATAGTCGCCATTTAAGTTTAGCGTAGCAAGAACACTGTACTCATCTGGACGCAGGATAATCTGCTGAAGCATAGCGTCTGCGATGACATCTTTAATGACTATATCTTCGCCAGTATTTGGGTTCTTGACCACATGCCATGGCCCACCATCAAGCGGCTCGCCGCCAAATGACTCACGAGCTACTTCATAACCCCAGTCGCAGAAAGCACCTTCGGTGAACTTCATGATATTACCCTTGTGTACCAATGTTACAGAGGGCTTGTTTTGATCAATTGCATACTGGATGGCCTTAGTTACAAGTCGCTTAGTGCCCTGCTCTGAAACAGGCTTAACACCGATACCACAGTTGGTATCAAAACGAATCTTGCTAACGCTCATTTCATCCTGCAAGAACTTAATAACCTTTGTCGCTTCCGGGCTGCCAGCTTTCCACTCAATGCCTGCGTAAATATCTTCAGAGTTCTCACGGAAGATACACATATCCACTTTGTTTGGCTCTTTAACAGGAGAAGGAACGCCAGTGAACCAACGCACAGGGCGCTGGCAAACAAATAAATCAAGCTCTTGGCGCAGCGCCACGTTGAGCGAGCGAAAACCGCCGCCAACCGGTGTAGTCAAGGGACCTTTAATCGATACGATGTATTCTTGAACGGCTTCTAGTGTCTCTGCTGGGAACCAATCTCCCTCATAGAGTTCCGCTGCCTTCTCACCACAAAATACTTCCATCCAAGAAATCTTTTTCTCTCCACCGTAGGCTTTTTCTACCGCAGCATCAATGACCTTCACCATGACAGGGGTTATATCAACACCGATGCCGTCACCTTCGATAAACGGAATGACTGGATTATTTGGAACATTGATTGAAAAGTCAGAATTAACCGTGATTTTTTCACCGCTTTGTGGAACTTTGATGTGCTTGTAACCCATGTTTATCTCCGTGGATAATGATCAATTTAGTCGTAAAGAAAGGTAGTTTTGTAAAAAATTTACCTAATGACACAATATTAACATAGGTTATGCACTATTTTGTAGCAGCTTTTATTCTATAATGGCAATTTGCGGAGGCTATTTTGCCTAAATTGATTATTTTCAATAAACCGTTTCAGGTAATGAGCCAGTTTACTGATCAATCCCAGAGGAAAACACTTGCTGACTTTATAGATATTCCAGCCGTCTACCCTGCAGGTCGCCTAGACTATGACTCTGAGGGTCTAATGCTGTTGACTGACAACGGGGCACTGCAAGCAAAAATAAGTCACCCAAAGAACAAATTAAAGAAGACTTATTGGGTTCAAGTCGAAGGCATTGCCACCTCCGAGCATTGCGCGGCCTTACTGGCGGGTGTAGATCTCAAGGATGGGCTTGCGAGAGCCCACTCTTGTAAAATTATGTCAAAACCTTCTCTTTGGGCACGTAATCCTCCTATTAGGGAACGTAAAACGGTTTCAGATAGCTGGATTGAACTGGTCATTAGCGAAGGCCGTAATCGTCAAGTGCGACGAATGACCGCAGCGGTGAAGCTTCCTACACTTCGATTGGTACGTAGCGCAATTGGCGAATGGTCCCTTGGCGATCTGCAGCCCGGGCAATACCGTATCACCGGTTAAATATAAAAGAGATCGATCATGCCTAACATTATTCACCTAACTGTAGCTACCGTAGTCGAGCGCAACGGCGAATTTTTGATGGTTCGTGAGACAAAGGATGGGGTTCAGGTGCTCAATCAACCTGCAGGTCACGTTGAGCCGGGAGAGGATGTAATAGCTGCCGCACTGCGTGAAACGTTGGAGGAAACAGGCTGGGAGGTAGAAATTACAGGGTTTCTAGGGTTTTCCAATGCTATGTCCGTTGTGACTGGCATTACCTATTATCGTTTGATATTTATGGCGGAACCAGTGAAGTTTAATCAGAGCGCTGAGATAGACAGCGATATTGACAGTGCTGAATGGATGACACTGGAGGAAATCAAAGATCCGTCCAATACGCCCCGCAGTGAAATGGTCCACCAGGCGATTGATGACTTCATGTCAGGACGTGTTTTCCCTTTGGAAATCTTCCGAAACCACTTATAGTGTGATCCAAGTTAGGCTCTGCAAGAGAATTATCAAGTGTGCAAAAATAATCCCGAGAAGGTGATCGTCGGTATGTCCGGAGGAGTAGACTCCTCGGTCGCTGCTCTGCTACTTATCGAGCAAGGCTATCAGGTGGAAGGCCTTTTCATGAAAAACTGGGATGAGGACGATGGCTCCGAATATTGCACCGCCATGGCGGATTTAGCCGATGCTCAGCAAGTCTGCGACACGCTTAATATCCCACTTCACACAGCCAACTTTGCCGCTGATTATTGGGATAATGTGTTCGAGCACTTTTTGGAGGAATATCGGCTTGGCCGCACGCCAAATCCGGATATTCTTTGTAATCGAGAGATCAAATTCAAAGTATTTTTAGACTATGCACAGCTCATGGGTGCAGATTACATCGCCACGGGCCATTACACCCGAGTAGACAATACCTCCAGCGGTGCAAAATTGCTAAAGGGACTAGATAATAATAAGGATCAGAGCTATTTCTTGCATGCCGTGGAAGAGCAGGCGTTTGCAAAATCTTTATTCCCTGTCGGTGAGCTAGGCAAGCCTGAAGTACGAGCCATTGCAGAGAAACACGGATTTATTACCTCAAATAAAAAGGATAGTACCGGCATTTGTTTTATCGGCGAGCGGCGCTTTAAAGACTTCCTAGAACAATACATACCAGCACAACCTGGCGCTATGGAAACACCCGATGGCGCAATCATGGGGCAGCACCACGGCCTCATGTTCTACACCATCGGACAGCGGCAAGGTTTAGGCATAGGTGGGGTTAAAGATTCAGGCGATGCGCCGTGGTACACGCTCGGAAAGGACTTAGAACGCAATGTACTCATCGTTGGTCAGGGTTCAAACCATCCCCTGCTGTTTACTAATCAGTTAGCGGCATCGGGTATAAACTGGATTAGTGGTCAACCACCCGCCAGCGAACCCCTAACCTGTATGGCTAAAACTCGTTACCGTCAGCCCGATCAGGGCTGCACCGTGCATGTGAGTGATGATGGAACTAGCCTAGTTATTTTCGACCAACCACAGCGTGCAGTAACTCCAGGGCAGTCGGTAGTTTTTTACACGGATGATTACTGTCTGGGTGGCGGTGTCATCGAACGCACATGGAATGCATCTGCGTGATATTTAGGCGCCCTACCGCTGATCAAGCTCTGGCTCTGGCTGGTGTATTCCAATCGGCAGAACTAGTTGCCAAACTGGCCACTGAGGGTCATGTATCCGAAGAGCAATTGTCAGCAGCAATGAGTGCACTGCTAAATCAGAATCCTGAAACAGTCAGCAGCCTCTATGGCACCGTTTCCGATATCGAATTGGGTATCAACTCAATGCGAGAGATGATTAATGATCGCACCCAAGCCTCTACGGATGTCATGCGTTATGTGATTGGAATTATGTATCTAGCCCGACGCTTGACTGCGGACACTGTCCGCATTAAGCATGTTGGCGATGGTATTACGAATGCTAAACGGCAGGCCGATCATTTCTCCGTTACCCATGAGAATGTTATTGCCAACATCGCTGGGCTTTACACGGACACAGTCAGCACAATAAAAGGTCGTATTCAGGTCACAGGTAATGCTTTTTACTTGGAGCAACCGGCCATTGCCCAAAGAGTGCGTTGTTTACTTTTTGCGGGCATACGAAGCGCATTTTTATGGCATCAGTTAGGCGGAAAGCGAAGCCATATATTGTGGCATCGTAACAACCTGCTGGAAGTATTACCCAAGTAAAGATCATCGCGACCGTCTATTATTACCGCAATTGATGCCTGAAATGGCCGCATGTTTCGGGTACAATGGATAACTATTAATTTTACCCGTTTAGGAACAATAATGTCATCAACTCCACTGTCTTCTCTAACCGCAGTCTCACCCATCGATGGCCGCTATAGCGGTAAAACCGAGGTACTGCGAACAGTATTTAGTGAGTTTGGACTGATTCGCTACCGTGTTATGGTCGAGGTTCGTTGGTTACAGCAACTAGCCGCGCATGCAGAGGTTATTGAGGTGCCAGCCTTTTCTGACGATGCAAACGCCTTGCTTGACGGATTGGTTAGCAATTTTACCCTAGAGCACGCAGAACGCGTTAAAGAGATTGAACGCAAAACCAATCATGATGTGAAGGCAGTTGAATACTTAATTAAGGAAGTCATTGCCGGTAATACTGAATTACAAGCGGTCAGTGAGTTTGTGCACTTTGCCTGTACCTCTGAAGACATTAACAATCTGTCACATGCGTTGATGCTTAAAGAAGGCAGAGACCAAATTGTACTACCGGCCCTGGTCGATATTCAGTCGCAGCTAGCCAACATGGGTAAAGAGTTTGCCGATGTGGCTATGTTGGCCAGAACCCATGGCCAAACCGCCTCGCCCACCACCGTAGGCAAGGAAATGGCTAACGTAGCTTATCGTTTGCAGCGGCAGATTGACTTGATTAAGAGTGTACCTTTGTTGGGCAAGATAAATGGTGCTGTGGGTAATTACAACGCGCACCTGTCTGCCTACCCAAATATTGATTGGGCTGGGTTTGCTGAACAATTTATTAAAGGCCTAGGGTTAGAGTTCAACCCCTACACAACCCAGATAGAGCCACACGACTATATGGCAGAGCTTTTTGATGGTATGGCACGCGCGAATACAATTTTGATTGACTATGCCCGAGATATTTGGGGTTATATCTCACTGGGCTACTTTAAGCAGAAGACCGTTGCCGGTGAGGTGGGTTCCTCAACCATGCCGCATAAGGTGAACCCGATTGATTTTGAGAATGCTGAGGGTAACATGGGTATAGCCAACGCGCTATATGGCCATTTGGCGGCGAAATTACCTATCTCACGCTGGCAGCGAGACCTTACTGACTCTACCGTACTGCGAAATATGGGCGTTGGATTGGG
>CAJIZU010000096.1 GCA_905181925.1 gamma proteobacterium HTCC2207
TGCATGGGGTGTGGCTGATGTTGAGGATACCCAATACGCTCTAAGTCATCTTGCAAAAAAAGGCAAGATCGACGCTGATCGCTGCATTATTCGTGGCGGTAGCGCTGGCGGATATACGGTCCTCTCTGCACTGACCTTCACTGATACCTTTAAGGCGGGGGCCAGTCTCTATGGAATTGGTGATTTAGAAACACTTGCCACTGATACTCATAAATTTGAGTCGCGCTACCTGGATAGCCTAATTGGACCTTACCCCGAGCGTAAAGATATTTACAAGGCTCGTTCACCCATCCACCATGCTGAGGGGCTCAACTGCCCAGTCATTTTTTTGCAGGGTCTTGAAGATAAGGTGGTACCCCCCAATCAAGCTGAGATGATGGTCGACATACTGCAAGACAAAGGAATCAAGGTAGCTCATGTGACCTTCGCGGATGAGGGTCATGGGTTTCGTAAAGCCGCTAATATTATTCGCGCCATGGAGTCAGAATTAAGCTTCTATAAAGAAGTATTTGATCTTGCCGGAGCACCGTAAACAGATGTCACGTTATCGACCGCCAGGTCCCAAAAGTTCTCCGTATATTACCGCTGAGGGTGCTGCAGGTATTCGGGCAGAAATTCGCCAACTGTGGAAAGTTGAACGCCCCGAGGTCACTCAGGTTGTCCATGAAGCCGCTAAAAATGGTGATCGTTCAGAAAACGGCGATTATATCTATGGTAAGCGTCGTCTTCGAGAAATTGATAGCCGAGTAAGATATCTAACCAAACGACTTGAAGACGCGAAAATTATCGAAGACAAACCCAGAGATCCGACGATGGTGTTCTTCTCAGCCTGGGTTACAGTAGAAGACCAGGACAGCGTTGAGCAAATTACATATCGCTTGGTCGGGTCAGATGAAATTGATGCCAGTCAAAATTGGATAAGTATTGATTCACCCATAGCCAGAGCACTCGTAGGAAAATCAGTCGATGATGAAATCACGGTAAAAACGCCCTCAGGAGAGCGCTTTTTAGTGGTAACAGCCATTAAATATTAGGGTGAAAGCCTAGAAATACCCCAGTCATGCTCTTGGCGTTGAAACGAAAATCGGTCATGCAATCGATTCTCCCCGCCCTGCCAAAATTCAAATTCTTCAGGTACGACTCTAAACCCGCTCCAAAATTCTGGAACAGTAATGTTGCCTGAAGAGAACTGCCGCTTAACGGCTTCGAACTGAGCTTCCAAAACAGAGCGTGACGCTATTGGACTACTCTGTTGAGAGGCCCAGGCGGCTAGCTGACTGGATAATGGTCGACTATAAAAATAGTCACTGACCTCCGACTCAGACAGCGCCTCTGCCCGTCCACCTATGATGACCTGCCGATCTAACTGTAACCAGGGAAACTGCAGACTAACATGAGGGTTAGCTGCAATATCAGTCGCTTTACGACTTCCTAAATTGGTATAAAACACGAAACCGCGCTCATCAAAACCTTTTAGTAGCACCATGCGCTGCCAAGGCTTTCCGCCTTCACAGACCGTGGCAACGCTCATTGCAGTAGGATCAATAATGTCGGCTTCAATAGCCTGATCCATCCACAGTGAAAACTGAGTGAAAGGGTTCTCGTTCAGACTATCTCGCGACAGTGTCCCATAGTCATATTCACGGCGGTTGTCTTTAAGGCTCATAGTAAGATCCGTGGTCAAATAAGTTACATATTACTAATAGATTGCCCGCCATCGACCGGTAATGCAACACCATGTAAATAAGATCCGGCATCGCTGGCTAATAGTAAAAAGGGGCCGGTTATCTCATCCATCTCACCAGCTCGTCTAGCAGGTGAAGAACTTAGAAACTTTTGGCTTTCAGGTGAGGCAAAAGCAGCTTCTGTCATTTCAGTCAAAAAATAGCCTGGGCACAACGCATTAACACGGACACCCTTACCAGCCCACTCCACCGCAAGTGCTTTTGTCAGCTGAATCACAGCTGCCTTTGAGACAGAATAACTAGACTGCCCAAAGCTCACACGTAAACCCAGTATAGATGCAGTATTAACAATAGCACCACCAACACCCGCTGAAATCATTCGTTTAGCGGCTTGCTGTGCAACCAACCAAACACCTTTTAGGTTGGTATCCATCATATGATCCCAACTCGACTCATCAATTTTGAGCGCACTGCGAACGTCCGCAACCCCAGCATTGTTGGCAACCAGAGTAATAGTGCCAAACGCGGCTTCTCCTTGGTTAAAGGCAGCCTCAATAGAGTCAGCACTGGTGACATCCATGGCGACAGCTACGGCTTCTCCACCAGCGGCATTAATCTCAGACACCAACGACTCAAGACGATCAACGCGACGGGCCGCTACCACCACTTTAGCCCCTCTTGCAGCCAATATTTTAGCAAAATGCACGCCAAACCCACTGGATGCTCCTGTCACCATCGCCACTTTGCCACTTACATCAAATTCTGAAGTCATTTTTACTATCCTTAATTAATTAAAAAATTAGCCGTAGGTTATAAATTTTTCCATCTCATTACTCTCAAAGTGAGCAATGTTGTTGAAACTAGTCAGATTGATTTTCTTTTGATTAAAAAAGAAATGACTGATCGCTGTATTTTTGTACTGCAAGTTAAGATCAAATACATTTTCGTCCGGTATTTCAAGCACCATTCCGACGAACGTACTAATCGAACCCCCTGATCCTATGGCCAATATTTTATTCCCCTCGTCGGCCATAGATTTAATTTGATCATGAGCATCGGCCACTCGGGCTTTAAACTCCACCCATGTCTCTGCCACTCCAGGAATACTATCGGACGTCCAGGCCGTAAGTATTTGCCGCAACAAACGATAGAAGTTCTTTTTATCGCTTGGGTCTGCGGTTATTTTTTGAAAGAGAGAATTGTCTCCGTTGCTTTTACCGTACGCCTCAGTCAATTCGTCAAAGTTATACTCATTAAGCCCCGGTAACACCAGACGATCACTGCCATCGATGCCCAAACCGTCACATATGCCATCCATTGTTTGATGGTGGCGATGCATGTCTCCAACAATTAGTCGATCAAAGGTCATATTTCGTCGCTTAAAGTAATCACCTAAAAGGCGTGATTGCTGATGCCCTAAATCTGAAAGCTGATCATAGTTTGCAGACCCAAATGAAGCCTGTGCGTGCCGAACCAGATGAAGCTCACTCATAAGCGATCCTGTGTGGGGGATTGTTATACTTTTAAAGACCGGTATTTAAACGCAAAAAACCGTCGATAGATAGGTGTACTAAAGCTATACAGGCTATATCTAAAGGCTAAAATGTTAATTTAGACAGTAAAATAACCCTCTCACTTCGATTTTTCAAGTGGCTATGAAGTCAGTAACTTTAACTACTTAAAGCTACCTTTGGTTTTATCCTCGTGCCCAATGGCTTCTCTTTTCTTAAAATTTTCGATTCTCAGCAAATCCAACGTAAATAAACTATAAAAATGAATAACTTAGGCGTATACTGCGCGGCCTCTAAACCGGGGCCTAAAAAACCCAAGCCACAGGTAATTTAATGTCATCCACTGACTTCGCTGAACTGGGCATTTCTGCCCCCGTACTCAAAGCCGTCCAACAACTTGGCTATGAGCAACCCTCCCCAGTCCAGGCTCAGAGTATCCCCATACTGCTTGAGGGAAAAAATTTGCTCGGTACGGCGCAAACCGGTACCGGAAAAACCGCCGCGTTCGCGTTGCCGTTTTTAAGTATGCTGGATGAAAAGCAAAAAACACCTCAAATTCTGGTACTGACACCCACAAGAGAGCTAGCGATTCAGGTGGCCGAAGCTTTTCAAAGCTATGCCAAGTTTATTAAAGGGTTTCATGTTTTACCCATCTACGGCGGCGCCGACATTGGCGGTCAGTTGCGTGGTCTTAAGCGAGGCGCACAGGTTGTTGTAGGTACTCCGGGTCGAATGTTAGACCATTTACGCCGTCGTAGCCTTGATCTCAGTGAAGTCAAAGGTCTCATTCTTGACGAAGCTGATGAAATGTTGCGTATGGGATTTATCGACGATGTCGAGACCATTCTATCTAAAACACCTGATAACTGTCAGCGAGCACTATTCTCAGCCACCATGCCTCCCGCTATTCGGCGCGTTAGCCAGAAATATTTGGGCGATGCTGAGACCGTTAACATCCAGAATAAAACCAAAACCGTTGAGCGGATTGAGCAACAGTATGTAACCTGTAAGAGCCACCAGAAAATGGATGCTCTTACCAGGGTGCTTGAAGTAGAAGCCTTTGACGGTATGATTATCTTCGTGCGCACCAAATCATCA
>CAJIZU010000097.1 GCA_905181925.1 gamma proteobacterium HTCC2207
GAAGCGGTTAATATGAGTGAGATTGAGGCGTCGGCTGAACTACAAAGGTCGAACTTTATGATGAACGGGGACCGACTCTCAGGGTATCTTTCACAGTTATAAATTTTTAATGAGTGCACCTTGGTGCCGAGTACTGTCGGAGTGGTCAATTTGCTAAAAGTGATTATTCAGCGTTTAAGATTGCCGGTTTTCTTGATACTTAGCTTGTTTTTAATGGGCTGTGACACGAAAAATCCCTCGTCGGACTCTTATTCTGAAAGCGAAGCGAGCGGGTTAACTGGCAGCGACTCTCTCGCTCAGTCAGGCAAAGCTATATACACGAATAAATGCAGGGCATGCCATGATTATGGTGTTGCTGGTGCGCCTCGCTATGGGAATTCAGAAATCTGGGCAGGGCGCCTAACAAAGGGTTTGGATGTCCTCTATAAGAACTCTATTAACGGAATCCGTGCTATGCCCGCTAGAGGCGGCTGCTATGCATGCAGTGATGATGATATTAAAGCGGCCGTTGATTACATTCTCGTTAACAGCCAATAGCCGGTATTAACAGGCAACAGATCATGCCGGAGCATGATCCATATACTTATCTGTACCTGATGTTTAACGCTATTTTAGATATTGGGACCGGCGTCTAAAATATTCTGAGAGGGTGCAAAGCTAACAATATTCTCCATAAAAAGTTTTGCCAACTTTGCTGCCTGCTCATCATATTCCTTTGGATCATCCCAGTTATTGCGAGGGTTTAGGAATGATTGATCGACCCCTTCGATTTTTGTGGGAATGGTTAGATTTAACATTTCTAAATGCTCAGTCTCACACTCTCTTAATTGTCCTTTGGTGATAGCTGAAACAACCGCTCTCGTTACGGGAATTGGGAACCTACTTCCAGTACCTGCGGTACCGCCGCCACCACCGGTCCAGCCTGTATTGACTAGGTAAACCTGAGATCCGAATTCGTCTACACGCTTCATCAAAAGTTCAGCATAGACACTAGCTTTTCTCGGCATAAAAGGTGCGCCAAAACAGGTTGAAAAAGTGGGGTTTATTCCAGCTTCTGCTCCGAGCTCTGTTGATCCGACGCGAGCAGTATAGCCACTCAAAAAATGGTACGCAGCCGCTTCCTTAGACAAAATTGACACGGGCGGTAAAACGCCAGTGACATCGCAGGTCAAGAAGATAATATTTTTGGGTTCTCCAGCCTTATTTTCAATACGACGTTTTTCAACATGATCCAAAGGGTAGCTACACCGACCGTTCTCAGTCATTGAGGTATCATCATAGTCGGCTATCCGAGCATTCTTTGAAATAGCGACATTTTCAACAATTGAACCAAATTTAATGGCCTCCCAGATAACGGGCTCATTTTTTTGGCTAAGATTAATCGTTTTCGCGTAGCATCCACCCTCTAGATTAAATACCGTTCCTTTACCCCAGCCATGTTCATCATCACCGATAAGAAATCGCTCGGGGTCAGCAGATAGCGTAGTCTTTCCGGTCCCTGATAAGCCAAAAAATAGTGCTGTATCACCGTCATCACCAACATTCGCAGCACAATGCATTGGCATTACATCTTTTTCAGGAAGAAGAAAGTTCTGGACTGAGAACATTGCTTTTTTCATCTCGCCCGCATAGCGCATTCCGGCGATTAACACTTTCCGTTGAGCAAAATTAATGATGACAACACCTTCACTATTTGTGCCATCTCGATTTGGGTTGCACTCAAAGTTAGCTGCGTGAAGAATTTTCCATGTATTTTTGTTACCCGCATTGAATTTTTCTGGACGGATAAACATGTTGCGTCCAAACAAGCCATGCCAGGCTGTCTCGGTGGTCACTTTGACGGGTATGTAATGGGCCGAATCTTGTCCCACATGCAGGTGAGAGACAAAACGCTCTTTGGTGCACAGATAGTCAGATACCTTGTCCCAAAGCGCGGAAAAAATGTCTGCACTAATGGGCCTATTTACTGTACCCCACTCTATGTCATTGGAGGAACTTGGTTCATCGACAATAAATCGATCTGCCGGAGAGCGGCCAGTTCGAGCGCCTGTGGTAGCGACTAGAGCCCCGGTATTGCTGAGATGTCCCTCTCCACGTTTCAGTGAAAACTCAATAAGCTCCGCAGAGCCCAAATCTGTATGAATTGGTGCTTCGGTCATTCTGTTCCTCTCTTCCCAAAGTGGACGCGCATTGTGCAGTAGCATCATGCTAAAGCGACACTATTATGCCAGATACTTCTTCGGGTAACTATTGCCAAGTAAATATTCGTGATCGATGTAATGTGGTGAGAACCCTAAATTTAGAGCAGAGATCAGTGTAAAATATCGTCTGAGGGAGGAAACATTGCTTGGATAGAGTTTTTATCAAAGCGATATTCTTGGTCACAAAATTGGCAGGTGATTATCACTAGCCCTTGTTCCTTACAGGTTTCAAGCAATTCTTCACTACCTAATGAAACGAGGGCACGTTCAGTTCTTTCGAGCGAACAGCTGCAAAAAAAAGAAATATGTTGAGATTCAAATGTACGAACATTGTCTTCATGAAATAACCGATATAATTGATCATTATGCGACAATTTTAGTTGCTCAGAATCCTTTAGCGTATCCATCAGTGTGGATAAATGCTGCCAATTCAAGTTGGCCTGTTCAGTACTTTGGGTGAGGGGCATTTGCTGTATCAAAAGACCTGAGGCCGACTTTGTACTTACCGCGAGTTTTATTTTGGTTTTTAACTGAGCCGATTGCTGAAAGTAGTGCTCTAAACAGTCGCTTAATTTACTCGACACCATTTCCACTATACCTTGGTACCTCTCCCCCTTTTCAGGCTCGATGGTGATTGCCAAGGTTGCGGCACCTAATAATTCGGTGATGTTGGTTGTATCGCCTAACTTACTGCTGTCTAAGAGTTCAAAATTACCACGTACAATACCTCTTACGCCTTGGTTTTGTGTGCATTCTGCCATTATTGCGGTCACTGGGCCAC
Organism: gamma proteobacterium HTCC2207; assembly: GCA_905181925.1. Classification (GTDB taxonomy): domain Bacteria; phylum Pseudomonadota; class Gammaproteobacteria; order Pseudomonadales; family Porticoccaceae; genus HTCC2207. The sequence continues at coordinate 2,983 of CAJIZU010000097.1, forward strand.
TGCCTGTCGCTTGCACGGTCACGATTCCGGCGTGTTTAAGTGATGCGCCAATGAGGCTTGCTGCGACCAGAAACTCACCAAACAATAAAGCTATTGGGGCAGGATAATTATTCAGGGCAAGAATATTTCGATAACTCGATGTTAGGGTCGTTATTTCACCCCTAATATCGGTGCCATCAAACAGAAAACGCTGTAAGGTATCATGATCTTTCATGCGCGCCATTGTACTGAAAGATGCGTGAAGGGTAAGCTTAATTTTCTAAAAAACGGTGAATTTGCCGACGTTGTTTTTTATTGGGGCGAACGGACGCGGGCATTGAACCGTGAAAGGCTGTTCTTTCTGCAGCTTTTTTTTCACGCTGTTCAATACTATCGGGTGTTTCTTGATAAAGCGCCTGCGCCTCTGCGGCTCCGCGTCTATGTTCTGAGACATCTATAACTAAAATAGTCTTTTCATCATCGCCTTGGCGTACCTTTACGACTTCTCCCGCCTCAATCATCCGGCTAGGCTTACATTTTTGAGAGCCTAAATGGACTTTACCATTCTCTATTGCTGCCTTTGATAGTGCGCGAGTCTTAAAGAATCGCGCCGCCCATAACCATTTATCTATGCGGACCTTAAGCATTGTGGAGTGTCCCATCAATGGTTAAAAGTTCCTCGAAATGGCTAATAGAGGGAAACTCTGCACACGGCGAGGTCGATCGGGTACTGTCAGGTTTGTCGATGCAGAGAATATTGGCGACTCCATAGTTTTTGGCTGCATTGAGAACGGCGATCGAATCATCAATAAAGAGTGTTTTTTCTGGATTAAACGGACTGTGTTTTTGCAGTGCATTCCAAAATTTCGGAGATTCCTTAGGATAGCCATAGTCATGCGAAGAAATAACCTGATCTAATAGGGGTTCTATACAGGTGGCAGAAAATTTGATCGTTACGCTGTCAGGATGCGCGTTTGTTACTAGCACTCTCTTTTTATTGTGGCGGCCTAGGGCCTCTAGAAATAATAATGACTGCGGTCTTTCACTAATTAAGTGACCAATTTGTTTTTTTAAGGCGATGATGTCGAGATTTAATTCGTCAGACCAAAATTTGGTGCAATACCACTCTAGAGTCCCTTGCTTTTCAGACAATTTGCGCGTCAGCGCATCGCGAGCGAGCTGTTCTGCGCCGGGGAACTTTGCGGCATAATAGTCCGGCAGATGGTTTAGCCAGAAAAAATTATCAAAGTGTAGATCAAGTAATGTGCCATCCATATCCAGCAACACTGTATCAATATTTGCCCAATTCAAGACCATTTGCATACATCCAATGACACGTAGCAATCCTTTTTTGGTAAGTAATTTTTAATCTTAGAAAACATCATTTGGCATAGAATTCTGATCAATTTCAGTGCCGTTGAGATTACTATTCGGAGCTGGGGGTACTGTGCCCGCTTTGAAGTATTCAAACACGCCAAGCTGGTTTGGTGCAACTCGCGTACCAGTTTTGGGGTCAATTTTCACCATCACTATTTCGTTAGGTTGAGGTCGAATAATTTGTTGTTTACCGGCAAGAGCGGCTTGCATAAACTCTATCCAAATTGGTAGTGCTGCAGAGCCTCCATACTCATTGCGTCCTATCGTAGCGTTGTCATCAAAGCCAACCCATGCGGTCGCAATTAAGTGAGGAGAATAGCCCGAAAACCACGCATCTCTTGGACCATTAGTAGTACCTGTCTTTCCGCCGATATCCGCGCGATTGAGCTTTTTAGCCTTAACGCCAGTACCGCGAAGAATAACGTCTTTTAACATTGAATCAATTAAGAAGGCCGTTTGTGCGTCGATGGCTCTAGTGGCTGGCTTTACGGTTGGCATTGGTAGTGTTTTTAAGCTTTGTTTAACCTTTCCCCAGCTATAGTTATCCCCTTGGTCGACTGATACTTGACCAAGATCACCGAACAACTTTTCAAGTTGTTGCTCAACATTATCGGCAGAGACGGAGAGATTGTCAGTGGCCATAACTTTACTCGTTGCAGACTCGCAGGGGTCACATGCAACTTCAGGAGAAGCGTGGTAAATAACATTACCATCACGATCAATAACTTTGTCTAAAATATAGGGGGCTACGCGAAACCCATTATTGGCAAACATCGCATAACCAGTAGCTATCTGTAGTGGTGTTAAGGCATGGCTGCCAAGAGCCAATGACAAATCTGGCTGCATGTCGCTCGTATCAAACCCAAAAGACTGCAAACTTTCTAATGTTCGATCGATACCCATTCGTCTTAATAACCTTACTGAAACTAAGTTTTGGGATCTATAGAGTCCTTCGCGCAATCGGGTTGGACCATAGAATTTTCCGCCATCATTTTCTGGCCGCCATGTGTCCTCAAGTTTTATATCGTCAAATACGACAGGAGCATCGTTTATTAATGATGCGGCGGTAAAGCCATTATTGAGGGCAGTAGCATAAATAAAGGGTTTGAAATTGGAGCCAGGTTGCCGGAATGCCTGAGTAACACGATTAAATCGGCTTTGTCGGTAATCAAAACCACCGACCAACGTTCTTACTGCACCACTGTATGGATCTAAGGCGACAAGTGCAGACTGTATTTCAGGCAACTGAGCTAATTTAATCCGTCCATCATCAGACCGCTTGATGCGAATTACGTCTCCAACACTAAACACATCTTCCGCGGAAGTAATGGGAGCAGTTCTATAATTAACTGTTTTATAAAGACGCATGTTTTTCAGACCATCCGCCCAGTTTAGGGTATGAACAAGCGAGTCTTTGGTAAGCACCATCAAACGATCATCTGCAACCGAAACCACAATTGCAGCCCCCAAAGGACCTACATTCCGCTTAGCGCGCAAAGTGCTTTGCCAGAGTTCAGCGTCCAGAACTGACGCTTCTACGCCCCGATATCCATGCCGTTGATCATAGTCTAAAATACCAGTCTGGAGGGCCTTTAGACCGCTGAGTTGCATCGTTGAATTTATGGTGGTTATTGCAGTGTAACCCTCGGTGTAGGCTTGGAGGCCGAACTTTGCGATAACTTCCTGCCTAACCATTTCTGCAACATAATCGGCGTCTAACTCTGATTTTGAGCCGTGGTATGTCGCGTTGTCAATGACAGACACTGCAGTTTGATATTGGTTATTATTTATCATGCCCAGTTTCATCATTCTACCGAGCACCCAATCTCTCCTTTCGGTAGCGCGTTCAAGGTTAGCGATCGGATTATATGCAGATGGTGCCTTTGGTAGTCCGGCAATCATTGCGAGTTGCGCTAGATTAAGTTCTTTAAGGGACTTACCATAATAAACCTGTGCGGCCGCGGCAAAGCCATACGCAGTTTTGCCCAAAAACATCTTATTGGCATAAAGGGATAATATCTCCTCTTTACTGAGGGCTTCTTCAATTCGAAAGGCGAGTAATATTTCATTAAACTTACGAGTAAACTCTTTTCGTTTATGGAAGAAAAAATTGCGCGCAACCTGCATGGTAATAGTGCTACCCCCTCCGACTACCTTACCCTCTGTGGCTATTTGAACAACGGACCTAACGAGTCCTGAGATGACGATTCCCTTGTGCTCGAAAAAACTGTCGTCCTCTGCAGCCAAAAGAGCATCGACCAAATGTTGAGGTAGATCATTAAACTCTACTGGAGTTCGCTTCATTTCTCCAAACTCACTAATAAGCTTTAAATCTTGGGAGACTACTTTTAGAGGTATTTGTAATCTGATGTCTTTTAATTCTTCAATCGAAGGTAGCTTAGGGCTTAAATAGAGAAAAAGGCAGGACGTTATTAAAAGAAAACCACCCACGCCAGTGGTAAGGAATATCAAGCAGACCCGTAAAGCTTGATTATTTTTCATATAAAAATACCCGTGTAGGATAAATAAACCATTATGAACGACCAGAATGTGAAGTGCATCCCATCAGACCATAAAAATATAGTCTATGAATATATGAATTGATATAAATGTTGGGAGATTATGTAGTTGAATTTTTTAGATCACTTTATGAAAAGGCTATTTACACTTAGATTCGGGTTTAAATCCCAATCTGAAACTATTTTGGGTGTCGACATATCATCCGCGGCGATCAAGTTGGTAGAGATAGAATCCAGTAGTGATGGTTTTAACGTTATTGCCTATGGTGTTCAGGCTTTACCCGAGGGAGTTGTTTTTGATAGAGAAATTGTTGATGTCAAAAAAATAGCTGAGGTGCTGTCAGCAGTCTATAAAAAATCAGGAGCGCGTTCTCGCAATGTGGCCGTAGCGGTGTCAGGCTCATCAGTGATTAGCAACTATATTGATCTGCCATCAAGTTTGACGTCTAAGCAAATGGAATCGAGGATTCAATTAGAGGCGGATGCGATTATTCCTTTCCCATTGGAGGATATCAATCTGGACTTCGCTGTTGTAGGCCAGAATGCCATTAATAAAGATCAGGTCCGTGTCCAAGTCGTTGCTTGCCAGCGTGATTATGTCGATCGCCGTAAGGAGGTAGTCCAATTAGCCGGACTTAAACCGTTAGTGGTTGACGTCGAAACTTTCGCGTTTGCGAGAGCCTATCAAACATTGATAAATGCTGAGTACCAAGCACCAAAAAAACAGCAAGACTTGATAAAAAAAGATGATGTTGTTGCTATTGTTGATATAGGTGCAACCCAGTTTACTTTTTTAGTATTAAGTAATCAGACAATAATTTATTCAGTCGAGCAGCCATTCGGAGGTAGGCAGCTGACGGAAGATATTCAGCGACATTACAATTTAACCTGGGCAGAGGCGGGCAGAGCAAAGCGCAAGGGTGGATTGGATGACGATTATGATAAAAGTATGTTGCAGCCATTTAAAAATTTGTTGGTAGAACATTTGTCTCGGTGCATACAGGTTTTTTACTCGTCTACCGAAACAAACAAAATAGACAAGTTGGTACTATCTGGCGGAGTCTCTAAAACTGAGGGCCTTCGAGATCAAATAGCAGAATCCATTGGTATCCCAACTGATATTGTAGATTTATCGAAAAACGTCTCGATAAGCATTCCATCTGATCGATCTCGGCTCAATGCAGATATACCCTCCATGATGCTTGCTTTTGGGCTTGCTCTAGCTAAGGAAAGTCGATGATTCAGATGAATTTGCTGCCATGGCGTAAAGCCCTAAATGAGCGTAAAAGAAAAGAAAATTTAGCGGTCATTTCATTCGCGGCGGGCTTTGCTGTTTGTTTAGTCATTTTGATAATATTAGGACTGAACATGGCTATAGCAAACGAAAAAAGAGTGGTGCAATATCTGAATAATAAAATCAGCTCTTTAGATAAAAATTTGCAAGAAATTAGGGGTTTAGAAACAAAAAAACCAATCTAATAGCGAAAATAAACGTCCTTCAGAAATTACAAATACGAAGAGCCGACACTGCTAAGATTTTTGATGAGCTTGTTGCTGCAATTCCGGACAACATTACCTTAAGCGATGTTCAACGTACCGGAGAGAGGGTAGCTATATCTGGGTTTGCAGACTCAAATAGTGATGTATCGCAATTCATGAAAAACATTGAGCGCTCGACACTATTGGACAGCGCACGCCTGCTTGAAATAGAGCAAATACTGATAAATGACGCATTTATTAATCAATTTTATATGGATTTTGAAATCGGTTCGATTTAAAAGCAGGCGCAACACTATACAGGTCTAAAAAGGAATTTAGAGTATGAATAAGCCAACGGTAATTACTCCTCCGATAATTTCTAATGGAGATAGTATGAGTTTTTCTGACATCGCTAGTTGGGGCAAGACACCTATTGTTGGGGTGTCTGTAGCTGTTTTTATAGTGGTTTTGTCTGTTGGATATTATTTTTTAATTGATAATAAATTACAAGAACTCTCTGTTCAGAAAAACCTTCAGTCAAAGCAGATCAATGAGTTTGGAAAAAAATATGCCTTAGTGTCCAACAAAGATACCTATCAAAAACAAATGGTAGAGCTAGATTTAATGTTCAATTCATTTTTAGAAAAAATGCCCGTTGATGCTCAGGTGCCTGAAACTATCGAGGATATCACTAAGGTAGCCAGTCAATCAGGGCTAGTCACTTCGATTATCTCCCTTGAGTCACCAGTTGATTTAGGCGTTTATTTTGAACTACCAGTCGATATAAAAGTCGAAGGAAGATATCACGATCTTGGGGGATTTGTCGCTGGATTGACGCAATTAAGGCGCTTGGTAAGTCTTCATGATTTTTCACTGGAGATGCTAGAAAATGGGGACCTTGCATTAGAGCTATGTGCTAAAACCTATCAGTTTAATAGTGTGGAGAACGGTCAATGAAGTACACCATTTTTGTCATTGGAGTGGGTATCTTTTTATTAACGAGTTGTTCAGCACGCGATGAGTTCTTGGAGATAGATAACGCCTTAGCGGAAGCAAGTCTTATGCAAAAGGTTAACGTCGAGCCTCTTCCGAGTTTCCCAACTCAGAGTAATTACGACTATCAATCGCAGGCTCAGCGAGACCCGTTCCATATTATAGATAAAGATTTAGACCTAACTGCATCCAAAAAAACTCAAGTGACCGAACCAGATTTAATGCGAGTGAAAGAATCATTAGAGCTTTTCGATTTACCGTCGCTAGAGATGGTTGGCTCTATGGGTATTCCGGGAAAATTATGGGGCCTAGTGAGCGATCCCACTGGAACTGTCAGCAAAGTCACGGTGGGCGATCGAATAGGAAAAAACTTCGGTCAAATTATAGAGGTTAATGAGACTGAATTAGTGATTGTAGAGAAAGTTTCTAATGGACAAGGGGTTTGGTTTAGCCAGTCTCGATCAATTTTAGTGGAGGAATAAATGAAAATCAGATTCATAAAGGGATTAATGATGAGAGACTTTAAAATAATGCTATTCACCTTTAGCTTGCTTTTTAGCATTGCTACCCCGGTACTATCCAATGAGCAATCGAAAGTCGAAGGTGTCGAGTTCGGAGTGGATGGCAAAGGTCACGCTAGAATAACGGTTAGCCTAACGTCCCTGCCAGTAGATATTGATATTACTGAAATTAATAATCGAATCGTGGTTGTGCTGAAAAATTCGGAACTATCAAGTGACCTGGATAGGAGATTAGATGTATCCGACTTTGCCACTCCGGTTAAGTACATAGATACTCAGCAAAAAGCCTCTCACGTGGTTATGGAAATTACTAATCGAAAATTGGTGACATACAGCAGTGAGCGTGAAGATGGAAAACTTATACTTTTGATTTCCGATAAGATAATAAAAACCGCTCAACAGCGATCGGTTGATAAGTCTCTCTTCAAGGGTGATTTATTAGATCTTAATTTTCAAGATATTGAGGTTCGCGATGTATTGGAGTTAATCGCAGATTTTAAATCCCTAAATTTGGTCGCCAGTGATTCTGTTCAAGGTACGATTACGTTAAACCTTAATAAGGTTCCCTGGGATCAGGCCCTCGACATCATCATGAGATCCAAAGGTCTAGATATGCGTAAGCAGGGCAATATCTTGTTGATTGCTCCGATTGAAGAAATAGCAGAAAGAGAACAAAAGGAAATTGAAAGTAAGAAAAAGTTAGAAGAGCTGGCACCTCTTGAGACATATGTTGCGCGTGTCAAATATGCAGAAGCTAAAGAAATTTACAAGTTTTTTAATGCCCCGAGAGCTCAAGCAAATGGGAGCGGACAGCAACGCGCAGGTGGCGGAGGTGGCCAGGGCTCAACATTCTCAATTTTGTCTGAACGTGGCTCGGCGATCGTGGATGAGCGGACCAACACGATTATTCTTACTGATATCGGGGATAAGATTGATGAGTTTAAGCGACTGCTTGCTCGGATTGATATTCCTGTCAAGCAGGTTTTGATTGAAGCAAGAATTGTCAAGGCGGAGAGTGATTTCCGTAAAGAATTAGGTGCAAGCTGGGGTTTGGCTGGGAGCGATCAGGTTGACTTTTCATTGGGTAATAGTACGAGTGGCACTTTGCAGGGCATTTTAGCAACTGATTTAGGTATTTCGGACCCTGGAGCTGCCTTCTCTTTAAGCTATCTCTCTAATAATCTTTTGATTGATTTGGAACTCAGTGCGCTAGAGTCGGGTGGGTTTGGGGAAATTGTCTCCCAGCCAAAAGTACTTACTGCCGACAAGAAAAAGGCATCGATTAAGTCTGGTGTTGAGATACCTTATCAGGCAGTGACAAATAATGGTGATGCAGCCGGTGCGGTTGTTGAAACTCAATTTAAAGAAGCGGTATTGCAGTTGGAGGTAACCCCTCAAATAACGCCCGATAACCGAGTTATTATGGATATTTTAGTCAAGTAGGATTCCGTAGGCAGTTTTACGGTAAACGGTGAACCGGCAATTAACGTGACAGAGATCAGTACTCAAGCGCTAGTTGGCAATGGCCAAACACTGGTCTTGGGAGGCATTTTTCAATCAGAAGAATTAACTGGCGATCAGAAAGTCCCTATTTTGGGGGATTTACCCTTGGTTGGTAACTTATTTAAAAAACAAATGCGTACTAGGGATAAACGTGAAATACTTATCTTCATAACTCCTAAAATAATCGATAATTGATGTCTGACCATATTTTTTTGATAGGGCCGATGGGTGCTGGTAAGTCGACTGTTGGCAAACAGCTTGCTAGGGTGCTAAGTCGACCGTTTTTTGATATAGATCACGAAATTGTAAAATCTACTGGCGCAGACATTCAATGGATTTTTGACATGGAAGGTGAAGATGGCTTTAGGTTAAGGGAGTCTAAGGCGTTGGATAATCTTATTCAATCGGAGCGCTCGGCTGTCATAGCGACAGGGGGAGGTGTTGTTTTGCAATCCTCGAATCGGACCGCGATGTCTAAGGCAGGGCGAGTTATCTATCTGTGCGCTACAAAAGACCAGCTTTATGAGCGAACGAAACGTGATAAAAAACGACCGTTGCTACAGGTAGACGACCGTAGAGCCGTTATCGATAGCTTGTTCGAGCAGAGGGATCCCCTATATCGCTCTGTGGCAGATTTTGTTTTTGCCTCTGGCAGTGTCCAGATACAGCGTGTGGTCAATGAAATTACTGATCAGTTATCTACGCTCTAATTGGTCTTGTTATATTTAATTTAAGTAAAAATCTCTAAGCATAAGCTCACCATAGCGGTTAAACTAGCCGACTTTAACCGAGAGCTTTAACAACGATGGCCGACAGATCAAGTATAGGTGATAAGGCGTCTTCCTCAATCATTGTTGATTTAGGAGATAGAAGCTACCCAATTTATATCGGCCAAGGGCAGTTATCAATGGTAGATTTTGGTCGCTATATCAAGGGTAAAAAAGCCCTTATAGTGACTAATGAAACAATTGCTCCGATTTATTTAGATTCGGTCCTCAGCCAGATTCCAGATAAAACAATCGATGTTGTGATTTTACCTGATGGCGAACAGTTCAAAAACCTTGATACCTTAAACCTTATTTTTACCATGTTACTTGAAAAGCAACATGATCGGACAACAACATTGATTGCTTTGGGTGGTGGAGTGATTGGTGATATGACGGGGTTTGCAGCTGCGTCTTATCAGAGGGGTGTTTCTTTCGTTCAGATCCCTACGACTTTGTTGGCACAGGTTGATTCTTCTGTAGGCGGTAAGACCGGCGTAAATCATATGCTCGGGAAAAATATGCTTGGCGCCTTTCATCAGCCAAATGCAGTGGTGATTGATCTTAATACGCTGGCTTCTCTTTCCGATAGGCAGTTTTCGGCGGGCATGGCTGAAGTTATCAAGTATGGCTTGATTGCAGATTATCAGTTTCTGCAGTGGTTGGAGGCAAATGTGGAGCCATTGCTAAATCGCGATGAAGATGCGCTGACTTACGCTATTAAACGATCTTGTCTTAACAAGGCAAATATAGTCAGTGCCGATGAAACGGAGCAGGGTATTCGAGCCATTTTAAATCTGGGCCATACTTTTGGTCATGCGATTGAAACTTTTCAGCAATACAAAGGCTTGTTGCATGGCGAGGCCGTTGCTGTTGGTACTATTATGGCGGCGGAACTGTCAGTACTTACTGGCCATTTATCGCCTCTAGATGTTGATAGGATTAAAAACATTCTCACCGCCTTTGGTTTGCCGCTGAAGCCTTCAGCGAAGATGACGCCGAACGAGTTTTTATCATTAATATACAGAGACAAAAAAGTTCTAGATGGAACCCTAAGATTGGTGCTTCTTAAGACCTTGGGTGATGCCTACGTAACGGATGGTTTCGCAATAGAGTGGCTTCAAGCTACTTTGAATAAGGCTTGTGAAGCCTAATTTTTGTACAGTAGGCTGCTACGCATCGAAGTTTATTATACTGGAAATACACAATATTTTAGTTTAATTGTCTGTAATGTTGAAGATAAGCAACCAAAAAGATCTAACGCTCCGTATGATGGATTGTTCCTCGCGTCTCCGCGGTGTAAACTAGGCGGCTGCGGCAATCAATCTAAAACCGAGCGCCAGCGAGCCCCACAGCAACAAAACTCTGAATAACGAATTGGTGTCTATGAACGAAGCGACTAAATTTGGTCTTTATGACAGCGCCTTTGAAAAAAGTAGCTGTGGTGTCGGTTTTCTTACTCGAAAAGACGGCAAGCAGACACATGACCTCTTAATCAAGGGGCATGAAGCCCTCTGTGCAGTTCCCCATCGTGGTGGTATGTCCGCTGAAGGTGTAGGTGATGGTGCTGGAGTCTCGATTGACTTGTCTATTGAATTTTTCAACCGAGTGACCCACTCTTCGTTAAACTTAGGTGAATTTGGTGTCGGTAACTTTTTTCTACCCAATGATCCTGCGCAGCACGAAAGCGCAAGAGAACTGGTAGATGCGGCGCTGAAAGCTGAAGGAATTAAAACTCTCGTGACGCGAAATGTTGAGGTGGACTACTCTGTTCTAAACTCAGCCGCGATTAAATGCCAACTGCCAATCGCTCAATGGGTCTTTGCAGCGCCGGCAGGCGTAAGAGGTATTCAGTTAGACAAGGCTATTCACCGCGCTCTTATGGTGATTGAGGCTGAAGCCTACACTAATATTGAGTTAGATGGGTTATATCCTTTGTCGATGTCAGCTCACATGCAAGTTTTGAAAGGTCGATTGAACTCAAATGAGATAATCCCCTATTTTTTAGATCTCAATGATTTAAGCCATAGTGTACATACGCTTTATTTTCACACTCGATTCTCAACTAATACCGACCCGCACCCCTCTATGGCGCAACCTTTTAGGATGATGGCTCATAATGGTGAACTCAATACGGATAAGAAAAATCGACTGTCAGAGACTGCAATTGCGCGGTCTAGAGAAAATAATATCATCAGGCCTAAAGGCCAGTCGGATAGTTGCCGCTTAGATCAGACGCTTCAATCACGTGTTATTGAGGATGAGCTGGATTTGGTAACCGCTGTTGTGTCTATGATGCCGCCGGCGTGGGAAAATGACGATACTCTTTCTTCTCCCGTGCGAGCGATGCTTGAGTACTTTTCGCTATACGAAGAAAAGAATGATGGTCCTGCCGCTTTAATCTTTGGTAATGGTTCAATCATTGGCGCACGACTTGATCGACTTGGATTGCGGCCATTGAGAAGCATCGAGACAGAGACCTATTTAGCGGTTATGTCGGAGGCTGGTCAAATTGACTTTGGTGATGAGCCAGTGCTGAGCCGTGGCCGAATTGAAGCCGGTGGTATGCTCTATTACGATCATCAGCAACAGAGATCATTTGACACTCACGAAGCCCTGGAGTTGTTGGCCAGTCAGCGCAATTACTCCGAGCTGGTTGAAAATGCGCGTATCCGAATCGAAGACTTACCCGAAGTTTCCGCAGCCGAGTACTCGCCTTCTTCAAGTTACTCTGGAGATATGCCATTAGCGGGTCGGTATGTGGCTTATTCACAGAATCAGGAATGTTTCCGTTTTATGATCGATCCTATGCTGGCGACAGGCACTGAAAAGGTGTCAGCTATGGGTTATGGCAATGCAATTAATGCGTTGTCGGACAATGAAGGTGGAGTTGCGAAATACTTTTCACAACGGTTTGCACAGGTGACGAACCCGCCACTGGACTCGATTCGTGAGGGTGAAGGAATGACGATGAGGGTCGCGTTAGGCACCAAACCTAATATTGGGGCTAAACCTGGCCGCCAGATAGTCATTCAATCTCCCATTCTTAATCATGCGCAAATTCTTCGAATTCGAGCACAAAAAGAGACGCCAATAGCGCGTTTCCCTATGCTATTTGAGCCTTTCTTTAATGACGTTGACGCGAATCAAAAATCATTAATTGGGGGTATTGATACTCTTTGTGATGAGGTAGAGTCTTTTGCTAGAGAGCAGGGCGGGATCGCCATTATTAGTGATCGTCATGTAACTCGCGCCCTCGGGTCCATTTCCATGACCTTGGCCATATCGGCGATTAATCAGCGGCTTATTGAGACTGGATTGCGTCTGCGAGTATCATTAATAGTTGAGAGTGGACAAATTTGTTCATCACATCATGTTGCCTGTGCGCTTGGATTCGGTGCAGCCGCGGTATATCCCATGGGCGTCATGATGCGCGCAGAAGATAAGTTTTCTGATGATCCTAATGGAGCCTATCTTAAATTTTCTAAAGCTGCCGAAAAAGCGTTACTAAAAACGATGGGTAAAGTGGGGCTGTGCACGGTTGAGAGTTATTCCGGCGGAGAGTTTTTTGAACCCAATTTTTTAAATACTAGTGACCCTGTATTTCGGCGTTATTTTCCAAACATGAAGTCACCAGTAGGAGGTGTGGGCTTTACTGAGGTTGCTCAAGCACATGCTGATTGGCATCAACGGGCCCTTAAGTGTGAAGTCGAAAGTGATATTCCAATGCTGGGTCTGTTCAAAGAGCGAGCGGAAGGTGCTGGTCATTCCTATGGTGTAGCTGCTGTGCGAGGTTTTGTCGATCTAACAGAAGAGCCCATTTCGTTTGACTATGATGACGATACTGCCGCTAAGGACGAATTAAGACTTTTAACCCTGAATCGGATGGAAGGTGCATTTGGTATTAGCGATGAAGGATATACCAATACCAGTTTTGATAGGCTAACACCTAGGGCGATTGATGAATTCAAAATCACGCCAGGGTATAGAACTTTCTCTGGCGACATGACGGAAGAGCGATCTCGAAGACCAGCGGCTTTAAGGGATGTTTTGGCGTTTCCAGCTGATGTGAGTTTTCTTACTGAGCCGGATGAATTTAGACGCGAAATGATGCTATTTAACCGTGCCGGGAATAACCATTTTGTGGTTCGAGGTTTAACCTCGGAAGTGACCTCAGAGGGGTCTTATGCGCTTCGGTTAACTGGCTCTTTAGCCGGCCAAAGTGGGCGATTAGTTGCACTGAGGGATTCCTTTGTAGATCGTTTTGGTGTGGATATCATGGCCTCTTCAGTCAGAGATGATGTTCTTACACTTAAAACGTCTGGTATTGCTCGAGATTATGTTAGTCGCTTGCGTGATGCCATGCCTAAAATAGATTTGGATGAGGTGCAACCCGCTAGCCAGATTACGCCTCTCTTAGCATCTGGTGCCATGAGTCACGGAGCGTTAGTGGCTACAGCTCACGAGGCTGTAGCTCATGGTACAAATATGGTTGGAGGAATGTCTAATTGCGGTGAGGGTGGGGAGCATATTTCCCGCTATGGTACGATCCGAGCATCGAGAATCAAACAATTTGCCTCCGGGCGATTCGGTGTTTGGGCTGGATATTTAGCGGACCCGATGCTCGAAGAGATTGAAATCAAAATTGGTCAAGGCGCCAAGCCCGGAGAGGGCGGCCAGTTGCCAGCACCGAAGGTAAATGTTGAGATAGCAGCAGCGCGCGGCGGAGTGCCAGGCGTTGAGCTGATTTCGCCTCCACCGCACCACGATACTTACTCGATTGAAGATTTAGCGCAGCTGATTCATGACGCCAAGGCTGCGCGAGTTCGAGTGATTGTTAAACTGGTATCTTCAGATGGGATTGGAACCATTGCGGTTGGTGTGGCTAAAGCCGGAGCTGATGTAATCAATGTTGCTGGTAATACCGGCGGCACTGGAGCTGCCTCAGTTACGTCCTTGAAGTACACCGGCCGAGCTGCGGAGATTGGTATTGCTGAAGTTCATCAAGCACTTTGCGCTAATGGTTTAAGACAAAAAGTTGTTTTACGATGTTCCGGCGCTCATCAAACGGGTTCGGACGTAGTCAAGTCAGCGCTAATGGGTGGTGATAGTTTTGAATTTGGTACAACAGCGCTAATGATGCTGAAGTGCGTTATGGCAAAGAACTGTAATATCAAATGCCCTGCCGGTTTGACCACAAATCCTGAAGTTTTCGATGGTGATCCTAGAGCTCTCGGGCAATACCTACTTAACATCGCGCATGAGGTTAGGGAAATCCTTGCTGATCTTGGTTTGCGCTCATTGCGTGAAGCGCGAGGTCGTTGTGATTTAATTCATCTTTTAGACCACCCATCCTCTGTGGGTCAGCTAGATCTGCGAGCTATGTTAACAGTGGTAAAAGAGCATAGAGTTGATAATCCAATTTATATGGAGCGTGATTTTGCTGTTGATGATGGTTTTATTAGCCTAATTCGTGAAGCCTTAGTCGAACAGAAACACATGTCCATAGAGTTTCCGAGTAGTCAGTATTTAAATAATTGTAACAAAAGCGTAGGCGGTCAATTAGCTATCGATATTGAGCGAATGCTCAACTACGAACTAAAAGAGGTTGAGTTACCTGCGGTGCTCGAAGATAAGCGCGGTCGACGATTCTTAAGAAATGGCGCTGTCAGTATTGCGACTCATGGTTCGGCAGGGCAATCCTATGGTGCGTTCTGTAATGATGGTATGCGCCTTATACATACGGGTACCTGTAATGATGGCGTCGGTAAAACAGCCTGTGGCGGAGAGATTGTTGTTAATGCACCGGCCGGAGGTAGTGATAAGCCGGGCACGAATGTATTAATTGGAAACTTTGCTTTGTTCGGTGCTACCGGAGGGCGATTATTTATTGAAGGTCAAGCAGGCGATCGCTTTGCCGTCCGAAACTCAGGCGCAACAGCGGTTGTTGAGGGCGTTGGTGATTTCTGTGCTGAGTATATGACAAACGGTGCAGTTCTCAATTTAGGTACTTTTGCCAAGGGATTCGGTAATGGAATGTCGGGTGGATTCGCCTACCAATATGATCCTTATAGAAAATTCACAGACTGTATCAGTCACGATTCAGTACTTTTGGGCTATCTAGACGATGATGGTGATCAGGATGCCTCTCATATCCATGCGCAAGCCATACACTCTATGCTGGACTGGCATGTTAAGGCGACGGGTTCAAAAAAGGCCTCTTGGCTTCTCCAGCACTGGGATTTGGAGCGCGCTAACTTCGCTTATATAACCCCCCGAGCTTTATTACAGTATCAGGATTATGAAGCGATTCTTGAGGCTAAACCACGCAAGGAGCTTGCTGAAGAACTGGCAACCGCGCTGGCAAGCTTTCAAGTTAACAAATTAAAAAAGGCTTGGCGTTCTGGAACGGCAGTCATAAAAGGCATCGTCCCTGATGCAGACCTTGCCGATAGCGGCGATATGTATGAGCTTTTAAATACTTACTTCGTGCTCAACGCAGCTCAAAAAATAGCCTTAAAAAAGGTTCCAGCGGCTATCTCGGTAGATGAGCCTGACGTTGTTAAAGCGACTCGTAACCTTATTTTGACAGAAGATTACGCATTGATGAGTGGGTTGCTCAGACATGCGCGAGAGGCCGTTTCAGGGTATAGTGCCCCCGATTTAGCGGCTATGATTGCGGGTAAGCGTCTCACTGACTTTAAAGAGGCTTTGAGCTTACGCAACATTCTATCAATGGATAGTCCCGCTACTTATGGGTGGATACTTTACCAACAAAGAAAAAATAAGTTGGCATTAGGCCGGATTCCCAGCTTTGAAGAGCTATTTGCACACAATGCGATGAATGACATTCTGCCTAATGCTAGTTAACACTGAGACTAATCAATGAAACTTCCGTTTATACCAGAAGATGCCCCTTTCACTGGAGACCAGAAATCATGGTTGTCGGGATTCTTGGCAGGTATGCAGTCGGCAAAAGCGATAGCCGGCAGTCAAACAAGTGTTGCTGGCGCACTGGCGGCGCCAGTGCTAAACATACTTTATGGAACACAAACAGGAAATGCTGAAGGGTTAGCGATGGACGCAGCAACAGTGGCTCGCGCTCAAGGATTCGATGCTGTTGTTCAAGGTTTAGATGATGTCTCTATAGATACGTTTTCTGTCATGAAGCGTGTAATCATAACCATTGCCACCTATGGCGAAGGTGAGATGCCTGACAATGCCGGACTATTTTGGGAGAGCATATATAGTACGGATATGCCTAGGTTGCCTGATATGCAATTCGGTATTTTAGCGCTCGGTGATACTAGTTATGATGAATTTTGTCAGGCTGGAAAACTACTGGATACAAGACTTGAGCAGTTGGGTGCTACAAGATTAGTCGACCGATTAGACTGTGATGTCGATTATGAAGATATAGCAGATGAGTGGATTAATAAAACCATTCCCTTGGCCAATAGCGGTAACGTAATCGTGCCTGCGGTAGAGACTTCTCCACAGGTGGTCAAGTCTATTTGGAACCGCAAGAATCCGTATCCTGCAAAAGTTAGTGTTAATAAACTGTTGTCTGGCCCATCTTCTGGCAAAGAAATCCGACATTATGAGATTGATCTTGCTGATAGTGGATTGACCTATGAGACGGGTGATGCGTTGAATGTTATGCCAGTTAATGATGGTGTATTGGTAAAAAAACTTACAGAGCGCCTTTCTGTAGACTGTGACATTGTTCTCGAAGGTCAAGAAAAATCTATCGCAGATCTGCTAACTTATCAGTACGAAATATCGACTCCGTCTCGAAATCTTATTGCTGCTGTCGAAGCGCAGGCCAAGCATGAGAAATTCTCCCATGTCCTAAAAAATGGTGATAAAGAAGCGCTAGCTGATTTTTTGTGGGGCAAGGATACTTTGGATTTACTCAACTTAAATTCCGAAATTACTTTCACCGCAGATGAATTTTTGGGGTTACTTAAACCTCTACAGCATCGTGCCTACTCCATTTCGTCGAGCCCAAGTAAGCATATAGGGTCGGTGCATTTGACCGTAGCGTCAGTTAGATGGCGTGAAGAGGGCCGAGATCATCTGGGTGTATGCTCGACATTTTTGGCTGATAGAGTGACTGCGAATGGCACCGCAGGGGTTTTTGTGTCGCCGAACAAAGCATTCCGCATTCCTGCCAATGACGATGCGCCTATGATTATGGTGGGTCCGGGTACCGGAGTTGCTCCATTTAGAGCCTTCTTAGAAGAGCGACAAATGCGCGGAGCTAAAGGCAAAAATTGGTTATTCTTTGGCGATCAGACCAGAGATTCAGACTTTATCTATGAACAGCAGTTACTCGAAATGCAGGCGGTAGGTGTATTGAGCCGACTTGACCTAGCCTTTTCTAGAGATCAAAAAGAGAAGATTTACGTCCAAAATAAAATGCATGAGTGTTCGGCGGAGCTGTATCAGTGGCTTGAGAAAGGTGCGTATTTTTATGTGTGTGGAGATGCCACACGCATGGCTAAAGACGTTGACCAGGCATTGCGTGATATTGTTTCTACTCAGGCAAATTTAAGTGCTGATCAAGCCACTGACTATGTCAACAATCTAAAACGTGAAAAGCGTTACTTGCGTGACGTATACTAGCGCCCCTCCATTCCATCTTATTGACCTAAATTATTTATGAAAGACTTAAAAAACGATCGATTTTTACGAGCATTAGCTCGGCAACCGGTTGATAAAACCCCAGTATGGATGATGCGGCAAGCGGGCCGATATTTGCCCGAATATCGTCAAGTTAGAGCGCAGGCTGGAGACTTTATGAGCCTGTGCAAAAATACTGAGCTTGCCTGTGAAGTCACACTTCAGCCACTTGAGCGATTTGAGTTGGATGCAGCGATTCTTTTTTCTGATATTTTAACTATTCCTGATGCTATGGGATTGGGTCTCTATTTTGAGGAGGGGGAAGGCCCCAAGTTCCGCAAACCGGTTCGTACCGAGGCAGATATAGACCGATTGCAAGTGGTTAATACAGCCTCAGATTTGGGGTATGTGACGGATGCTGTCTCTATGATCCGTCGAGAATTAAATGGTCGCGTGCCCTTGATTGGCTTCTCTGGAAGTCCTTGGACACTGGCGACCTATATGATTGAAGGTCAGAGTAGTCGCGATTTCATTCGGGCCAAGACTATGCTCTACACTCAACCTGAAGTACTTCATCAGCTGTTAGAAAAACTGTCTCTTTCAGTTATTGATTACCTAAATGCTCAAATTTTAGCAGGCGCGCAGGTTGTGCAGATATTTGATACTTGGGGTGGAGCATTAAGTCATGATGCTTATTTGGAGTTCTCTCTTGCCTATATGAAAAAAATTGTCGATGGCCTGATAAAACATGCGGATGGCCGAGATGTGCCGGTGATTTTATTTACTAAAGGGGGTGGCCATTGGTTAGAAGCGATGGCAGATTCTGGTTGTGATTGCTTAGGATTGGATTGGACAGTAGATATTGGTGCTGCCAAGGGTCGTGTAGGTAGCCAAGTTGCTCTGCAAGGAAATATGGACCCTGCTGTTTTAAGGTCTGACCGAGAAGGGATCGAATCAGAGGTAAAAACCATCTTAAAATCATTTGGTGATGATGACGGACATGTTTTCAACTTGGGTCATGGCATAACACCAGATATTAATCCGGATAATGTGAAGATATTTATTGATGCGGTGCACAAGTTCTCTGGCTCTAACTAGAGCCAGAGTTTATTCCGCAAGAGAGGCGATCTGCTGTCCCATCATCACAGGTGCTTGAGGATTTAAGCTCTCTAACCCAGTAACTCGGTCTTTTTCGAATAAGAT
>CAJIZU010000098.1 GCA_905181925.1 gamma proteobacterium HTCC2207
CTTGATGCAGATCAGCATCAAAGGGTTGGCCTGCAGGGTCTACAACATCAATTTTGAAACGGCCGAGGACATCAAAGAAAGATTTAAGCGTTAACTCTAGGCCCGTCGCTACGGCTTTTTGTGCGTCATCGGCAGCGTCAATCGTACTTAATGCACGCTCAAGATTGTCTACTACAGGTAGCAGCTCGGCAGTGAATTTATCTAACGCATACTTATGAGCGTTCTCTACATCGCGCTCAACGCGGCGTCGGACATTTTGCATTTCTGCCTGAACTCTAAGTACCTGATCATTGGCCTTACTAACCTGCTCCTGCAGTTCTTCTGTCTCAGATAGTTGATCTTTTGCTAAAAGCTCCTCAACGATCTCCGCATCAAGATCTTTCGCTTTCTCAGCCGCTATTGCTTCAGCTGCAGTATCAGCTGAATCCAAGGTCTTTTCTTCGCCCTCATTTACTTCTTCATGCATACTCTTTTCCTCAAACTCTGTTTAACAATTACGCGAATCACTAAGATTATTGATTCGGTGGTTAGTAACCTTTACCCTAGTGCTAAATATGGGGACAAACTCCTGAGTTTCAAGCGATGGCAACAGTAAAATATGCTTGCCATGGCTTTTTATTAATCGGCGGGTAAAAACTTTGCTTCTTTCGATCACTATTAATAATTACACCCTCGTTGAATCTCTTGAAATAGAATTCGAAAAAGGGACTACTGCTATAACCGGTGAAACGGGTGCTGGAAAGTCATTGGTTTTAGATGCGCTCGGCATGGCATTGGGCGACCGCGCAGATACCGATACTATTCGGCATGGAAAGCCACGTGCTGAAATTACTGCAACCTTTGATGTTAACAATATCGAAGATGCTAAAAAGTGGTTATATGATAATGATTTCAATAGTGATGAAAACTGTATCCTACGGCGGATATATACTACCGAGGGTCGCTCTAAGGGCTATATTAACGGCCAACCCAGTACCATGTCTCAACTACAAGAGTTGGGTGATATGCTCACAGACATTCACAGCCAGCATGAGCACCAATCACTGCTAAGAAAAGATACTCACAGGCGTCTTTTAGATGAGTATGCAAAGGCCGAGGATCTAACTAAACAGATAGCCAGCCATTTCACCCTATGGCATAAAACCAATAATGACTTAAATAATCTTCTGAAGCGCTCTGATGAATTAGATGCTCGAAAAGAATTGCTCAGCTTTCAAGTCACTGAACTGCAACAGCTTGATCTTAAAAGGGTGCATTTAGGCCAACTCGAGTTAGAGCAAAAAACACTCGCCAATGCTGAACAAATAGTTCAAGACAGCCATAGCTTGCTGTCTATTTGTGAGCAAGCTGAAGGGTTTAATTTGCGCGACGGCCTTAACCGAGCTCTTTCTATTTTGGCAACCATAGATTACAAACCTGCCGCGCTAGAAACGACTGAAGAACTTCTGCAAGGCGGCTTGATTCAAGTCGAGGAAGCGATCACTGAGCTTGGTCACCATATCGATAAATTTGAGGCAGACCCTCAAAGACTTCAGGTGGTTGAAGATGAACTGTCGGTAATTTTTCAGTTAGCTCGCAAGCATCGAGTATCGCCAGACCAGCTAGAAGCGACCCAAACCAGTTTAGAGTCCGAGCTGAAAAGTCTTCTCGGCGGCAGTGAAAATGTCGACGCTTTACAACTGAAGCTAGCCGATTTGTCTGAAAAATATATGGCCCTTGCAAAGAAATTGTCCGCTAAACGAAAAGTGGCGGCAAAAACCATGGCAATTGAGATTAATCAACAACTGCAATCCTTATCAATGGAAGGAGCGGAACTACTAATACAACTTTCTCCAAATCCTAGCGATGAATATCGATCTACTGGTTTGGAAGATATTGAGTTTTTATTAGCGAGCAATCCCGGTCAGCCTCATAAAATGCTGGCAAAAATTGCCTCTGGCGGCGAGCTGTCAAGAATTAGCCTCGCCATCCAAGTAGTTGCCGCAGGTCATTCAAATATACCCACACTGGTCTTTGATGAGGTCGATGTCGGTATTGGAGGTAGCACTGCAGATGTTGTTGGGAGCTTACTCAAACAGTTGGGTAATCGAGGGCAGGTAATAAGTGTCACTCACCAACCTCAGGTTGCCGCTCATGCCCATCATCATTACTTAGCAAGCAAGACTGTAGAGGGTAACAATACAGAGTCTCTGATGTCGCCCTTAAATCAGCAGCAACGGATAGACGAACTTGCGCGCATGTTAGGCGGGGCCACTGTGACAGAACAAACGCTGTCTCATGCATCAGAGCTACTCAGTTTGGCATCATCGTAAATTAGCTGATCGATAGAACTAGTAGATTTTTGTCAAAAAAAACCCCGGTTAATAACCGGGGTTTTTTATTACTACGTTACTATCAAGCTATGCTTCTGGCTCTGACTCAGGAGTAGCGTCTGCAGCAGGAGCAGATTCTGCGGCTGGTGCAGGTGCTTTCTCAGGCACAGTGCCTTCTTCTATCTGAGCTTCTTTGATCGACAGCTTAACGCGGCCACGGTTATCAATCTCCGTAACCTTAACCCGCACGTCCTGACCTTCGGTCAAGTAGTCCGTGACTTTAGCAACACGCTCTTGCGCGATCTGTGAGATGTGAACTAACCCGTCGGTACCTGGCATGAAGTTAACAAAAGCACCGAAGTCTACAATGCGTACAACTTTACCGTCGTAAATAGTACCTGGCTCTGGGTCGGCAACGATTGCTTTAATAGCATCCATTGCAGCATTCAGACCTTCAGTATCTTCTGAGTAAATCTTCACTGCGCCATCATCATTAATATCAATGGTTGAGTTATGATCTTCACAAAGGCCACGGATAGTCGCACCACCCTTACCAATTACATCACGGATTTTATCTGAATCAATTTGCATAACACCCATACGTGGTGCTGTGTCAGCCACTTCGTCACGACCGCTGGCAAGTACCTTGTTCATTTCATCCAAAATATGTAGTCGGGCAGTCATGGCTTGCTCTAACGCAATCTCCATGATTTCTTCAGTGATACCTTCAATTTTAATATCCATCTGCAGAGCAGTAATTCCCGCTGCTGTTCCGGCAACTTTAAAGTCCATATCGCCAAGATGATCTTCATCACCTAAGATATCAGTCAAAACTGCAAAGCCTTCGTCTTCTTTCACTAGACCCATAGCAATACCAGCAACCGGTGCTTTTAATGGTACGCCGGCGTCCATTAATGCCAAGCTTGAACCACAAACCGATGCCATAGAGCTAGAACCGTTAGATTCAGTAATCTCAGATACCACTCGCATGGCATAAGGGAACTCTTCAGGATTAGGTAGTACCGCATTGATACCACGACGCGCTAAACGTCCATGACCTACTTCACGACGGCTAGTAAAGCCGATACGGCCACATTCGCCAACTGAGTAGGGAGGGAAGTTATAGTGCAACATGAACGGATCATCGCGACGGCCTTCAAGCGCATCAATCATTTGAGAGTCACGAGTAGAGCCCAGGGTTGCAGCAACGATCGCCTGAGTTTCACCACGAGTGAACAGCGAAGAACCATGTACCTTAGGAAGAATACCCACTTCAACGTTAATACCACGAACTGTTTTAGTGTCACGGCCGTCAATCCGTGGCTCGCCACGAATAATTCTGCCACGTACTACTTTCTTTTCGAGCTTCTTAAACGCATCTTTAATGTCGTCTACTGACGTACCATCTTCAGAGGCTAATTCCGCATAAGCGCGATCACGCAGAGCGTTTACACTGACCACTCGCTCTTGCTTATCAACAACCTGGTAAGCCGCATCAACCTCAGCGCCTACTAAGTTGTGTAACGCTTCTTTAAGTTCAGCGTTCTCAACTTCACCCTGCCAGTCCCAACGAGGCTTTCCAGCTTCATCGGCAAGTTGCTGGATAACGCTAATTACTGTTTGCATTTCTTGGTGAGCAAAAAGAACACCGCCTAACATGATATCTTCTGATAACTCACTGGCCTCAGACTCAACCATAAGAACAGCATCTTTAGTACCCGCTACAACCATATCAAGTGACGATCCTGCCAACTCACTATAAGTTGGGTTTAGAAGATAGCCAGACTCTTCGGTATAACCAACCCGAGCACCACCAATAGGCCCGTTAAAGGGAATACCAGAGATTGAAAGCGCAGCCGATGTTCCGATCATTGCGGCAATATCTGGATCGATATTTTTCTCTGCTGAAATAACAGTACAGACAACCTGAACTTCATTCTTAAAGCCATTAGGGAAAAGAGGACGAATTGGACGGTCAATCAATCTTGACGTCAGCGTCTCTTTCTCATTAGGTCGACCTTCACGCTTGAAAAATCCGCCTGGGATCTTACCCGCAGCATAGGCTTTCTCGACGTAATGCACACCTAGCGGGAAAAAATCCATACCTGCTTTGGCTTCTCTTGCGCCAACAACAGTACAAAGTACTGATGTATCATCGATTGAACATAAAACAGCACCGGTTGCCTGTCTGGCGATACGGCCTGTTTCCAACGTAACGGTATGATTACCGTATTGAAATTTCTTAATTAAAGGATTCATAATTTTACCTTTGTTATTTACCTTGTAGCGTCTTGTCTACGTCCTGCTTATGCGCTGCTCGGGTTACTTATAGCTACCACAAAGAATAGCCATAAGTAACTCGATCAGCATAGATACAGGCATCGTGTAAAGACGATTTAATTAGATGTTCACTAATAACAGTACGGCCCCTAAATAGGAGCCGCACCATGAACACTTATCGACGTAAACCAAGCTTCTTAATCAGTTGGCTATAACGTTCCACATTCTTACCCTTCAAATAATCGAGTAATTTGCGACGCTGGTTAACCATTCGAATAAGACCGCGACGTGAATGGTGATCTTTTTTATGATCGCCAAAGTGGCCTTGTAGCTTGTTAATATTTACGGTTAGCAATGCAACCTGCACTTCAGGTGATCCTGTATCATTCTCACAGGTAGCATGTTCAGCGACGATTGCGGCTTTTTCTTCTGCACTTAGTGCCATGATGATTCACTCCAATATGCGAGTTAAAAAATTCAGGTTTGCCCGCGCATATTTACAGACAACCCAACTTAAGAACTGGTACTTCTGTACCAGCATTTATCGATGGTTATTAACTCAAACCATCTGAATACTATTTTTCCTGCAAGGGTTTAACGCTCTAGGCGTCTTCAACCACTAATCTTTTCGGGGCCACCTGGCCTTCTGCGGTAACTTCACCGACACCCAAAAAGTCTCCGCTCTCGCGAAAGACGCGCACTATATCCCCTTCTTGACCATTACGAAAGGCTTGATTTGACATCACCGGCTGACCCAATTGAAAATATCCGGCCACTACCGCTGATAATTCCACCGCCATTCGGTCTGCCACCGCAATATCCATGGGCTTAAGTAACTCATCAAGGCCTGTCGGTTCAACGGTTTCTCGCAATTTTTGCAACTCTTCAAGCGTCATTGTATCGGCGTCTGTGAAAGGCCCAGCAATATTACGATGCAGTGCGCTGACATGAGCCCCACAACCAAGAGCATTTCCCAAATCTTCGGCTAAACTGCGGACATAAGTCCCTTTACTCACATGGACTTCCACATCTAACTCCGCCTTTGGTCCTGGACGAAACCCTAAAATATTATATTTAAATATAGTCACCGGGCGAGCTTCTCGCTCAACTTCAATACCTTGGCGAGCTAGCTTATAGAGAGGCTGGCCATTGTGTTTTAAAGCGGAATACATAGACGGAATTTGCAGAATATCGCCTCTAAAAGCCTCGATTGCTAATTCAATCTGCTTCTCAGTGACCGTTGAGGCGTCTTGTTCTTGGCGCACAGTACCATCACAATCACCGGTCTCAGTGCGCACACCGAGAGTAAAAGTACTACGATAGTGTTTATCTGAATCCAGTAAGAACTGACTAAACTTGGTTGCCTCACCCAAACAAATGGGTAACACACCTGTCGCAAGCGGATCTAAACTGCCAGTGTGACCTGCTTTGTTCGCATCAAATAGATTTTTAACCCGCTGTAAAGCCTGGTTAGATGATAACCCCAGAGGTTTGTTGAGCAGAAAAATACCGTTTACTGAACGACCTCGATTGCGCCTACGAGCCAATGCTAATGACCTTCGTTGTCCACAGGCTGATCATCTTGATCGGAGTCCTGTTGCTTTGACATTGCGTAATCAATCAGTGCTGAAAGATGCTGACCTCGACGACCACTTTCGTCAAACAAAAAGGTCAACTTGGGAGTGATACGTAGTTTGATACTAGACGCGAGTAATTTTCGCAGGTAACCAGATGCACCGTTTAGGGCGCTCATCGCTTCGTCGATCTCTTCCTGAGTACGCTCACCTAGAAATGTCACATGTATTTTTGCATACGCTAGGTCACGGCTCACATCGACATCAGTGACGCTAACCATACCTACTCTAGGATCACGAACACCCTCACGAATCAATACCGCCAACTCTTGTTGGACGGCATCTGAAACGCGTTCTGCTCGGGTAAATTCTCTTGGCATAGTAGTCTTTAGTTACACCTAATTATGGGTTAGTTCGATACATAGAACCCATTAAAGTGAACGCTTTACCTCAGTGATATCATACACTTCGATGAGATCTCCAGCCTTGACGTCGTTGTAATCCTTAACGCCAATACCACACTCCATGCCATTACGCACTTCACTAGCCTCATCTTTAAAGCGACGCAGAGATTCCAATTCACCCTGGTAAATAACCACGTTATCACGAAGCACTCGAATAGGTTTACTGCGTTGAACAGATCCTTCAGTCACCATACATCCAGCAATCGCGCCAAATTTTGGCGAACGGAATACATCACGCACCTCTGCAATACCTACGATTTCTTCGCGAGTTTCTGGCGCTAACATGCCAGAAAGAGCTGACTTAACTTCATCCAACAGATTGTAGATAATGCTGTAGTAACGAATTTCAATATTTTCCTTCTCAGCCAATCCCTTAGCGGAACCGCCCGCTCGAACATTGAAGCCCAAAACAATAGCACCAGTGGTCAAGGCTAAGTTGATATCTGATTCGGTAATACCACCGACACCAGACGCAACAATATCCACAGCAACTTCATCGGTTGCAAAATCATGTAGCGCACTATTAATTGCCTCTAGTGAGCCTCTTACATCTGTTTTAACAATTAAATTAAGCTTGTTGACCTGCGCACTGCCCATATCAGAAAACATGTTTTCCATCTTGGCAGCTTGCTGACGAGACATTCTCTCATGACGAGATTTGGTAACTCTTAGATCAACAATTTCTTTAGCCTTTCGTTCATCGGCAACTACAAAAAACTCATCGCCGGCGTTAGGAACTTCATCTAACCCTAAAATTTCAACCGGAATAGACGGTCCAGCCTCAATAATCGGCTTTTGCATCTCGTTGGTCATAGCTCGAATCTTACCGACACTTTCGCCGGCAAGCATAAAGTCACCTTTACGCAGAGTACCTTGCTGTACAAGAGCCGTAGCAACCACACCACGACCTTTATCAACCCTTGCTTCGACAATCACACCGCGAGCAGGCACATCAACAGGGGCCTTCAATTCAAGTAGTTCGGCTTGCAACAGCACTGCTTCGAGCAATTCCTCAATACCGTCACCGGTCTCGGCAGATACTTTCATAAACTGAGTATCACCGCCCCATTCTTCAGGGATAACATCTTTTGCGCCCAACTCACTGGTCACTCTCTCTGGATCTGCACCTTCTTTGTCCATCTTATTGATGGCAACAACCAAAGGTACACCAGCTGCTTTAGCATGTTGAATTGCTTCTTCTGTCTGAGGCATTACGCCGTCATCGGCAGCAACCACTAAGATAACCACGTCAGTGGCCTGGGCTCCACGTGCACGCATAGCTGTAAAGGCTGCGTGACCTGGTGTATCTAAGAAGGTCACCATGCCCTTGGGTGTATTAACATGATATGCACCAATGTGCTGTGTAATACCACCAGCTTCCCCCGAAGCAACATGAGTTTTCTTTATTCGGTCAAGTAATGAGGTCTTGCCGTGATCGACATGGCCCATTACCGTAACAATTGGTGCGCGAGCCTCTCCGTCATTGACACTTTCAATGTCTTCAAACTGCCTGGCTAACTGGTCTTCAACGGTATTCTCAACGGCAGCTATTGGCTGATGACCCAACTCTTCAACCACCAAAAAAGCAGTCTCTTGATCAATTACTTCGTTAACATTAGCCATCACGCCTAACTTCATCAGCCCTCTTACAACGACACCTGCTTTGAGTGCCATCTTGGCGGCTAGTTCACCCACAGTTAACTCTTCAGGAATCGCAACTTCAAACGTCTTCTTTTCTACGGGTCGTTTAAAGGTGTGCTTGTTATCCATTTTAAGCGCTGCGCGAGAAGCTTTAAGTCGGCCTTTACCGAACCTATCATCGCCATCATCGAGCTGTAATCTAGGTTTCTTCTTACCCGACTTACCAAGCGGTTTCTTAGCCTTTCTAGCTAACTTGTCTTCGTCATCATTTGGCTTATCATGTCTACGCGCCTTATCTTGTACCGGCTCGGTAGCCACTATAGGAACATGCTTGGTAGTCTTACCGGCCTTCTTAGCCTCCTCACTGGCAAGCACAGAAGCCGCTTCAGCCGCTTTTCGCGCTTCTTCGGCAAGTTTGTCGTCAGCCTTCTGCTCTGCTGCTTTAAGTACATCTTCTGCGGCTTTACGACGATTCAAAATACCAGCGATTCGCTGCTCTTCCACATTGTCAGTGCCCGAGCTTCTTCTTGCAGGGACGGCCGCTTCAGGAGCAACGGCTTCAGAAGTTACCGCTTCAGCCGCAGCCGCTTCAGCCGCAGCTTGCGCCTCTAATTCAGCCAGCTGTTGGGCCGCTAGTTCGGCTTCTTCACGAGCTTTAACTTCACTCTCAAGGTCAACTTGCGCCTGCAATTCTTCGTCACTACGCTTTACGTAGGTACGTTTTTTACGCACTTCAATATTGACAGTTTTACGATTTCCGGACCGAAGCGTACTGACGGTCTTGCGCCTTAGCGTAATTTTCTTTGGTTCATCCGAATTTTCACCATGCAACCCTTTGAGATAACCAAGCAGGATTTGCTTCTCATCATCGGAGACCGTGGCCTCAGCCGACGCATGGGAAAGACCTGCTTCTTTCATTTGCATTAGCAAACGATCGACAGATGCTCCCACGGTTTTTGCTAATTCAGTTACTGTAACTTCAGCCATCGGTTATCCTCTATTACAACCCGATTAATTATTCGCTTTATTCTTCTGCGAACCAAGGTGCACGTGCAGTCATTATTAATACTGCCGCCTTTTCTTCGTCCATACCCTCTACGTCCATCAGATCATCAACAGCCTGTTCGGCAAGATCTTCCATAGTAATGATATTTTTGGCGGTCAATTTATAGGCCAAGGACTTATCCATGCCTTCCATTGTCAGTAAGTCTTCAGCTGGCTCAACATTTGTAAGCTGCTCTTCACTGGCTAGGGCACGTGTCAATAAAGCATCTTTGGCACGCGCGCGCAGCTCTTCAGCAATGTCTTCATCAAAGCCTTCAATGGCACTCATCTCTTCTAGCGGCACATAAGCGACTTCTTCGAGACTAGTAAACCCTTCTTCAACCAACACAACCGCAACATCTTCGTCAACATCAAGCGCTTCCATCAAGCTCTCAACATAGTTAGATGATTCAGCTTCTTGTTTCTCTAGAGCGTCTTCAGTGGTCATCACATTGATGGTCCAGCCGGTTAGCTCAGAAGCAAGACGTACATTTTGCCCGCCTTTACCAATAGCTTGCGCCAGATTGTCAGCATTGACAGCGACATCCATTGAGTGGGAATCTTCATCAACAATCAAAGACTCAACTTCAGCAGGCGCCATTGCATTAATCACTAACTGAGCAGGATTATCATCCCAAAGGATAATATCGACACGCTCATCGTCCAAATCGTTTGAAACCGCCTGTACTCGTGCTCCACGCATACCAACACACGCACCAACAGGATCGACCCGAGCATCTTTGCTTTTTACAGCAATTTTAGCGCGCTGACCTGGATCTCGAGCGGCACCCTTAATTTCAATAAT
>CAJIZU010000099.1 GCA_905181925.1 gamma proteobacterium HTCC2207
GTGACAAAGTCATGACGACCTTTTTCATCGACTTTGACTAACTCTAAGTTGTCGGCAGCTTTTACTATCATTTCGCCGGCCTGACGGGCAGCGCGGAGTGCGATATTGACCATCGGTTGCATAAGAGTTTTCCAAGTGATGTTTAGACGGCGCGCATTGTACCAGAGAACCTTGATTCTGATACACTCGCCACCCAATTTTTAACTGATCAATAAAAGAGTGTTAAAACACACTTAAGAGGTAGTTTGTGTCAACTGAAGAACGGCAATCTAAAATTCGCATGGTTTTGGTCAACACCACACATCCCGGTAACATTGGTGGTGCGGCTAGGGCGATTAAAAATATGGGACTAACAGAACTCTATTTGGTCCAGCCGCGGGAGTATCCTGCGCCACGAGCTGTGTGGCGTGCGGCGGGAGCGCGTGACATATTAACAAACGTTAAGGTTGTAGAATCTTTAGATGAAGCGATTGCAGGCTGCGGCCTGGTCGTGGGAACCAGTGCTAGAGAGCGCAGAATTCCGTGGCCTTTAATTAATCCTCGAGAATGCGGGGAAAAAATCTGGAGCGAAGCGGCGAGTCATGATGTTGCACTACTGTTTGGCCGCGAAGATCGAGGTTTAACCAACTCTGAACTGCAAAAATGTCATTATCATGTGCATATTCCTTCTAATCCAGACTACAGTTCTCTCAATTTGGCAACAGCCGTCCAGGTGCTTGCCTATGAAGTACGCATGGCGAGTTTGCAGGATGAAGATGGTGTATTGCCCTCTATGCATGAGTGGGATCAGCCGTTAGCCACCGCTGATGAGTTGGAGCTTTTCCATCATCATTTAGCGGAAACTATGGCTACATTGAAGTTTTATGATCCGGATAATCCAAAACAACTGCTCACTCGCATGCGCCGACTTTTTAATCGAACCAGAATGGATAAAATGGAAGTTTCAATGCTGCGTGGTCTGTTGACTGCAGCGGGTCGTACAAAAGATAATATTTAGTTAGCGTCGCCCATAGTAGTTGACTAAAATACTAGGGTATTAGATAATTATGATCATAATTAATCATTTTTAGCTTCTATTTTAGGGACGATAATAACAATGCGACTGACGACAAGAGGGCGCTATGCTGTGACGGCGATGTTAGATCTGGCGTTGCATGCGCAAGATAAACCAGTATCTTTAGCGGAAATTTCGGAGCGACAAACAATTTCGTTGTCGTACCTAGAGCAGTTATTTTCTCGATTACGCCAGTCTGGTTTGGTGGGAAGCGTAAGGGGGCCTGGTGGCGGTTATCGTTTGGTCGAGTCCAGCGCAAACATTTGGGTCGCCGATATAATAGATGCGGTCAACGAGTCGGTTGATACAACTAATTGCCAAGGCAGAGGTGATTGTCAAGGCGGTAGTATTTGTTTGACACATTATCTCTGGGATGACTTGAGCAAGCAGATACATAATTTTTTAAGTAGCATTTCGTTGGCTGATTTAGTCGCCAAGCGTGATGTGCAAGACATAGCCCATCGTCAAGTAACACAGCTTTTGACCTTGGATGAAAACGTGCGGGCAAGCGCCTGCTAATTTGGAGTAGTAAATGAATCTTCCGATTTACCTAGATTATGCGTCAACAACCCCAGTCGATCCGGCGGTTGCAGAAAAAATGATGGAATTTATGACCCCTGCGGGTCATTTTGGGAATCCGGCGTCTCGTTCACACATGTTCGGTTGGCAAGCCGAGGCTGCTGTTGAAGACGCGCGACAGGACGTAGCGACATTAATTGGTGCGGATCCTAGAGAAATTGTGTGGACTTCTGGTGCCACTGAGGCGAACAATTTAGCGATTAAAGGGTGCGCCCACTTTAATCAGCGTAAAGGTAAGCATATTATTACTTCTCGTATTGAGCACAAAGCTGTTTTAGATACCTGCCGGCAGCTAGAGAGAGAAGGCTTTGAGGTCACTTACCTTGATCCGGACAGCAGCGGATTAATCCACCCAGAAATGGTTGCCGACGCGATTCGCGAAGACACTACGGTGGTATCGATCATGCACGTTAATAATGAGCTGGGTACAGTCAATGATATTGCCTCAATCGGTAAGATCTGTAGAGAAAATAAAGTATTTTTTCATGTTGATGCTGCTCAAAGTGCAGGTAAAACTGGCATTGATGTTGAAGCGATGTTTGTTGATATGATGTCATTTTCAGCGCACAAAATTTATGGGCCAAAAGGTATTGGTGCGCTCTTTGTGCGTCGCAAACCTCGCGTCAGGATTGAAGCGCAGATGCATGGCGGCGGGCATGAGCGAGGTATGCGATCTGGAACCCTGCCCACTCACCAGATTGTTGGTATGGGACAGGCATTTAAAATTGGTTTTGAAACTTTGGCGGCTGAAAATACCCGCATTGAGGCTTTGCGAACGCGCCTTTGGGAAGGTGTTACCGACATGGATGAGGTGCACCTAAACGGGTCAGAGCATCAACATGTGCCTGGTATCGTAAACATAAGTTTTGCCTTTGTGGAAGGCGAGTCGCTGATGATGTCTCTGCGCGACTTAGCCGTTTCATCGGGTTCCGCATGTACTTCTGCGAGTCTAGAGCCATCCTATGTTTTGAGGGCACTTGGGCTTAACGATGAGATGGCACACAGCTCGATTCGCTTTAGTATTGGTCGTTATACCACTGAAGCTGATATTGACGCGGCTATCGCACAAGTACGAGTAGCAGTAGAGAAGTTACGTTTACTTTCTCCACTTTGGGATATGTTTAAAGCCGGTATCGATTTAAGTACGGTACAATGGTCAGCACACTAAGGGCTCGACGTTTTAGAGTCATCGATTTAGTTTAATTAATAGGAGTCATTATTGTGGCTTACAGTGAAAAAGTTTTAGATCATTATGAAAACCCTAGAAATGTTGGGCAGCTTGACGAAAATTCTAAAAATGTCGGTACTGGCATGGTTGGAGCACCTGCATGTGGAGACGTTATGCGACTTCAGATTCAGGTCAATGACCAAGGGATTATCGAAGATGCTAAATTTAAGACCTACGGTTGTGGGTCAGCGATCGCCTCAAGCTCTCTGCTCACCGAATGGGTCAAGGGTAAGCACTT
This sequence comes from gamma proteobacterium HTCC2207, assembly GCA_905181925.1. GTDB lineage: Bacteria > Pseudomonadota > Gammaproteobacteria > Pseudomonadales > Porticoccaceae > HTCC2207. The sequence continues at coordinate 3,100 of CAJIZU010000099.1, forward strand.
AGATGATGCAGAGAAAATTAGAAATACTGAAATTGCGGAAGAGTTGGCGCTACCTCCAGTAAAAATCCACTGCTCTGTGTTGGCGGAAGATGCAATTAAAACTGCCGTTCGTGATGTAAGAGCAAAGCAAGCGAGTTAAGGTTTTTCCATGAGTATAACCATGACATCGGCTGCCCAGCAGCATATAAACAAGCACCTAGAGCACCGTACCAAAGGGCTTGGGGTGCGGCTTGGCGTGCGAACAACTGGCTGTTCTGGATTGTCTTATGTCCTAGAGTTTGTTGACACTGCTGCTGCCGGCGATGAAATATTTGAGTGCGGGGATGTAAAGCTGGTGATTGATCCCAAGAGCCTGCTGTACCTCGATGGTACTGAGTTGGACTATGTCAAAGAGGGCCTAAACGAGGGATTTGAGTTTAGAAACCCCAATGTGAAGGACGAATGTGGTTGTGGAGAAAGCTTCCACGTTTAGCGTTTACACTTTTCAATGCAAAATAGTCAGAGTGATGGCCCATTGGACTTTTCTAGTGATTTTTTCGAAATCTTTTCTATTCCTGTAGCGTGGGACATAGACCTTAATGGTCTTGGTATTCGGTATCGCGCTCTGCAACAAGAATTTCATCCTGATCGTTATGCGACCAAACCAGACGTTGAAAAGCGCCTGGCAGTTCAGTCCGCATCATTAATTAATCAAGCCTTTGACACCTTAAAGTCGCCTTTAAAAAGGGCTCAGTACCTTCTTGAATTAAACAGCGTTGATGCTTCTCAGGAGGCGCATATAACCACTGATACTGGCTTTTTGATGCAGCAGATAGAGTTTCGTGAGTCCCTATCTGGAATTTCTGAAAAACAGGATCCATGGGTTGAGTTAGATCGTTTAAAGACTGAAATAGAGCAAACTTATATTAAGCTTCAAAGTGAATTCCAGAATTTTTTTTCCGAAAACGCGTTAGATCTGGCTTTTAATACAGTCGCTAAGATGCAATTTTTTTCCAAATTACTGACCGAGATAGGGCACATTGAAGATGAAATGGACGACGCTTAACTAATGGTTCTTTTGCAAATTTCAGAACCGGGACAATCTCCACAACCTCATCAGCGTAAGCATGCAGTTGGGATTGATTTGGGTACCACTAATTCATTAGTTTCTGCAGTGCGTAGCGGTATGCCTGAAACACTCGCAGATAGTCAAAACCGTCATTTACTGCCGTCAGTTGTACATTACTCTGAGCAGGGCGCTAGCGCCTTGGGTTATGAGGCAATGGACTTCAATATTAGTGACCCGCTAAACACTATTTCCTCTGTGAAACGATTGTTAGGCCGTGGCGTAGATGACTTGGTGATGCTGGGTGATCAACTTCCCTATGATTTTGTCGAGATTGATGGTGGTATGCCAAAGATCAATACAGTCAGTGGGCCAGTCAGTCCCATTCAAGTGTCCGCTGAAATACTTAGAGCATTAGTAAATCGTGCTGAAGAATCTCTAGAAACTATGCTTGATGGTGCAGTGATCACGGTGCCTGCCTATTTTGATGAAGCTCAGCGCCAAGCCACTAAGGATGCAGCTACCCTCGCCGGCATTAAAGTCTTAAGGTTGCTTAATGAACCTACCGCCGCGGCTATCGCTTACGGGTTAGATGAGGCGGCTGAGGGTGTTGTAGCCGTTTATGATTTAGGTGGCGGTACGTTTGATATTAGTATTTTACGTCTTTCCCGAGGAGTGTTTGAAGTTCTCGCTACCGGCGGCGATTCTGCGCTGGGTGGAGATGATTTTGATCATGCAATTGCGCAGTGGTTGCGAGACGAGATTGGTATGAGCGCCTCGCTAAATCCTATGGAGCAGAGAATCCTTCTGGAGACCGCGCGGGCAGCTAAAGAAGAACTCACAGAGTCTGATCAGGTAGAGATAGAAGTCCTAGACTGGCACGGTGTGTTGTCCCGACAAGTGATGAATAGTTTGATCGATGAGCTAGTGACTAAAACGATACGTTCGTGTCGGCGTGCGTTGCGAGATGCCGATGTCAGTATCGATCAGATTGATAGTGTTGTGTTAGTCGGTGGGTCAACAAGAGCGCTATTGGTACGAGAAAAAGTAGCCAATTTCTTTGGTATGCAGCCGATGTGTAATCTTGATCCTGATCGCGTTGTCGCAATGGGTGCAGCTGTTCAGGCCGATATCTTGGTAGGCAATAAGTCTGGCGATGAGATGTTGTTGTTAGATGTTATCCCGTTATCGCTTGGCATAGAGACGATGGGCGGACTGACTGAAAAAATCATTCATCGCAATACGACTATTCCCGTCGCCAAAGCTCAGGAATTTACCACATTTAAAGATGGCCAAACGGCAATGGCAATTCACGTATTGCAAGGTGAGCGAGAGTTGGTCGATGATTGCCGCTCCCTCACTAGATTTGAGTTGCGTGGTATTCCACCTATGGTTGCTGGTGCTGCACAAATACGCGTTACCTATCAGGTAGATGCGGATGGTCTACTCAATGTCACTGCGCGTGAACTTACCAGTAATGTAGAATCTCGAATAGAAGTTAAGCCATCTTATGGCTTGGCCGAGGATGAAATTACTCAAATGTTACAAGATTCATTCAGTTATGCACGTGATGACATGCAGGCAAGAGCATTGCGCGAACAACAAGTAGAAGCAGATAGGATGGTCGAAGACTTGCTCGCAGCCTTGGCAAAAGACGGAGCAGAACTGCTTGATGAAGACGAAATTCAGTGTTTACAGCTTTCTATTAAAGAATTAAAGCAGGTACGGGAAAGCACATCAGAACATCGTGTTTTGGCAAGACAAATTGAAGCGGTGGGAAAGATGAGTGAAAGCTTTGCGGCTCGTAGGATGGATGCGTCGATCAAGAGTGCCCTCAGAGGGCAAAGTCTTGATGAAATAGAGCGCGGTTAGCGCAACATTTATAGAAACAGGAACTAATAAATAATGGCTCGAATAGTTTTTTTACCGCACAAAGAAATTTGCCCAGAAGGCGCAATTGTTGAAGCTGAGAAGGGTGAGTCAGTCTGTGATGCTGCACTGCGTAGTGGGTTGGATATTGAACATGCCTGTGAAATGTCATGTGCATGCACAACTTGTCATGTGTTCGTTCGTGAAGGGTTTGATTCTTTGCCTGAGGCGGACGACTTAGAAGAAGATTTCTTAGATAAGGCATGGGGAGTCGACCCTGACTCTAGGCTAAGTTGTCAGGTTATTGTTGAAGACCAAGATCTGGTTGTTGAAATTCCAATGTACACCATTAACATGGTATCTGAACGACACTAAAGAGAGTTAGCAATGCCGCAGTTAACTACACTTCAAACAACAATAGTTCAGCGCATTTGCTTAATTTTGCTGTCTATAGTGTGTGCGTCATGTGTTGTTTCTATCGACACGGTTATCGTATCGTTGGACGACCCCATAATTTTAGAACAAGCCTCTCCGGTCAGGCATGCCGTGATGTCTGATGATCATCCAATGGCGCTGTGGGAAAAAAGTCACGACGATCCAAAAGGAATTATTCTTTTTGTGCATGGCAGAACGTGGAGCGCTCTTCCAGACTTTGATCTGCAAGTTGATGGAGAAGAACTTTCTCTGATGGATGGCATGCTGGATCAGGGCTACGGAACTTATGCGGTTGATTTACGCGGTTATGGAGAGACTCCAAGAGATACGACTCAGTGGCTTTCGCCGACGAAGGCTGCAACTGATGTAATCAACGTCACTCGGTGGATATCTGAGCGCCATCAAAACACACCAATTCATGTATTTGGCTGGTCCTATGGTTCTGTGATTTCACTACTGGCTACTCAGGCTGATCCGAGCAACATAGCAAGTTTGACATTATTTGGCTTTTGGTTGGACTTAGATGCTGACGTCGTCAAAGACCCCTCTAATAAGTCGCTGGAACGGAGAATAAATACCTCTAAAGCCGCTGCAAGTGACTTTATAGTCCAAGGTAGTATAAGTCAGCGAGCTATTGATGGTTACGTCGAGGCTGCCTTAGCGGCTGACCCAGTGCGAGTTGATTGGCGAAATGAATATGAATTTTTATCTATCGACCCCAGTCAAATCGACGTGCCTGTGTTGCTGATGCAGGGCGAGTTTGATCCGATAGCGCCGACCACGTTACAAGCCAAGTTGTTCTCCCGGTTAAACACTGCAGATAAGAGTTGGGTGGTAGTGTCTGGGGGTGATCATGCCGCATTTATGGAAGCCCCAAGGCCTTATTTTATTCGTGCGTTTAGCGACTTTATTGACCGATTTAATCCATAATAAGAATTAATAGACGCCTAAAGTCATGGCGCAAAAATAGAAGGTAGACACAATGCTTAAATGGACTGATGTAAACGATATCGCCATAGAATTAATGGAAAGTCATCCTGATGTTGATCCGCAATACGTCCATTTTGTAGATTTGCGGAATTGGGTGATGGCCCTTGAAAGTTTTTCTGATGATCCTGAGCGCTGTGGTGAGAAAATACTTGAAGCGATTCAGATGACCTGGATCGAGGAGATGGACTAGCCAGTTACCTAATAAACTTAACCCGAATATTGGAGAGGATGTATTGTGAAACGGATTTTTAACGTTCTAGCACTAAGTGCTTTGGTATTACTGATTGTGATAGTGGTTAGAGCGCTTCTTCATACGCCAAAAATCACCGACCAAGTAGAGACCATTGATTACGCTCTGGATGAAGGTCGTATGCTAGCGCATTTGTCCGAGTCTATTCGGTTTCAGACTATATCTCATCAAGGTTCGCTTGCTTTAAATACCGATGACTTTGACAATTTTCAGGTTTGGGTGCGGCAGACATACAGTCAATTGGATCAGGCTCTTGAGTTAAACATGTTCAATGGCACCATGCTTTATAAATGGGCTGGAACGGACTCTGCATTAAAACCAATTTTGGTGACAGGCCATTACGATGTAGTACCGATTATTCCCGGTACTGAAGACTTGTGGCAGCAGCCACCGTTTTCTGGGGTAATTAGTGATGGCTTTGTTTGGGGTCGCGGGGCGCTGGATGATAAAAGTGGTGTGATTGGTATTTTAGAGGCAGTTAGTTACCTGATGGCTGAAGGGTATCAGCCAAAAAGAACTATTTATCTCAGTTTTGGACATGACGAGGAGATAGGTGGAGCTAAAGGCGCGGCCTTAGTCGCTGATTATTTAGAAGCCAATGGTGTCCAGCTAGACTGGTCACTAGACGAAGGCTCTTTTTTGCTCGATGGTTTCTTACCCGGAGTCGATAAATTAGTAGCAACAGTTAACGTTGCAGAGAAGGGATCCACAACCCTGCAGATAGTGGGCAAGGGTGTCGGTGGTCATTCATCCATGCCGCCTAATAAAAACGCTGTCGGTTTTTTAGCGGCAGCTATCACCAAACTTGAAAAAGATCCTATGCCGGGGGGGTTAGATGGTTTGAGTCTGGCTTTGTTTGATACAACTAGTCGAGAAATGCCCTTCAGGCTGAAGTTGTTGTTCGCCAATAGATGGCTCTTTAGTGGCTTAATTGAGGCTACATTAGCAAAGGATCCAGCCACTAACGCGATGTTGCGGACGACCACAGCGCCAACGATGCTGTCGGCTAGCGTGAAAACGAATGTTTTACCCATCGAAGCGATAGCGACAGTCAATTTTAGAGTGCATCCTAGAGACAGCGTTCTTAGTATTTTTGACCATGTTAGTAAGGTGGTGGCGAACGACAATGTTGAGGTTAGACCAATGAAGTGGGATGGTTTCGGTCTAGGTCAGCCGGCATCTCAAGTGTCCAGCTGGGAGTCAAAAGGCTACAAAAACATCGAAGATTCGGTTAAAAATATTTATGGAGATGTCATCGTTGCGCCGGGGCTTATGGTGGCAGCCTCTGATTCAAGGCATTATGGAAGGGTGGCAGATGATGCTTATCGATTTAATCCTTTTCCATTAACTAAGGCCCAGTTAACTGGCTTCCATGGTACTAATGAGCGAATTGGGACAGACGATTTTGTCCGTGGCGTTAAGGTTTACATTCGTCTTCTAGAGCTTGGCTCAAGCCAATAATGAGCTCTCAAAATTTACCTAACGTCAAGGAAGATAAATAATCGATGCGTGTAAAATTTATGGTCGGTGCAGTTGTGACTGCGCTATCGACGACTACCTTCTCTACAGAGCAGCCACGACCCTTCTATCAAACGGATATGAATCCGTTAACGCTCGGCTATGCTGGACCAGAATCAAGTTTTCCGATGATCCAAAAGCAGGGGGCGTGGCGCTGGCAGATGGCGACAAATATCGCTAATACTGTCCAGGCCGATAGTAATGCCATGTCTGGCGATAATATATTAATCGATGCAGAGACAACTGCAATAAGGCTGGCGGTCGAGTATGGCTTAGCTGAGCGTTGGAGTATGGTCGTTGACCTACCTTATATTAACCATGGTAAGGGTAGATTAGATGGCGCGGTTAATGAGTTTCACGATATTTTTGGTTTCCCTGACGGACCTAGAGGTGATCGGCCTGAAGATTTGTTTGAGGTCAGTTACCAAAGAGACGGGCAATACCTAGTCAACGTAGCAAGGCCTCAATCAGGGTTTGGTGATATGGGCGTATCTCTGATCTACAGCTTGGATAAGTCTTGGGTTCAGGATCTCAAGGTCGGTTCAAAGTTGAAGGTACCCACGGGTAATCCGAGTCGTTTGACTGGGTCGGGTACTCATGACATTGCCTTCTGGTTGTCTGCTACAAATCCCTTAGGTAATCAGTTCTCACACTTTTTGACACTTGGCGGTACTCTCATAGAGCAAGACAGGGGGTTGTTGAGCGATATGCGCAATTCAGATTATGGGTTTCTATCTTACGGCGTGGCATGGCGTTACAGTCCTGCGATTGATCTAAAGATTCAGCTAGATACCCGATCAGCCATTTACAAACAGACCGCTCTATTGCCGCTAGGATCGGCTACTACGGTAAGCTTTGGCGGCGTCTTGCGGCTGTCGAATAACTATATTTTGGAGATTGCCATCGCCGAGGATATAGCGGTGGGTACTGCACCCGATGTGGTCTTTCAATTTAATGTGACTCGAAATTCTAGCTTTTAATGCCAGCTCGGGGTGCTACGGATATTTGCGGTAGCGGTAATGACTTGCGGGCAGAACAAGTATTCCGTCAATGGGGTAAGATAAACCAGTTGTGACGTCGGCTATTGATAGGTAGAATTCGCGCTCGTTTTACCCTGAGATTAATTTTTACTGACTTTGGAGAATTTACATGGCGTCTGAACGCACACTATCGATTATTAAACCTGATGCAGTGGCAAAAAATGTTGTAGGCCAAATTTTGGGCCGTTTTGAAACAGCTGGACTGCACATCGTCGCGTGCAAAATGATGCACCTAAGCCGCGAGCAAGCTGAGGGCTTTTATGCTGAGCACAGTGAGCGCGGATTCTTCAACGACTTGGTAGGCTTTATGACTTCTGGTCCTGTGTCTGTGCAGGTTCTTGAAGGTGAAAATGCTATCATGACCAATCGTGATTTAATGGGTGCCACTAACCCAAAAGAGGCTGCAGCCGGAACTATTCGCGCAGATTTCGCAGAGTCAATTGACGCGAATGCCGCCCATGGTTCTGATTCAGCGACATCTGCAGCCAGAGAAATCACCTACTTTTTTGCTGACGACGAGATTTGTGCTCGTTAGAAGTTAATACAATAGGGCGTTTATGTCCCAAGAATTAGCAACAACAGTAGCCAGCGAACAACCCCAGAAGGAGAAAATTAACCTTTTGGGGTTTTCTGCGTCTCGTCTTGCCGAGTTTTTTGAAGAAATTGGCGAAAAACGTTTCCGAGCGACACAGGTTATAAAATGGATTCACCAAGAGGGTGAATGTGATTTTGACGCAATGACAAATATCTCAAAAGAGTTGCGGGCTAAATTACATGATATTGCTGAGGTCAAACTGCCGGAAGTCGTTAATTGCCAAGACTCTGTTGATGGTACGCGCAAATGGTTGATAAGAGTTGATGGCGGCAGTTGTATTGAAATGGTCTATATTCCAGAGCGGGAGCGAGGTACTCTTTGTGTGTCATCGCAGATTGGTTGCGCCCTAGACTGCAGCTTTTGTGCGACAGGTAAGCAAGGTTTCAATCGCGATCTCACCGCTGCAGAAATAATTGGCCAACTCTGGATTGCTGCAGACTCCTTTGGTCAGTTTATGCCGAAGGGCAAGCGTCGGGTTACTAATGTAGTCATGATGGGTATGGGCGAGCCCTTAATGAATTTTGATAACGTCGTTGCCGCTATGGGTATTATGTTAGAAGATAATGCTTATGGACTGTCAAAGCGCCGTGTAACTTTGAGTACAGCCGGAGTTGTTCCTCAGTTGGACAAGTTAGGTGATGTCAGCGATGTTTCTCTAGCCATTTCTCTGCATGCACCCAATGATGAGCTTCGTAATCAATTGGTGCCGATTAATCGAAAATATCCTCTCGCTCAGTTTATTGAGAGTGCTAAAAACTATATTGAAAAGATGCCTGATAATCGGCGAAAGGTAACGGTCGAGTACACGCTGATGGATCAAGTTAATGATCGTTCGGTGCATGCGCGAGAGTTAGTCGAGTTATTGAAAGATTTACCCTGCAAAATCAATTTAATACCGTTCAATTCATTCCCAGGCTCAGGCTATAAAACAGTTACTAATACCGCTCTAGATCGGTTTCGGGACATTCTTGTAGCTGGGGGTTACACTGTTATGGTGAGAACAACGCGAGGCGATGATATAGCCGCGGCTTGCGGGCAGTTGGCTGGTGAAGTCAACGATCGAACTAAGCGACAGGCGCGCTATAAAAAGCGCCTAAATGAAATTGAGTCACTCAATATAATAGAGTAAATCCACTGATTTATTGAGTCACGATAACTTGTCCTAGAATGGAATGAGTCGTCAACGTTAAAAGGAATTAATGATGATGAAATCAGCGTTAAAAAGAAGTCGTTTAGTAGCTGTTATGCTACTAGGTTTGTTACTTTTAGGGTGTGCGAGCACAGCAAGTAACGTGTCGAGTGGTCGTGAAAATAATCAAGCGGCTTATCAACAACACGTGAATTTAGCGAAACAGTATATTGGACTTGATAAGCGAGACTTGGCGCGACTGCATTTAAATAAAGCGGAAAAGTTACATAATGCGGCCGACATTAAAGGACTGGCGCAGCTTTATAACAGTTACGCATTGCTCTATCAGATTGAGCTAGAAGTGGCGTTGGCCGAAACATATTTTTTGAAGGCCATAGATAGCGACCCAAGTGATTCAGTGGTGAGATATAATTTTTCATCGTTCTTGTTTAATCAGGATCGTTTTTCAGAGTCTTTGGAGCAGATGTTACTAGTCTCTAAAGATTTAAATTATCAGCGTAGGCCCCAAGCATTCTATATCGCTGGTTTAGCGCAGAATAAGTTAAACGATAGAGTGGCAGCCATTCAGTCGTTTAAGCGTGCCATTGAGTTGTCGCCTCAGTTTAACCTTGCGTATTTAGAGGTGGCAAAAGTGTACTTTGAGCAACAACGATATTTGTTGGCACGAGATGCTATAGGTTATTATGTCGCGCTCTCGGGTGATACGGCAGAAAGTTTGTGGCTGCTTGTGAGAATAGAATTTAAGATGGGTAATGCCCAGGCAATGGCGATATCTGGCGATCGACTAAACACCTTGTTCGCTGACTCTGAGCAAGCAGAAAGGTATCGAAAGTTAGTTCAGTAACCGTCAATATGTGGTGCCTCTATTTAGGTGATTAAAGTGAGAAAGTTTTGAGTTTTAGTGAATCACCAATTGTAAGACGAAAGTCCCGGCAGATTATGGTCGGCAATGTTCCAGTGGGCGGAGATGCGCCCATCTCAGTACAAAGCATGACCAATACGCCGACTTCTGATGTTGATGCAACAGTCGCGCAGATCGAGAGTATTCAGCAAGCCGGAGCGGATATTGTACGAGTCTCAGTGCCCTCTTTAGCGGAGGCTGACGCCTTCGGTGAGATTCGAAAAAGAGTATCTGTTCCATTGGTTGCCGATATCCATTTTGATCATAAAATCGCTCTTCGAGTGGCTGATCTTGGTGTAGATTGCCTGCGCATTAATCCTGGCAATATTAGCCGAGAAGATCGCTTACGAGAGGTCATTGCTAAGGCTAAAGATCTCAATATTCCTATCCGTATCGGCGTTAACGCTGGATCGCTGGGCAGAGATTTATTGCGTAAGTATGGTGAGCCAACGGCAGAAGCGATGGTCGAGTCAGCTATGCGTAACGTTGACCGGCTCGATAAATACGATTTTCAGAATTTTAAAGTTAGTGTCAAAGCATCTGAGATATTTATGGCGCAAGCCGCATATCGAGATCTGGCGAAGCGTATTGAACAACCATTACATCTAGGTATTACAGAAGCGGGAGGGCTTCGTTCTGGAACTGTAAAGTCGGCGATTGGTCTCGGTGCATTATTGCTCGACGGTATTGGCGATACCATTAGAATTTCCTTGGCCGCCGATCCAGCTGAGGAAGCAAGAGTGGCATGGTCTATGCTACGCAGCCTAAGGCTTAGGTCTAAGGGCATAAACTTTATTGCTTGCCCGAGTTGCTCACGACAAAACTTTGACGTTATCTCTACGGTTAACGCGCTAGAGGCGCGTCTAGAAGACATAACGGTTCCCATGGATGTGTCTATTATTGGTTGTATCGTAAATGGTCCCGGCGAAGCCAAGCTCTCCGACTACGGTCTTACCGGTGGCTCTCCTGCTAATCTGGTTTACCTTGATGGCGTGCCCGATCACAAGATAAAGCAAGAGAATTTGGTTGACCAATTAGAAGCTGAGATTCGCGCAAAAGCAGCTGCCAAGGAAGCGCAGATGGTGATCGATGCCGAACAAATTATTGCGAGAGGCTGAGACGGGTCTATTATGAAAATTCAATCCTTACGTGGTATGCATGATCTCCTTCCTGACCAATCGACCACTTGGCAGTATCTTGAAAAAACCGTAGCCGATCTATTGGGCCGATACAGTTATAAAGAAATCCGCTTTCCCGTTGTTGAGCAAACTGAGCTATTTAAGCGCTCTGTTGGGGAGGCAACAGATATCGTCGAAAAAGAGATGTATACCTTTGAAGACCGCAATGGTGATCAGTTAAGCTTGCGTCCAGAGGGGACTGCAGGCTGTGTTCGAGCCTGCACACAAAATGGCCTTCTGCACAATCAAACTCAACGCCTATGGTACGCAGGGGCTATGTTCCGACATGAGCGACCACAAAAAGGCCGGCTCAGGCAATTCCATCAGATTGGCGTCGAGGCCTTCGGCCTAAATGGGCCGGATATTGATGCGGAATTACTTTTACTAACAGCGAGATTATGGAAAACCCTAAAAATTGATCATGTGGTAACGCTACAGATCAATTCATTGGGTACATCTGACGACCGTAAAGAGTATCGTGGTGCGTTAGTTGAATATCTTACTCAGCATCATCAATCATTAGATGAAGATAGCCAGCGACGGTTATTGACTAATCCGATGAGAATACTAGATAGCAAAAACCAGGATGTGCAAAAAATTCTAGAAAATGCGCCGATTCTCAGTGATTTTATTGATCAGGAATCACGTGAGCATTTTGAGCAACTGTGCGCCATTTTAGATGCCGCTAACATTAGCTATGACATTAATCCAAAATTAGTCCGAGGTTTGGATTATTACTCCAAGACAGTGTTTGAATGGGTAACCTCAAGTCTCGGCGCTCAGGGTACCATTTGCGCGGGTGGCCGGTATGACGGACTGGTGGAGCAGTTAGGTGGTAAACCATGCCCCGGCGTCGGTTTTGCAATGGGGCTGGAAAGACTGACGCTATTACTTGACGAGTTAAATACTGTCCCCGATAGTGTTGCCCAAACTGTCGATGTCTATATAGTTGCGGTTGGCGATACTATGCTAGACGCAATGGTACTTAGTGATATGTTACGCAGCCAATGCCCAACTCTACGTTTTGAGAGTCATTGCGGTGGTGGTAGCTTTAAATCGCAAATGAAAAAAGCGGATAAAAGTGGCGCAGACGTTGCTATTATTCTTGGCGAGGACGAAGTGAATAATAAAACTGGCGGAGTAAAGTATCTCCGACAAGAACATCTACAAGAAACTGTTGTCCAAAGCGAATTGGCTGACTTATTAAATACATTTTTTACTGATTGAGGCACACCCGTGGCAGAAGAGCGTACTGAAGAAGAATTGATCGAAGCGTTAAAAATTTGGTGGCAAGAGAATAGTTTTAAAGTCATTGCTGCAATAGTGCTAGTTGTAGGTGGTTATTTTGCATGGCAATCCTGGCAACAAAACCTTACTGTCGAGTCAGAGGAGGCTTCAAGCCTTTGGCAAAGTAGTATAGATATTGTTGCAACCCAGCGAGCTGGAGAATTGCTGGATAGCGCAAAGCAGCAAATGGTCAATGGTAATGCTGATACGCTAAAAGCTGACTTCAGTGGCACTGCCTATGCACACCTAGCCGCGGCGTTAAAAGCTAAGTTAGCGGTAGAGAGTGGTGATTTAAAACTTGCCGCCACCGAATTGCAGTGGTCTTTGGATAACGGACCCTCAATGGCAGCTGAAATTCTCGTGCGCTTACGTTTAGCGCGAGTGGAGGCCGCTCGAGGTAATGTTGAGCTCGCCTTGCAGATGCTTCAAGGTGTTAATGCAGGCGCTCACAAATCGGCTTACGAAGAAGCTAAAGGTGATTTTTACATGCTCCTTAGTAATGCAGACGCAGCTTATACAGCCTATGACGCGGCCATAGTGGCTAACAAATCTTCAGATCAAATCGTACGGAATGTCTTGGAGCTGAAAATTGGCCAAGTGCGTCCTGCGCAGGTACCTCCTCAGGTACTACTAAATTCTGATGAGGCCAGTGCAGCCACAGATATGGCCGGTGAGGGCAGTCAATGAAAAAGCTAGGTCTTCTAATGTGCGTGCTCGCTCTTTCAGGGTGTAGCTGGTTTAGTGGCGAGGATGATATTGCTATAACACCGGCTGAATTAGTCGATTTTACCGCTGAGGTTTCTATTGAGCGCATTTGGTCAGTCAGTGTTGGTTCAGGCGCCAAAGATTATTTAATTAGTCTTCGTCCAGCCGCCAGCAGAGATACTATTTTCGCTGCAGATTACTCCGGGCAGGTTACTGCACTAGAGCTCACTTCCGGTAAAAAGTTGTGGGAAGTCAATCTGGATGCAATGATAACTGGTGGCGTAGGCTATGGCTCGGGTATGGTCATGGTAGGCACTGTGGAAGGAGTGGTTCATGCTCTGGATGCGACTGATGGATCAACACTTTGGACCAGTCAGGTGAGTTCAGAGGTACTTTCGAGTCCTAAAACAAATGGTACTGTCGTGGCTGTCCATAGTATTGATAACCAGATGGTCGCACTGGCTGCAAAAACTGGGGAAGAGTTGTGGAGACATGACGGAGACGCTCCAATCTTGAGTGTTCGAGGCACTAGTGAATCAGTGGTAACCAGTAATATGGTGTTGTCAGGATTCGACTCTGGTAAATTGATCGCATTCAATCCGAGTAATGGTTCTGTGATTTGGGAAACACGTGTTGCCCTTCCTAAGGGTCGTACAGAACTAGAGCGCATGGTTGATATTGATGGCGAGCCACTATTGGTAGGTGATGTTATCTACGCAGCGACTTATCAAGGTCGTCTGGGGGCTATTTCGCGTGGTACCGGAAGAAACCTTTGGTCTCAAGATACTTCCTCTCACCATGCTCCTGCTCATCGTGCAGGAAAAATTTATGTTACTGGTGGAGAAGATTCTATTCAGTCATTTGGTTCTGGTAATGGACAAAAAGTATGGGCAAATGACGACCTCTTTTTGCGTCAGGCAACAGGCCCAGCGGTACTTGGCGGAACTATCGTAGTTGCGGATGCCGAAGGTTATTTACACCTTCTTGATGCTGAAGATGGGCATTTTGTCGGTCGAGTTAAAGCCGATGGAAGTGGTGTCAGTGCACCCTTGTTAAGTGTCGGAAATAGCCTTGTCGTGCAAGCCAATAATGGCAGTATCAGCGCATATAAAATTCAGTAGCGAAAAATCTTGTTAATTGCAGTAGAATGCCGCACTTAAACCATGCGGCATTTTTTATTCTATGATTCCTGTTATTGCCCTAGTGGGCCGTCCTAATGTAGGAAAATCTACTCTATTTAATCGACTCACTCGTAGTCGTGACGCCCTCGTGGCCAACTATTCGGGACTCACTAGAGACCGTAAGTACGGCGATGGAGAAATGTTTGATCGTCGTTTTATGGTCATCGACACTGGTGGCATCAGTGGTGAAGAAGAGGGTATTGATGCTGAAATGGCTGATCAGTCTCTTCTGGCTATGGATGAGGCAGATATTGTTTTGTTTATTGTCGATTGCCGAGCAGGAGTAACGTCAGCAGATTATTTGATTGCAGAAAAGCTGCGCCGTAAGAACCGTAAAGTCTTTTTAGTTGCTAACAAAATTGATGGTTTGGATCCCGCTGCTGCGCTTGCTGATTTTTATCAGATGGGCTTCTCCGGCATGTATCCGACCACAGCAACTCATGGCCGTGGCGTACGCTCAATGATGGAGGAGGTGTTAGAGCCTTATCCGGAATATATTGAACCTGAGGATGATGGCTCTAATAGCATAAGAATTGGCGTTGTTGGCCGCCCTAATGTCGGTAAATCAACCTTAGTTAATCGACTTTTAGGTGAAGACCGAGTCGTCGTTTTTGATGAGCCAGGCACCACTCGCGACAGTATTTATATCGATTTTGAGCGTCACGGACAAAACTACACGCTAATTGATACTGCGGGTATTCGGAAACGCAAAAATGTGAAGCTCGCTATTGAGAAATTCTCGATTGTTAAAACCTTGCAAGCTATTGATGATGCCAATGTTGTTATTCTAATGGTCGATGCCCACGAAGGTTTGGTTGATCAAGATCTTCATCTGATGGGTTCAGTTATCGATGCTGGCCGTGGTTTGGTTATTGGTATCAACAAATGGGATGGGCTTGATCCCGATAAGAGAGAACACATTAAAGTTGAGATAAAACGTCGTCTGCAGTTTGCGGATTTTGCTGAAGTCCACTTTATCTCTGCACTACATGGAACGGGTGTTGGTAATCTTTATGATTCCATCGGCGCCGCCTATCGAGCGGCGACTGACGCACTAAGCGCCTCGCGCCTGACCAAAGTATTAGAAGGAGCCGTTGAGGAGCATCAGCCACCATTGGTGCATGGGCGACGGGTCAAGTTGCGCTTTGCTCACGCAGGAGGTCGTAATCCTCCTGTAATTATCATTCATGGTAATCAGACCGATGCGGTACCTGCACAATATACTCGCTACCTCGAAAAGATTTTTCGCCGCGAATTAGGCCTGCAAGGTACCCCAGTGAAAATTGAATACCGCACTGGAGAAAATCCCTATAAAAATAAGGCGGTTACCACTAAAGATCGTGCTGGAATGAAGCGTAAGAAGATCGTTAAATACAGTAAAAGAAACGACTAATGTCTACTGTCATACGCAGCCGCTAGACGCGGGATGGCATGGCCCTTTATGTTGTGAGAATATCAGTTTTAGTGATTTTGGTGACTTCAATGTTAAGTTCGCCATCGATCAGGCTTGCTCTAAGATTCTCTCCTGGGGTCACGGAGGCAATACTCTTAACCACTTGATTTTTATCGTCGCGAATAACGGAGAAACCGCGGCTGAGTATTTTAAGAGGACTGACAGCATCCAGTAGGTGCATTGTTTGTTCTGTGTGGCTCACTTTTTCTTTCAGTTGCCGGCTAGCCGCTTTAGATATTTGGTTGATGGCATCATTCAAGCGCTGTCTTTGATGCGCTAGGGCCTCGCGAGGGTGTTGACGTAGCAGACGATCTCGCCGCAGGGTTATCTTGTGGCGATAGACCTGAAGTATCCCTTGAATCGAGCGTTTCAAGCGAATGTCCAAGTGATCAAGATGCTGAGCTTGCTCTTGAAGTTTTCGGCCTGGATGCTGCAGTCGATTGCGTAATTCCACTGTCTTTTGGTTTAATCTTTGTAGCCGCCTATTTATTGCATTGGCTAATAATGTTTCAAACCCAGCAAACTGTGAGATTATCTCATCGCCATTTGGACTTATTAACTCTGCTGCTGCAGACGGTGTGGGTGCGCGAAGGTCGGCAATAAAGTCAGCAATGGTAAAGTCAACTTCATGGCCTACCGCACTGACAATAGGGATGCCGCTATTAAAAATAGCACGCGCCACTGACTCTTCATTAAACGGCCATAAATCTTCTAGAGAACCGCCGCCGCGACCCACAATTAAAGCATCACAACAATTATTTTGGTTGGCGTTGTCTATTGCTTCTACAATTTGTTCCGCGGCTTGGCCGCCTTGAACTGCAGTAGGGAAGAGAGTGACTTTAATGCTAGGAAATCTGCGATTTAGGACGGCTAAAATATCTTTGAACGCGGCACCCGTAGACGACGTGACAACACCAATATGGTTGACTGATCTCGGCATAGGCTGCTTATGAGCCTGATCAAATAAACCCTCATTAGCCAGTTTTACTTTTAGCTGGTCAAACTGCCGTTGCAGCGCACCAAAGCCAGCTTCTTCCATGTGCTCTATAATTAACTGATAGTCTCCCCGCCCTTCATATAAACCGACTCTGCACCGAACCAATACAGAAATTCCGTTACCGGGTTTAAAGTTAACGCGTGTATTACTGTTTTTAAACATAGCACAGCGAACCTGCGCGTTCTGATCTTTGAGGGTTAAGTACCAATGGCCTGAATTTGGCCGTGCAAAGTTCGATATTTCACCTTCTACCCACAATAGAGGTAGCGTACTTTCCAGCAACTGACGAACAGTGCGATTGAGTTCACTAACGGTAAAAATTTGGCGATTAGGGGTATCTGTAGGCATGGCCATATTGTAGTGAAATGAGCAGCGGAAGGTAACTAATTTAAGATGTATATTTCAACACCTGTTAATTCCCGAGGAGTTAAAAAAATATTAAAATCAGTGCTTTATCATCATTTAGTCTATCCAATCCAATACCAAATAAATGTTTACCTTATAGTCCCTGAGGCCTATAATGCGCCGCTTACTTTTTAAAATCCAACATGTATTCGCTCTTTAGAGCATACCGAGGTAGGCGTTCTTTATGTTACGAATCTCTCACGAAGCACTGACCTTTGACGACGTTTTA
>CAJIZU010000100.1 GCA_905181925.1 gamma proteobacterium HTCC2207
CAAGCTACTGGCCTTTTGAAATTGAACAAACTAAAAGTGAGTTGACCGATAAGCCGGGTTCTGTCGTGGACAATCATTCATCTGGGACAAACGTCACCGCTTGCCTCAAGCAACCTACCCGTCCCCAACGCGGGTCGCGCCATATGGGAACCTATTTGGTCTTGCTCCGAGTGGGGTTTACCATGCCACTACTGTTACCAGCAGCGCGGTGCGCTCTTACCGCACCTTTTCACCCTTACCTGTGTTCGCGAACGAACCATCGGCGGTCTAATCTCTGCGGCACTTTCCGTAGGCTTTCGCCCCCCAGGCGTTACCTGGCACTCTACCCTATGGAGCCCGGACTTTCCTCTGCCCTGTTCCCCTAAAAACGCATGCGAATTTTGGAGAGTTCAGTACAGCGACTGCCTAGTCAACTCACAGCGGAGTTTACCACAGAACGCGGCGTTAACACTCACCCTTTACTTCAGAAGCGGGTGATCGGCAGGCAGTTGTCGAGAAATCCATAGCGCTAGCTTGTGACGCATATTTGGATCGCTAATTTGATCCTTTGCAAGCGGCTGAATTAGTTTATCTTCGATTAATACTCTATACACAAACTCCACCTTGAGTTTAAGCGAGTCTTTATTCTCAACTTCGCCATAACCACGTTTTTTTGCATAGACCGCGCCAACCTGAAGCGCTTTTTTGACTAACTCCGATTCATTGTGGATTTTATTCATAATTCACATTACCTACGTTGGGTGATCGACACAGTGAATCATCTCATACTGCAAACTTAGTCGATAAACTGTCGTGCATTTCTGAATATTCGCATCCAGCCGCTATCCTCACCCCAATCTTGCGGGTGCCAAGAATTCAGTACTGTGCGAAATACTCGCTCAGGGTGGGGCATCATTAGAGTGACCCTTCCATCGGCCGAGGTTACACCGCTTATCCCCTCAGGCGAACCATTAGGGTTAGCGGGATAACGCGAAGCAATCTGCAGATCATTTTCCAAAAAGCGCAATGCTATTTGGTTACTATTGTTGAGGTTAACAAGCCCTGCGGGGGACGAGAACTCTGCCCTACCTTCACCATGAGACACCGCTATTGGCATTACCGTACCCTGCATATTGCTGAGCATAATAGAATTTGATTGCTCGATTCGAACCAGGGAGAAACGCGCTTCAAACTGCTCTGAGAGATTACGAACAAAGCGGGGCCACAACTCTGCCCCCGGGATGAGTGATTTGAGATTACTCAGCATTTGACAGCCGTTACACACCCCCAGACTAAAAGTATCTGAGCGCTGGAAAAACTCCTCAAATTGATCACGAAGCTGATTGTTAAACAGGACTGTTTTGGCCCAACCCTCACCAGCCCCCAGCACGTCGCCATAGGAAAAGCCGCCACAGGCAACCATACCTGAATAGTCACTAAGCGCAGTGCGGCCAGCCAACAAGTCGCTCATATGGACATCTACCGCTGTGAATCCAGCACGGTCAAAGGCAGCAGCCATCTCTAAATGGCTATTAACGCCCTGCTCTCGAACGATCGCTACTCTTGGCTTAATGCCAGTGGCAATATAAGGCGCACTAATATCATCACTTGGATCAAAGGTTAGAGTTGCTGATAGCCCCTGGTCTGCAGACTGTACCCGCTCGAACTCTTGGCGGACACAATCAGCATTATCACGCAAAGAAGCAACCTGAAATGAGGTTTCGCTCCAAGCGCTCTGCAAGTTAGCGCGACTATCTTGAAAAACGCTCTCGCCTTGATAGTTAATATCCACAGTGTCTGTGCTGTTCAAACCACCTATCTCAGCTATGTTGACGCCGGCGAGCGAAAATTTTGCAATCATATCGCTAACACGATCTGCTTTAACTTGAATAACGGCGCCTAGCTCTTCATTGAACAATGCCGATAACGCACTACTTTCGGCTCCACCGTCGCCATTATTAATATCTACCGTTATCCCCACATGACCGGCAAAGCTCATTTCAGTAAGGGTTGCTAGTAAGCCTCCATCCGACCTGTCGTGATACGCTAAAATGTCATCATTTTCGATCGAGGATTGCATGGTATTGAAGAATCCTAGCAACGCATTTGAATCATCAACATCTGGTATTGAGCACCCAAAATCAGAGTAAACCTGCGCTAAAATAGAGCCCCCAAGTCGCTCAGAACCTGCGTTCAAATCTAGCAACAGCAGAGCTGTGTCACCACAATCTGTTCTTAACTGTGGAGTCAGCGTCTTACGCACATCTAACACCGGCGAGAACGCGGTAATGATTAAAGATAGGGGAGACGTTACTGACTTATCTTGGCCATCTGATTGCCAAGCCGTACGCATAGACATTGAGTCTTTACCTACAGGAATAGTAATACCGAGTTTTGGACAGAGGTCCATACCCACCGCTTCAACGGTTCGATATAGTTTTTCATCTTCACCCGGAGATCCAGCTGCGCACATCCAGTTAGCTGACAATTTGACGTCTTTGATACTCCCAATACGGACAGCAGAAATATTGGTTAATGCTTCGCCAATCGCCATGCGACCTGATGCAGGACCATTTACTAGCGCCAACGGAGTTCTTTCACCCATGGACATCGCTTCGCCTGCATTACTATCATAGGTGACTGTAGTGACCGCACAATCGGCAACTGGAACTTGCCAAGGGCCTACCATCTGATCTCTGGCCACCATACCACTAACACTGCGATCACCAATAGTGATCAAGAAACCTTTACTCGCCACGGTTGGGTGCCTGAGCACACGGAACACGGCCTCAGTAAGATCTATTCCCTGGCCTGAAAATTCATCATGCTGCATTTCTTTACGAGCCGCATGTCGGTGCATTTTGGGTGTCTTTCCAAACAAAACCGACATGGGTAGATCAACGGGACTGTTATCAAAATGCTCGTCAATAACGGTAATTTTCTTCTCTTCGGTGGCCTCACCAACGACAGCATAGGGACACCTTTCACGTTCGCAGATGGCCATAAACCGTTGTAAATCAGAAGGCTTCACAGCAAGCACATACCGCTCTTGAGCCTCATTGCACCAAATCTCAACCGGTGACATACCTGGCTCATCGTTAGGAACTGATCGAAGATCAAACCGGCCGCCTGTGCCTCCATCTTTAACCAACTCAGGCAGTGCATTCGATAAACCTCCGGCGCCTACATCATGAATAAAAGCAATCGGATTAATGTCGCCCAACTGCCAGCAAGCATCAATAACCTCTTGACAGCGCCGCTCAATTTCTGGGTTTTGTCGCTGCACAGAAGCAAAATCTAAGTCCTCTGAACTTGTACCTGTCGCCATTGATGAGGCGGCTCCACCCCCGAGCCCGATCAACATAGCCGGGCCCCCTAACACAATCAACTGCGCGCCTGGCGCAAATTCAGGTTTATCCACATGATCTTCGCGGATATTTCCATAACCTCCAGCAATCATAATTGGCTTATGATACCCGCGACGCTCGCCTGCAAAATCCATTTCAAAGGTTCTAAAATAACCACAAATATTGGGTCGGCCAAATTCGTTATTAAAAGCGGCTCCACCGATGGGGCCCTCAATCATAATATCGAGCGCCGACACGATGCGATCAGGCTTACCGTAATCCTGCTCCCACGGCTGAATAAAATCTGGAATCTGCAAGTTGGACACAGTAAAACCAACTAGACCTACCTTGGGTTTAGAGCCTCGCCCAACCGCACCCTCATCGCGTATCTCGCCACCTGAACCGGTACCAGCACCTGCATAAGGCGCAATAGCCGTCGGATGATTGTGAGTTTCGACCTTCATCAAAAGATGAACTGGTTCGTGACTATAGCCATAGTGGCGAGTGACAGGATCGGGATAAAAGCGACCGCCTGAGGTACCCACAACAACAGCGGCGTTGTCAGAATACGCTGACAATACATTATCTCCATTGACTGCATTGGTGTTGCGAATCATGCCAAATAATGAATGCTGCTGTTCAATACCGTCGATAGTCCAGCTAGCATTAAAAATTTTGTGGCGGCAATGCTCTGAGTTGGCCTGGGCAAACATCATTAATTCAGCGTCCGATGGGTTTCGCCCCAGATCAACAAAATTAGCTACTAGATAATCTATTTCGTCATCAGCTAAGGCTAAGCCCAAGCT
>CAJIZU010000101.1 GCA_905181925.1 gamma proteobacterium HTCC2207
AATCTCTGGCATCTGTCCTTGTATTCGCGGCTGCTCACCCTTAGGGGACGCCTTGCTAACTGTGTTAATCTTAACAACCGCAGGCGCCGCTTCTTCAACTAACACAGTAAAGTCAGGCAAGCTCGCGTAGGCATTGGTATTACAGAAAGCCAACAAACAGACAGTAAAAATTACTTTTTTAAGCACTGAACACTCCCACAAAATTTTACCTCTCAATTAGCTGGCGCCCGCAAGAACCCCGGGGATACTACCAACTTCGTACAAAATAGGATTACTTTCACTCTCGTCCTGACTCTTTTGACTACGCAACCGGACAAAAATTCCACCGCTTATCAGCCCAATGGCAGCACCCATAATGCTCATCAAATCTAGCGCGACACTCTTATCAAAAGAGCCCATCACCCAGGCGCCTATTAAGGAGCCTAATAGCGGCACTAGATACACAAACAAAGAGCCTTTGACCACCACGTGATCGGGTATCCCGATGGTCACAGACTGGCCTAGAGCAACCTCACTGGCATTGAATTCACCCATAAGGACTCTAATCCGAACAGAGTTCCCAGTAAGTTTTGAGAGCACAGAATGACCACAACCTGGCTGAGCTGCGCAACTATCACACGCAGTCTTTTGAATCGTTTCCACCATCACGCTGTTATTGGCTTTGCTAACAACAATTCCTGCCTCAAAAATCATCTAGTCACCCTATCTAAATTACGGGAGTTGAGACTGTTTAGATGAGTGCCCCACCGATTGAACAATTTTTTTGGCGCTATCAGTCGGAATTTCACCAACAACCGAAACCGTAAATTCATCACCTTTATATTTTAGTTTCGAACTAACCGCTGTCGTCGCCCCTTGGTTAAAGGTAAAGGGAGGGATTTTTTTGCTCGTTTGCACAGACTCTATGAACACGGTAAAAGCCGATAATCCATCAGTAAAGCTCATAATACTCTGCCCAGTTAATGGCTCTTTTTCAGCGTCCGTTAAGAAAAACTCGGGAGGAACCCACCCAACAGTCCAGTCATCTAAAGGTTGCTGCGCAGACTCAATGGCACAAGAGTCTTCGACATTAACCCCCGCATCATCGATAGACATCGAATCGAGATCACCTCCCACTTGAATTTCAACAAACTGAAATCGTTCTAATGGTTTTCCAACCTGATTCAATATCACCGACATCAACATAAGATTAGATTGATTATCAATGGCCACAAAGTAAGGGAGACGAAAATTATCTTTAGGCTTTAGCAGAAGACTTGTGGCCTCGCGACCAGCCACTCGAGACTGCCCCCTTATTTCGAAAGAATAGGATGCTGTGAGGCGTTTAAAGCTACTACTATCCAACGTGGATAACGCGCCAGCTTCTGCGCCTTGCGCACGCCCCAAACCACAATTTTCATCTATTCTTCGCCATGAAAACTGGCCTGCAGGACCATCCAGGTGGATGAGTTGCTCAAAGATGTTATTTTCTCGAATGAGATGAAGCATTTTGGACGTTTTTAAACGTCCTGCCTTTTCATAGGTCACCAGACCAGAATAGTTCAAGGTTTTTGACGCCTCAATCATAGCTTTGACTAACTCATCGGCTTCTCTGTTTTGCTGCGCCAAGGTTGGCACAGAAATAAAAATGGCGGTCATAAAAACCGCCATTTTGAATATTCTCTTACTGAAAAAATGCGTCACGGCTAATAGCTATTCCTGATCAGTTATCGTTGTACGTTTTTCCACCCGGGCATAAGGCAACATTCCTTGACTACGAACATAGGGCGCCTTCGAAGAATGTTTAGCCAAAACATAAGCAAGGTAAGCACGAGCGTCCTGCTCTGAGTAAGTATTTTTCTCGACACTATCTGCACTAACAGTTCGCACCTGCAACTCCTCTGATAACGCCCATCCTGCAGGGAACTGGTTAACTGGACCAACCAAACCTTCTACTGACGTTTCATCGACATAAGCAAAACCAGCCGTATCATCAGGTAACCCAGCTGATTGGTTGAACTGCTGGACACCCAACACTGCGACCAAAGCCACTGATGCTGCGATAGCAAAGCGGCCTGACGAACTAAGTATTTTCACCAACGGATTTACTTTGAAAACGGCTTCGTCGCCAATAGCACGGGCAATATCCGCAGAGTAGTCAATCCTAGAGACCGCTTCGCCTTTCATAACCGAGGACACGCTGTGATATCGCCGCCATTTGTCACGCATCAGCATGGCATTTTGGCTATCTTCTAAGGCTAATTCCTTCAGCACCCTGCGAGTATCCAAATCACTGCTCTCTCCATCCATTAACGCGGACAAAGACTCTCCTAGTTGTTCATCATATTGACCCATCTTCATGCCTCTCAAATTGACAACTCTTCAATATACCCACTCTATGACCGAACCTTATCAAAAAGGTTCACCAAAAAACTATTCAGTATTTACTAATTTTAAAACATGCGCGTCAATCGACTCTCTCGCTCGAAAAATACGCGACCGAATAGTTCCTACAGGACAATCCATTATGTCGGAAATCCCCTCATAACTGAGGCCTTCATACTCTCTCAAGGTTACTGCTGTTCTAAGATCCTCGGGTAAATCTGCTATTGCCTTGACGATAACTGCCTCCAGTTCGTCTCTGAAGAGATTATTCTCTGGAGTCCCTAAATCCTTTAAATAATCACTCCCTGAGTAATACTCGGCATCAGCCACATCAACATCGGAAGCTGGCGGACGCCGACTTCGTGATACTAAATAATTTTTGGCCGTGTTTACGGCGATACGATACAACCAGGTATAAAACTGACTGTCGCCACGAAAATTAGGTATCGCTCGATACGCCTTTATAAACGACTCCTGAACGACATCAGCTACCTCATCAGTATCGCGAACAAATCTACCCACGATCGAATGTACCTTTTGCTGATACTTCAGCACTAATAGGTCAAAAGCTCTTTTGTCGCCTTTCTGTACTCTAACCACCAACTGTTCATCCGATGGCTGCGCATTTTTTTCGACCATTCTGTAATCCGTTTCTGTAACTCTTGAGTAAACTTGATGAAGCGAATAAAGCAAGTCATTCGCCGGCGTATAAATACAGACCGTCAAGGGCGCTTTAAGTTCGCTTGATTTAAAATCTTATACTATCATGGCCGACCAGATCTATGTGGCATAGCAATGAAGCAAAATTATCTTTATGACGTTCTTATTATTGGCAGTGGTGCGGCTGGACTTACCGGTGCTCTTCAGCTAGATAAGCATTTGCGGGTAGCTCTGATCAGTAAGGTTTCTCTGCAAGGTGGAGCATCCTGGCTGGCACAAGGAGGTATCGCGGCGGTATTTGACGAAAATGATAGCGCTGATGCTCACGTTGCCGATACTCTTATTGCCGGGGCAGGTTTGTGTCACGAAGATTCTGTACGCTTTGTCGTTGAGAATGGTCCTGATGCGGTGAGATGGCTGATCGAGCAAGGGGTTGCCTTTACTCGAGAAAACGATCAGCAGAATTATCATCTCACCCAAGAGGGTGGTCACAGCCACCGTCGTATTCTTCACACTGCAGATGCGACAGGGAAAGAAGTTACTGGCACCCTTGTCGAACAGGTGATTGCCGCGGAAAATATTGATATTTTCGAGCAACACTGCGCGGTCGATCTAGTCACCCAAGCAGATACTAACTCACGCAAAATTCGTTGTACTGGGGCCTATCTGTTAGACATTAAGACCTCTGTCATCTCGCTTTTTCACGCCAAGAGTGTGATTCTCGCCTCCGGTG
This sequence comes from gamma proteobacterium HTCC2207, assembly GCA_905181925.1. Taxonomy (GTDB): domain Bacteria; phylum Pseudomonadota; class Gammaproteobacteria; order Pseudomonadales; family Porticoccaceae; genus HTCC2207. The sequence goes on from CAJIZU010000101.1 coordinate 3,758, forward strand.
GTGCCAGCAAAGCTTATCTCTATACCAGTAATCCAGATGGTGCCAGTGGTGACGGTATAGCCATGGCATGGCGCAAAGGTTGCCGAGTGGCCAACTTAGAGTTTAATCAATTTCATCCGACATGTTTGTACCATCCCAAGGCTAAGTCGTTTCTTATCACCGAAGCACTGAGAGGAGAAGGTGCTATATTGCGCCTACCTGATGGAAGTACTTTTATGGGTAATTTTCATCCTGATGCAGAGCTTGCCCCTCGAGACGTTGTAGCTCGAGCAATCGATCACGAAATGAAAAGACTGGGTAGTGATTGCTTGTATCTTGATATCAGTCACAAATCAGCGGACTTTATAATCGAACACTTCCCTACGGTGTATGAGCAATGTCTCAGCTTTGGTATCGACATAACAACTGATCCAATTCCTGTTGTTCCGGCGGCGCACTACACTTGCGGCGGAATAATGGTATCGAGTGACGGACAAACCGATTTACTAAATTTATATGCGATAGGCGAAAATGCCTTTACAGGATTGCATGGCGCTAATCGTATGGCGAGTAATTCGCTACTCGAGTGCTTAGTTTATGCTCAAAGCGCCGCACGCAAAATCAATCAAGGTATCGCTCAAATTACCGAACCCGATTTTATTCCTGAATGGGATGAATCGCGAGTAAGCTCCTCTGATGAGGATGTTGTAATCTCGCACAATTGGGACGAGTTACGGCGCTTTATGTGGGACTATGTCGGTATTGTGCGCACAGATAAGCGACTTCAGAGAGCGCAGCATCGTATTAAGCTGCTGCAAAATGAAATACAAGAATATTACAGTAACTGTAAGGTTACCCGTGACCTACTTGAGCTACGTAATCTAGCCACAGTGTCCGAACTCATTATCCGTTGTGCAATGCAACGAAAAGAGAGCCGCGGCTTGCACTTTACGCTGGACTATCCCGAACTCGCTCCCATTGCGCGTGATACCGTGATGGTGCCAATTAACTATGCAGGACAAGATGTTATTGTCAATCGACATATGTCTTAACGACTGAAAAGCCGTTAGTGGCTGCGGGCCGGTAAAAGTACCCTCAACTTATGATGATCAGCTGTCGTCATAACATCTCGAGTAATTACTCGCTTAATGACTGATCCCTTTGGTGTTTTGAAGTAAATGATCACGAGTCGCGCCGTTACAAATTGATCGGACTTTAACCGCAGTTCTTGCCATCCCTGAGGCCCACTTAACTGCCAACTGTCATTCTCACGGTTAAATAGTAGTTCCTGATGCTGTCTATTACGCCAGAGAGTAATAATTCGCACCAGCAAAAGCATAACGGCGCCAATCGCGATTAGTTTTGGCCAAAGTAATATCGGAAGAACAACCAGCAACACAAAAATACTTAGCACCCACAATAAGCTCGCATAGAACTGTATTTTCGATGGTTTAAGAAGAAACCTTTGATAACTTTTTGCGACTTTCACGGATTATTTGCAATATCCTTTGCATGTTAGGGTCGGTGGGCTGCTCGCGCTGCATGAACCACATAAACAACGTCTGATCTTCGCACTCCAATAAAACTTCAAAACGAAGCTGATCGTCCTCTGTTAGTGAATCATAGACATTTTCTACGAAGGGAGAGAGAATAAGGTCGAGTTCTAACATGCCGCGGCGGCTCGCCCATACTAGACGGTTTTTGTTCATAATTTATTATTCAGTCATTAAAAGCGGTATTATAAGAGACAATTACCCATAAACCTACAGAGTCATTCAAACCTATGGACTGGCAACATATTTTCCCAACCTATAAGGTTGTTATAGACAGCAATAATCAGTCTGTGGTGACGTCCTTTGGTGAATCACCAACGGACTATCCATCCCTAAATAATAAAAACGTGGTTAGCATTAATCATCGAGGGTTTATAAAACTGTCTGGCCCTGACAGCGAGAAATTTTTGCAAGGTCAGGTAACCTGCGACTTAACCATGCTAGACAGCCAGTCGTCACTCAATGGCGCTCACCTCACCCCCAAAGGCAGAATAATATTCTTATTCAGTATTCATCGGGATAGCCAAGGTGACCTGCTATTGGAAACTAATCCATCGGTTATTGACTTGGCTATGGCTAGTTTCAAAAAATACTCAGTATTTTTTAAGACGGAGATTACCGAGGTGACTGATCAATTTGTGAGTGTTCTTATATCTGGACCAAACGCGACGACCATCACTAACAAAATCAACCCCGACACCAGTCGACTCATAGGCATTGAAACCTACTCGCTGAGTATGCGCGCTGAACAAACTCAGGCTTGTCTCAGCAACATCTCTGGCGAGCTAACACCTGCAGGCCAGGGCTATAGTGATTTATTACGAATCCGTAGCGGTAGCGCAGATATCACTGCAGAATCTTCTGATAATTTTATAGTGCAAATGATTAACCTTGACGCACAAAACTACATTAGCTTCAAAAAAGGCTGCTATACCGGTCAAGAAATTGTCGCGCGGGCACATTATCGGGGCACTATAAAACGTCGCATGTATATCCTTAAACTAGCAACGTCAATCCTACCGATAATCGGTGAGGGGCTCATAAACAGCGAAGGTAAAGTCATTGGTAATGTTACAAATGTGGCACGTGCGAGTGACAAAACTATTGAAATACTCGCAGTTTTAGCCATTAAATCCGCCGATAGTGCTCGGGTAAGATATGCTGATGTGGGGCTAATTGACCTCACTCAACGGCCGCTACCCTATGAGATTTTAGAACGCTCGTGAGCGAAATTTTGCTATGGATTACCGGAAACCAAGAGATCCTTATTACTATCGGGTTAGTCTCAGCGATAGTCTTTTTTGCTAGCTTAGTCTCTCTGCCGTGGCTGGTTGCCATGATTCCCACTGATTACTTTATGTCTAAAAAACGCCAAAGATCACCTTGGAAAGATAAATTTCCTGCAATTTGGTTTTTCATATTTATCGGCAAAAATATGATTGGCTATTTAATGCTGTTCGCAGGCGTGCTTATGCTATTTTTACCCGGCCAAGGTCTCCTTACTATGGTCGCCGGGCTAATGATGATGGATTATCCGGGTAAGTTTTCCTTAGAACGACGAGTTGCCCTCACCCCATCAATACTGTCAAAGCTAAACTGGTTAAGGAGCACAGTAAAAAAGCCTCCCTTGGAGACCGAAAAATAAATATCTCACTTAGATCAAATTATTCTCTGAGCGTTTAACCCTACCCCATTCCACTTCATAACCCTCGCAAGGCCGCATTGGAATATTGCGAGCTAACAGCAAACTAATAAGCGCCATAACAGAGCCCATTAAAAACACCAACATAGGTGAAACTAACCATACCAACCCGAACAACACGGGAATAAAAACTGCGGCTATATGATTGATGGTAAAGGCAACGCCTGCAGTGGATGCCATATCCGCTGGATCAGCGATTTTTTGAAAATAAGTCTTAATAGCAATCGCCAAGGAAAAGAACAAATGATCAGCCACATACAGCGCACCGGCCCAAGCAGCACTATCAACAAATGCGTACGCCGTAAATACACAAAACAAACCGCAATACTCAAAGGTTAGTGCTCTACGTTCACCTATTCGCCCAACAAGGACGCCAATGCGACTGGCAAACGCCCAGTTAAAAAGATGATTTATTATAAAGAGCGCCGCGATATCAGACACGCTATAGCCAAACTTTTCTACCATCAAAAAGCCTGCAAATACCATAAAAATCTGTCGTCTGGCACCACCCATAAACGTCAGTGCGTAGTACAGCCAATAGCGTTTTCTTAACAACAGATGTTTACGTTGCGGGATGACGCTTGTAAACGTCGGGAAGCCTAACCACATAAATAGTGTCAAAATGAAGCAACTTCCGCCAGCCACAAAATAAATAGTCTCATAACTCAGGGAGAGATATCCCTGACCCAACCACAAAAAACTATAAACCACCAACGATGCAACCGAGCTAACCGCAATTAACTTACCCAACACTGCGGGCGCCTCATCAATACTTAACCACTGGAGCGACAGTGACTGCTTCACAGTCTCGTAATAATGAAACCCCACTGACATAACGAATGTCGTTAAGTAAAGTCCGGCTTCGGAGGGGAAATAGCCACTTAAAGCAACGCCAATACCCAATACGGCCAATGAGATATAGGCGAATATTTGCTCTCTAATCAACAGTAATACAAACACCGTTGTGAACGCTAAAAAACCAGGGATTTCACGAATACTTTGCAAAATTCCAATTTCTTTACCGGTAAAAGCCGCTCGCTCAACTACAAAATTATTGAGTAGGGCCATCCATGTGGCAAAGGCCAAGGTCATTGCAACCGTCATTACGATCAATAAATTTTTCGGTGTTTGCCATGCGTGTTCTTTCACTAAATAAGGACTCCTTGCTAAAGTTCAAATGCAATCTGTGGTTGGTCATCTATCAAATGTGGAAGCCGCCAGTCGATAGGATGACGATTTTTAGTGTGAAGATATCTATTGGCTAAAGAAAAATGCTGGCAACCAAAAAAACCTCGATAAGCAGATAATGGTGAGGGGTGCGGTGCACACAATACCAAATGCTTTGAGGCGTCAATCAGCGTGGCCTTTTTCTGGGCATAACTTCCCCAAAGCATAAATACGACAGATTGGCATTGAGCACTAATAATTTTAATGACTGTGTCTGTGAAATCCTCCCAACCCCGCCCCGCATGAGCGCCCGGACTAGAATCTTCAACACTTAATACCGTATTTAACAAAAACACGCCCTGTTCCGCCCAAGACTGCAAATAGCCATGATTGGCCGATGGAATCTTTAAATCAGACTCTAGTTCAGAAAAAATATTACGCAATGACGGCGGTATTTTATGCCCCGCGGTAACCGAAAAACACAGTCCATTCGCCTGAGATGGCCCATGGTAGGGATCCTGACCAATTATCACCACCTTCACACCCTCTAAATCGGTGTGATGAAATGCCGAAAAAATTTGTTCGCTAGGGGGATAGATAATCTTTGCTGACTCATCTTGTTGTTGCAAATACTCATTTAAACTTAGCCAATACGGCTTTTTTAATTCATCATCAAGTGCGTTTAACCAGTTCGGTGGTAACTGTTTTTTCGCCTGATCAGTAATATTCATTTAATGAATGCTTCCAAGAATTTTATCGGGCAACAAGGGTGATAAAGCATCGCCCATTACAATAGAGGGAGTAACACTCTCAATCCCCCATTTCTTCCATTCGTCTAACCGTGAATTTTCTATTACGCAGATCCGCAATAATTTCATCAATATGTTCTGGGCCACGTGTCTCGACTACCGCATCAATTTTCGCCAGCTTTGCCGGCACATCAAAAAATAATCGCTGATGGTAGATCTCGATAATATTTCCGCCACACCGACCAATTGACTCTGTAATGGCTGCGAGCATACCGGGTTCATCTGAGATGTCTATGCGCAGACGCGCAATCCGTCCGTCAATCGCCATGTTACGGTTCAGAATAGATGACAACAATCGCGGGTCAATATTTCCACCGCATATCACCACGCCCACTTTTAGGCCCTTAAAAAGCTGTGGATGCGCATATATCGCAGCTATTCCAGCGGCTCCAGCTCCTTCGGCAACAATACGCTGTTGCTCAACTAAACCACTAACTGCCCACTCTAAGTGCTTTTCGTTAACCAGCACAATTTCATCCACTAGAGCCTGGACCACCGGCAAAGTCACCCCACCCGGCTTCTTCACGGCAATACCCTCGGCCAGAGTCTCTCCGCCACAAACAATATCCCTACCCAACATTGCCGCATGCATAGAGGGATAGGCCTCCGTCTGAACGCCAATAATACGTATGTCAGGACGCATTTCTTTAGCAATAGTGGCTATCCCACCGACAAGACCGCCTCCCCCTATGGGTACCACCAGAACATCGAGGTCCGGTTGATCGATCAGCATTTCAAGACCTACTGTACCCTGCCCTATCATCACTTCATTATTATCATAAGGATGGATTAGCGTTAGACCACGGCTATCGATCAAGGCCTGAACTTTGCTCTCACAATCATTCAAATTACGGCCTTCAAGTACCACCTCCGCACCGTATGCACGTGTACGTGCGATCTTGGCAAAGGGCGTTTGGCTGGGCATAACAATCACCGCTGGAATGCCCATTTGGCCCGCGTGATAGGCGACAGCCTGGGCATGATTCCCCGCGGACATGGCAATAACCCCTGCACTTCTCTGTTCGTCAGAAAGACTCTGCATCGCAATAAAAGCGCCTCGAGCTTTGAACGAAGACGTGTACTGTAAACACTCTAACTTAGTGTAAATATTACAGCCAAGCTGCTGCGACAAAAGCGGAGAAACAACCATTGGTGTGCGCAACACATGCCCCTCTAATTGTGCGGCAGCATTGCGCACGTCTTGTCCTGAAATACTCATTATCGCCTCATGAAAATAAATCTATACCTTTAGCGATCGATGATGGCGAATTAGGTTTATTACCGCAACTAGGATCTGAAAGAATGGCGTTAATCGGACACTAAGGAGGGTTTTGGGAGAATAATTATTGATTGCTCCAAAATACTACCGCTATTAGTGGCCAACCCAAGGCTAAAGCCAAGCATCTAGTAACTACTATTTACGAATAAAAATAGTCGCATTTAGATCAAAGCTGTCACCGCCTTACTCATCAAGTGCTATTATGCGCACCGAATGGAACCTATCTCTACTTTAAATATTTGGCGCCTAACCTGGCCAACCATCATTAGCAATATTGTCTATATGCTAATGATGGTCGCGTTTCTTAAAATAGCCGGTACTTTTGGTACTGATGCCGTGGCCGCAGTCACCACTGGTCAGCGTCTATACTTTATTTTGCATGCGGTAATGATGGGGCTCTGCGCTGGCACCACCGCGGTGGTCGGTAAGTACTGGGGAGGCAATAATAAGATCTTAGCGGGCCGTTTCGCGGCACTGTCAGTATTTTTGTTCTTCATAGACGGTCTACTGCTTGCTTGGCTCGCAATCCCATTTCGAGAGCAGTTAGTAGGTATTTTTGGCCTTTCCGAAGGCGCGCATCTTTTAGCGATAGACTTTGTACTTTGGACTGCGGTCTTCGCTCCAGCAATGTTAACCACACTTGTTTTTAATATGGCCTTTCGTGCTACTGGTGACAGCACCACACCGCTTTGGAGTGCTATTGTTGGCGTCACTTTAAGCCTCGCGCTCGGAATTGCCATGACCTTTGGCTGGGTTGGTTTGGAGGCAAGGGGTGTCTCTGGACTCGCTATTGGTGGCGGCATAGCAATGACCATCACTATTATCATATTTTTATTGATTTGGATTTTCGGTGGTTTCCGTTTTAAGCCCACCAATCCATTACCCGATTTAGTCAGTAACGGAAAAGTACTTCTCAATATTGGTCTCCCAGCCGCTTTCGAACAAGCTTTTTTCCAGGGTGGACTGCTAATATTCATGGTGTTTTTGGCCGGCTATGGAAGCGCGCCATTTGCCGCTTACGGTATTGGTCTGTCAATTTTAGGTATTGTGATTGTCGTTGCCTTCAGCTTCTCCATTTCTAGCGCCACACTGGTTAGTCAGCATTTAGGTGCCGGCGATCTAGCAGGAGCCTATCAAGCCGGCTGGAAAACCATGCGCACTAGTCTATACATAATGATTACAGGTGGCATGCTAATGTCCTGGTTCGCCGAGGAAATAGCGCGCTTTATGATTAATGATCCACAGGTCATTTTTCATATGGTTCAGTTCACCTATATTCTTAGTGCCTGCCTACCTATGATAGCCATTGAATTTACTATGGCCGGCGCACTCAGAGGCGCCGGAGATACACGTTATCCAATGATGGTGACGGTATTTAGTATTCTGCTAACACGCATAATTGCACCATGGGTATTGGTGAGTATAGGTGCAGACGTAGTTTGGCTATATGCGACCTCGCTTGTTGATTTCTCGATTAAATCTAGTCTAAATATGCGACGCTTTCGTAAGAAAGGCTGGTTCAAAGGTCATCAACACATCATAGTAGGATAATTATGGACACCCATTTAAGCAGCCAGCATCCCGACTCCTATAATCGCCAAATAGCCTACTGGCTGATAATCTGTGCCGCGGTTATTTTTGGGATGATTCTGCTTGGGGGTGTCACCAGACTGACTGATTCAGGTCTCTCTATGGTCGACTGGAAACCTATTAAAGGGGTAATCCCACCGATTACACAAGCCGACTGGCAGGCGATGTTTTTAAAGTACCAGCAGTTTCCTGAATATCAAAAAACCAACTTTACGATGACACTGGAACAGTTCAAACCGATCTTTATGTACGAGTATTTGCATCGTATGTTAGGACGTTTTATTGGCATCATTTTTGTTCTGCCCTTTTTGTTCTTTTATTTTACCAAACGCATAAAGCCGGGTCTTAGCCCTCGATTGTTGGTCATGCTAGTGCTTGGTGGAAGCCAGGGGCTCTTAGGCTGGTACATGGTTAAAAGTGGCTTGGTTGATAACCCGCATGTTAGTCAGTATCGACTTACTGCTCACCTCGGCATGGCAGTATTCATTTACGGCTTCATTTTCTGGACAGTGCTTGACCTGATGGCGCCGGTATCTGCGCAACCGAAGCACCTAAAACGCTTTGCCTACTCTTTGAGTGGACTGATATTTTTAATGATATTGTCTGGTGGTCTAGTCGCAGGAACTCGCGCAGGGATACCGTATCCAACCTGGCCACTCATGGGTGATAGCTTTATCCCGCCCGGATTGTACAGCTTGCAGCCGATGTGGCTATCGGCGTTCGAAGACATGCTAACTATTCAGTTTAACCATCGAATGTTCGCTTACTTAATTGTCGGTCTGGTGTGCACTTTTGCCTACAAAGCACTCAAGTCTGATTTACAAGGACCTTTGAAAATGGGTATCTATTGCTTTATTGGCTTGTTGTTTTTACAGGTCAGCTTAGGTATTAGCACTCTCATTTTTTATATTCCAGTGCCCGTCGCAGCCGCTCACCAAGTCTGTGCAGTCGCGCTGCTTAGTGCATCTCTGTTTGTTAGTCATTCGTTCACTCGTCAATCTATATCTACAAGACCCTGATAACGAATAGGCGGAGGACTGGAGTCGCACTGTTGCGAATTAAGAGTCTCATTTATTGAACAACCTAGGAAATTAACCATGCGCATCGTACTTATTTTACTAATGGCTCTGCTAGCAGCACCTAGTTGGGCTGACAACAAAACTGATCCCTCTGGGCTATGGAACACTTTTGATGATGATGGAAATCTCGAATCTACAGTTGAGGTGCGCATCGAAGAAGGTAAGTTATATGCCAACATCATCAAACTCCATAATGCTCCGGAAGAAAATCCTGTTTGCATTGAGTGTAAAGGAGACCTAGAGGGTAAACCGGTTATCGGCATACAAGTCATTAACGGACTTAGTCTTAAAAATGACATTTGGCAAAAAGGTACGGTTTTTGACCCCAAAACCGGAGACTCTTTCAAGGGCAAAGTATGGCTAGAGAACGAAACGCTTTTTGTTCGCGGTCACCTTGGGTTTTTCTATCAAACTAAAAACTGGCTTAGACTATCAAGTTAGGCCATCTAATTAGTGCAACTGACTCATTAGTATTGCATTTATTTTATATGGAACTATATTCTAAGTCCTAGAGAATAATTGAAGAGCGGGCTAATGAATTTAGATTTTTCAGATGATCAAAAATTGCTTCAGTCTGAAGCGCAAAAATTTCTACAGAAAGAGCAGTCGTTGCAAAGAAGTCGAGACGTTTTGGATGGTGAGCAAGCTTTAGATACGGACCTTTGGCAGCAAATAATTGCCATGGGCTGGACCGGTATTAGAATCCCCGAGCAATATGATGGTTTAGGTCTAGGTCATCTCGAGCTTTGCGTTGTTGCCGAGGAGCTTGGTAGATGTCTTGCGCCCGTGCCCTTCTCATCATCGGTATATCTTTTTACCGAAGCTATTATCAAGTTCGCTAGCGACGCAATAAAACAAGATTTACTGCCAAAGTTGGTAAGTGGTGAATGTGTGGGTACGCTGGCCATCACCGAGCAGCTGCTAGCGCCCACCGAACATAATATAAATACACAAGTTGCCAATAATAAAGTCTCAGGTACTAAAATTGCTGTTCCAGACGCTGGCATAGCTACCCATTCCATTGTCATCTGCAAGGGTGTAAAAGGTATTGATTTGCGGTTGGTTGAGCTTACTGATCATTGTAATGTCCAAAAACAAGACACTATCGACGATAGTCGGGGCCATTTTTCAATTGGCCTTGATAATGTAGATAGCCTCTTGGTCGGTGGTGAAGGAGAAGGCTGGGAACTATTACAAAACCTACTAGATCAAGCGGCGGTCATGTTCAGTTTTGAACAAATAGGTGGAGCCCAAGCGACACTTGATATGGCCACAAGTTATGCGCAACAGCGATTTGCGTTTGGCCGCGCCATTGGCTCGTATCAAGCGATTAAGCACAAGCTTGCAGACATGTACATCAAGTTAACCCTCGCCAAATCAAATAGCTACTATGGTGCATGGGCACTTTCCACCGATTCAGTCGAGCTCAACGTAGCGGCTGCTACCGCCAGAGTTAGCGCCACACAAGCGTTTAATTATTGTTCGCAAGAGAACATACAAACTCACGGCGGCAATGGCTTCACGTGGGAGTATGATTGCCATCTTTTCTATCGACGCGCTAAGTTACTCTCTTTAAATGTCGGTTCCCTTGCCACGTGGAAGGAAAAACTCATCCTTGGGTTAGAAAAAACTCAGACTGCTAACGTTAAGCAAGGGGTCTAATATGAATTTTAATGACAGTGAACAGCAAGCCCAATTTAGAACTAAATGCAGTACTTGGTTACACGATAACGCACAACGCAAGACACAGGCTGGTAGCGATAATCCTCACGGCAAAAGGGATTCATCGGAATTTTTAAATGCGGCACGAAGTTGGCAAAAGAAAAAGTTCGACGCTGGCTGGGCAATGCTGCATTGGCCGAAGATTTATGGTGGATTAGAGGCATCACCGCTGGAAAGAATCATTTGGGGCCAAGAAGAAGCGAAGTTCGATGTGCCCCAAGGTATCTACGAAATTGGCCTCGGTATGGCTGGGCCAGTAATGATGCAATATGCCACTGAACAACAAAAGCAACGCTATCTGCCACCCATGGCCGCCGGTGAAGAAATTTGGTGCCAGCTATTCTCTGAACCCTCAGCAGGGTCTGATGTAGCGGGGCTAAGAAGCAAGGCGGTACAAGACGGTGATGACTGGATTATCAATGGTCAAAAAGTGTGGACCTCAGGGGCACAGTTTTGTGACTACGGCATTATTGTTGTTCGACACGATCCTAATGTCGACAAACACGCCGGAATGACCTTTTTCTTTGTGGATATGAAATCCCCCGGTATTGACATCAAACCGATCAAACAGATTACCGGCGGATCCTCTTTTAATGAGGTGTACTTTAATGATGTGCGTATCCCCGACAGTCAACGACTCGGTGCGATTGGTGACGGCTGGAGAGTCGCTATAACGACATTAATGAACGAGAGACTTGCTGTAGGTGACGCTAACGGCGTCGATGCCACTGAAGCCTTTGAGTGGGCTCAGGGTCAAGACGATCATGGGCAAGCCCTCATTCAAAATCACGCGGTGCGCGAGTCTATTGCTGACTGGTACTGTCAGGCAAGTGGACTTAAAAATACAAAACTAAGAACCATGTCTGCCCTTTCCAAAGGAGACACACCAGGCCCTGAAGCTTCCATTACCAAAGTAGTCAGTGCCAACAAGCTACAGGCCATTGGTAATTTTGGTATCGATTCTCTAGATATGGCAGGTATGTTAAAAACCGAGCGTTCAGAGGTTCATGATTTCCACAATGCATGGTTGGGATCTGCAGGGCTACGAATTGCCGGTGGCACTGATGAAATCTTAAAAAATATCATTGCAGAACGGGTTCTGGGATTACCACAAGACCCTCGGGCAGACAAAGGTCTGGCCTTTAAAGATATTCCCTCTGGCAAATAATAAGGTGGTAAGCCCCGTTAGGTAAAAAGAAGTAGGCATTGTATGGAAGACTCTCAAGACACTGAATATGCTGGATTTTGGATACGTTGCGGGGCGGCACTGATCGATACACTCTTATTTGCGGTGGTCATTTCAATATCAATGACCCTTATCTACAGTGATGCCTATTGGTTTAATTTTTCTAGTAATGAAACAACATTGGGTTTTTGGGATTTTATTCTCACCCAAGTGGCACCTATTGTAGGCACAGTCTGGTTCTGGCGGAGATTTATGGGCACGCCCGGAAAAATAATATTGGGGTTGAAAATAGTCGATGTCGATACTGGTGGCAAGCTAAGTATTGGCCAGGCAATCGGGCGGTATGTGGGATACATAATTGCAGTGCTACCTTTGTGCTTAGGTATTTTTTGGGTGGGTATCGACAAACGAAAGCAGGGCTGGCATGACAAGCTAGCGGGCACGGTAGTTATTCGTACCCGCGTAACAGAAGCCGTAAATTTTAAGTCGAACGAAAATATTAGCTAATAACTATCCGGCTAGTCTTAACCTCGAATGCCCCTCATCACAGGATGTGATCTATGCTCAACATCGCAAAAATTTGTCCTTCATGCCATCAAAAAAACTCAAAGTATCGGATAGGCTGGTTCCTAGCAGAACATTTATTTGGGAGGCCTATTTGATAATAGCGGGCTTTGTTCCCATTGTTGTAATGCTCAATTTACAGAAAATGGTGAGTTTCGCTTAAGATACTCAAACGGTTTTTTTGCTGGGCACTTTGTTCTGCCTTTATTTATTTCTAGCCTACAAATACTTTACTTATATGCGGCAGTACAAAATATCTACCTGCTTTGCGTGTAATACCCACTTTAAAGGATCATCTCTTGAACCTTTTTCTTTTAAAGAGCATTACGCTCGGCTTTATAAACAAAGGCTTAGGGATAAATAAACTATGCAACTAAACTCGTCGCGTCTAAATAGTACGTCTGCTCATGGCGTAGAAGCAATAAATACCTAAAGGCAACAATCTAATTCAATCGTTTTAATTTCTTTGTAGCTTAAATGCTTTTAGGTTAAGTTATAGCGATGATATCTGCCGCTGGTCACTTATTAGCAGCGCTACCGAACCATTATCCGAAACCGTTTCTGCAGTACCTGTGGCGGTATAAAGACCCCTAACCTGTGCAATAAAGTCGCTGAACACAACACCTGGCATCAGCATGCTTACAGTAATATTCATAAAAAAGGTTTTGGGTAGGTTGTACCACTTGGATGATACAAAAAATAAAAGTTATCGTCTCAGGCGCAGAAATTTAGTAATACCCTGCCGTGAGATCAAAGTAACTCTAAAGATAGGTTTGATCGGATCTGAGATAATGACAGAGTGAGTTCCTACATCAACGTCTACAACAACTTTTTCAATTACTTTTGGACCTGACTCGAGGGGAGTCTCTATAAGATCATTTTGTGAAATAATCACAGACTCATTATCTATGGTCAATTTCAACCCTACAAGCTTTTCTGACGTTATTACAATTCTCGATGACTCGAGGACCGGTAAAGTATCATTGTTAATGAATGTAAAACCGCTCAGTACTAAAAATGCTATTACTGCATAAGCCCATCTTAACATTATTTAAAATCGCTCCAAATTATTAGACCAACAGCATTCGACTTAAAACCTTAAGCCATGTAATTGCAGTATTTTTAGTACTCAAGACTCTTATACCTGGATAATTTCCAACAGCCCCCTGCACGGTTTTAATATGGATCATTCATCTGCGAATAACTGACAATAACTTACCGTATAAATTCACGTTAATATTATCTAAAAGTTATTTAAAGTATTATGTTGAAATATACTACATATGAAGTCTTAAACCAGATTATAGACAAATAATATCACTGAAATCTGTTCATTACTAATTAAAAAATCTAAATTAATATAATGAAAATATCTATTTTAAATAAATCCAAAATAACTAGAAAAAGCATCTGTGAGATCTCTAAGATCCAAGGAGTATATTTTTTAGGGTTTTAAAATCGGCTTTAGTGCGGGAGGATCACAGTCTTACTTAGGACGCTAGGACGCTATAATTCTTTAAGACCGTTTCTGTTAAACGTCTCCCTGAGTACATACAAATAGCGTCGCTTAGTTGAGCTCCGTCTACGAAAGAACCCGCTTGCGCGGGCTTTTGAATTAACGGGCAGTTGATATAGCGGTTACTCTGGCCGCATGTGAGGAAACAATAAAACATCACGAATAGATGGAGAGTCAGTGAGAAGCATGACAAGCCGGTCAATACCTATGCCTTCTCCAGCCGTTGGCGGCATTCCATACTCTAATGCGCGAATATAGTCGGCGTCAAAGTGCATGGCCTCATCATCACCAGCCTCTTTTTCAGCCACTTGCTGTCTAAAGCGGGCTTCTTGATCTTCAGGATCATTAAGCTCAGAAAAACCATTAGCTATTTCACGACCACCGACAAAGAATTCGAAACGGTCGGTCACAAAAGGATCATTATCATTGCGGCGAGCCAAGGGTGAAACTTCGGCCGGATACATAGTAATAAAGGTAGGTTGCTCCAACAGGTGCTCAACCGTTTTTTCGAATATTTCAATCTGCACTTTGCCCAGACCCCAGATATCTTTAAGGGGGATATGCAAATCAGTGGCAATTTTACGCGCACCAGCTTCATCGCTTAGCTGCTCAGCACTAGTGGTAGGGTTGTACTGCAAAATAGAATCAAATACCGATAATCTTGTAAACGGCTCGGCAAAGTCGTAATGAGTCTCGCTTTGAACTTCCCCATCCGCATCTTTTACAGTATTGACGACCTTAGTCGAACCCAGCACTTCAGTAGTCATTTTGCGCAGCATATCTTCAGTAAGATCCATTAGATCATTAAAATTAGCATAGGCTTGATAGAATTCGAGCATAGTGAATTCAGGATTATGCCGCGTAGATAGCCCTTCATTTCTGAAGTTGCGGTTAATTTCATAAACACGCTCAAATCCACCAACTACAAGACGCTTGAGGTACAACTCTGGAGCAATACGCAAATACATGTCGATATCGAGGGCGTTGTGGTGCGTCACAAAGGGCCTAGCTACTGCGCCACCGGGTATCACTTGCAACATAGGGGTTTCAACTTCTAAGTAGTCAGCGCCATTGAGGTAACGTCGAATAAAGTCGACCACCTTTGATCGAATACGAAAGGTATTGCGCACATCTGGATTAACAATAAGATCAACATAACGCTGACGATAACGCATTTCTTGGTCAGCAAGACCATGAAACTTATCCGGTAGTGGCCGCAGCGCCTTGGTTAACAGTAAATATTCGTCCATTTGCACATATAAGTCGCCCTTACCTGACTTATGCAGTACACCGGTAATACCCACAATGTCGCCCAAGTCTAATGACTTGGCAAAGGGGCGCGCCTCTTTAGTCACATAAAGTTGAATTTGACCGGAACTGTCTTGCACAACGATAAAAGCACCACGGTTACGAATTACTCGGCCAGCAATACAAACTACCTTACCTAACGCTTCAAGCTGCTCTTTAGATTGGTCACCAAAACCTGTTTGCAGTTGGTCTGCGCTGTGAAGCGGTTGAAACTGGTTAGGAAATGTTGGCCCCTCATGCGTTCGCAGTTCATCAAGTTTTGCACGGCGTTCGGCAATGAGTTTGTTTTCGTCATGTTGATCAGTCATGTATACCCTGTCTATTTTGGTTGTGGGTGTCTTAATTATTGTGGAATTTACAGCCCCGCTTTTAGCGATGCCACAATAAATTGGTCTAATTTTCCGTCTAATACAGCCTGAGTATTACGCGTTTCTATGTTAGTACGCAGGTCTTTAATACGCGCATCATCTAATACGTAGGATCGAATTTGACTACCCCATCCAATATCAGATTTAGTGTCTTCAGTCGCCTGAGCCGCTTCTTGGCGTTTACTGACTTCTAATTCGTAAAGTCTAGCACGCAACATCTGCCAACATTTGTCGCGATTTTGGTGTTGAGATCGCTGGCTCTGGCTTTGCACAACCACACCGGTAGGGGCATGAGTAAGTCGCACCGCAGAATCCGTTTTGTTAATGTGCTGCCCGCCGGCACCCGATGCCCGGTAGGTATCAGTGCGAACATCAGACGGATCTATATCAATTTCTATATTGTCATCAATTTCTGGGGAGATAAAAACTGCGGCAAAGGATGTGTGTCGTCGGTTTCCTGAATCGAAGGGCGATTTGCGCACCAGACGATGAACACCAATTTCGGTGCGTAACCAGCCAAAAGCATATTCGCCCGTCACTTCAACGGTGGCACTTTTAATGCCAGCAACATCACCTGCTGAACACTCTAGGAGTTCAGCTTTGAAGCCCTTGTCATCTGCCCAACGGAGGTACATTCGCAATAGCATTTCTGCCCAGTCCTGAGCCTCAGTGCCACCAGACCCAGACTGTATTTCTAAAAAGGCACTATTTTCATCCATTGCGCCTGAGAACATGCGCCGAAATTCAAGCTTGGCGAGCTGAGTTTCTAACGCGGCCATTTCTGCTTCAACATCTGCAACGGTATCTTCGTCGTTTTCTTCCACCGCCATGCCTAGCAGTTCACGGGCATCAGACACCCCTGAATCTAGATCTTCAATAGTTTTAACGACAAGCTCCAAAGAAGCTCGCTCGCGACCTAACTCTTGGGCCTGCTCAGGCTTATTCCAAACGTCGGGTTCACCCAGCTCTAGCTCTACTTCTGCGAGACGGTCTTTACGGTTTTCGTAGTCAAAGATACCCCCTCAGCACGTCGGTGCGTGTTTGCAAGTCATCTAAAGCGGTATAAACGGGATTAACTTCCATGGGACTAGTATTACCTTGTGACTGTTGACTGAACGATTAGCTAAATTGCGTTGGAGAGCATTTTACCTCACCAGAGACAGCACACCAAGAGAAACAACAGAGGTTGATTAACCCGATCTACTAGCGCACCATTGTTACCTAATAATAACAACAAAATAGGACATGGGGATGTTAAAAAAAATACTAGTTATCATGATTGCTTTAGTCGCTTATTTATTGCTATGGCCGGTCCCTGTTGAACCCGTTAGTTGGTCAGCGCCAGTGGACAAAGGCTTTGTTGGTGACTTTGAGAAAAATACAAAACTGGATGCCATTGAGATTATTAACTTGCCAGATACGCATGGACCAGAAGGTTTGGCATTTCTTGATGACGAGGTGTATGCCGCTACTCGCGAAGGCTGGATTGTGCGCTATGACCAACAAACCGGTGAGCAGGTAAAATGGGTCAATACTGGCGGTAGCCCGTTGGGTATAGTATTTGACGCTGACAATAACTTACTCATAGCGGATGCCTATAAAGGGCTGTTAAAGGTCTCTCCTGCCGGTGATATTTCAGTATTGACTCGCAGCGTGAATGGCACTGACATTGATTATGCAGATGATTTAGATGTCACTGCGGATGGTAAAATTTACTTTAGCGATGCCTCTACCAAATTTGGCGCGCAGTCTAATGGTGGTACCTATGCGGCAAGTCTGCTGGATACCATGGAGCACGGAGGTCACGGCCGACTGTTAGTATACGACCCCGCAGATGAGTCCACCAAACTACTGATGGATGGACTTAATTTTGCCAACGGGGTTGCGGTGGATGCTGATAGCCAGTTTGTATTGGTTAATGAAACCGGGTCTTATCGCATTCATAAGTATTGGTTGCAAGGCGACAAAGCTGGTCAGTCAGAAGTGTTGATCGATAACTTGCCAGGGTTCCCCGATAATGTCGTGCGTGGGCGTGATGGGCGCTTTTGGGTAGGACTGGTGTCGCCGCGCAGCAAGCCGCTGGATGATCTATCCATGTCGCCTTTAGTACGTAAGATTTTTCAGCGCTTTCCGCCTTTTATGCGCCCGCAAGCAGTACCTTATAGCCATGTTTTTGCTATGACTGGCGACGGTGAGGTACTGACGTCTTTGCAAGACCCTGAGGGTGAGCACCACACGAATACTGGGGCATTGGAAACTGAGGACTGGCTCTATATAAGTAGTCTACATGCAGATAACTTGGCCAGAATTAGCTGGCTAAATGTTGGCCTTGAGGGTATCAAATAAGTCTATGACCGATAAGCGTGCACCCCTAGCATGGGATCTACAAAACACTTTTTTTGATAGCTTCAAAGATCAGGACGACCTGCATTGCAGCCTAGTAGCACCCAGCCCACTGCATAACCCTTTAATGGTTAGCAGCAATAGTTCACTGGCGGTAGAGTTGGGGCTCAACCCTGAATCTGTGAATGACCCAGAAATGCTACGTCTAATGGCCGGAGACTTTTCAGGTGCGCAACTGCAACCCATAGCACTAGTGTATTCGGGTCATCAATTTGGTGTTTGGGCAGGTCAGCTAGGTGATGGTCGCGCCATGACTTTGGGTGAATTACCGGTACACAATTCCAACTCGGGAAAGTCTCAGCTTTGGGACATTCAACTAAAAGGGGCCGGTGCAACGCCCTATTCTAGGTTTGCCGATGGACGTGCCGTGTTGCGCTCAAGTATTCGTGAATATCTGTGCTCAGAGGCCATGCATAGTCTGGGAATAGCCACAACCAGAGCGCTGTGTTTGGTGACCAGTGAGACGCCGGTTTATCGTGAGGAGGTGGAGTCCGCCGCAACCGTTTGTCGGGTTGCTCGCAGCCATATTCGCTTTGGCTCGTTTGAACATTTTCATTATCGTAATCAGCCTGAGGCCGTTAAAGCTATGGCCGACTATGCGATTAATCGACACTTTCCAGAATGGGCTGAAGAAGAGCTGCGCTACGCTAACTTGTTTAACCATACCGTCACAGAGACAGCCAAAATGATTGCCCACTGGCAGTCAGTGGGCTTTGCTCATGGGGTTATGAATACTGACAACATGTCCATACTGGGGGACACTATTGACTATGGCCCGTTTGGCTTCTTGGATGTCTATAACCCTGATTTTATTTGTAATCACTCGGATGCCAATGGTCGGTACTCGTTCAAAAACCAACCCTCAGTTGGCCTTTGGAATTTAAATGCACTGGCCACATCTCTGATGACCTTGTTGTCCTCTGAGACACTGGTGACAGCACTAAAAACTTATGAGCCTACTTTTTTAGAACACTACCGCGATCTTATGACGGCTAAATTGGGATTGGTGCAATACACTGATAGCGATGAGAATCTTATTAACCAACTCCTAACACTGATGGAAGAAAATCAGGTTGATTACAGTTTATTTTTTAGGCAGCTGTGCCTCTTCTCTAGTGACAATCAGTCGGTTCGTGATCTATTTGTGGATCGTGATGCATTTGATGATTGGGCAAAACTCTATGTGCAACGCTTAAATCAGCAACAGATGTCAGATAATAATCGCTCAGCGACGATGCTTAAGACCAACCCGAAGTACATTTTGCGCAATTATATGGCTCAGGCGGCCATTGAAAAAGCCGAGCAAGGTGACTACTCAGAGGTTAATTTGTTGCTTGAAGTTCTACAGAGTCCCTTTGAGGAACACCCAAAAGCCGAACATTATGCCAGGTTACCCCCTGACTGGGCCGAGACTATATCAGTAAGTTGCTCCTCATAAATTAGTACTGACTGCGCGCTGTTTTTTACCTTGTAAATAGAGATACAGCGCCGCGGACATTCCCGAGGCACCGGTAATCATGCACATCACGACAATTTGATAGCGCACTGCGATCAGCGGTGAGACACCGGATAATATTTGACCGGTCATCATGCCCGGCAGTGACACCAACCCAACCGCCAACAAACTATTAAAAATGGGTATTAAGCCCGCTTTAAATGCCTGATTGCGCGCAGTGGTAGGTGGTGAGCCATGGTCGATCTCCATATGAAGACGCTCTGCCGCCACACTGACTACGTTCATTGAACTAGCAAAAATCATCCCGGCCAGTGGGATCATTATATTGGCTTGATACCAAGGATCGAGGGTGAGTACAAAATAGGTCATAAATGCCAAGGTTAACCCGCCCCCACAGGCAATAGACAGCAATGCTCTCGCGTAATCACCCTCCGTTCGGCGTTCTGCAAGAGGCCTAAGTGCGATGGAACTTGCGATTAATAGCATAGTGGTAAGCAAACCCAATACCAATAAAGGCGAATCTACCTCGAAAATCCAGATTAATGCATATCCTATAACGACTAACTGAATCAACATGCGGCCAACCGCAACAACACTATCGCCGATCGCTAATGACCACCAAAACATCACCGCCAACACTACCAAAACCGGCACAAACGCCAAAGCAACATTTATCATGGGTATTGTAGTCACACATATTTCCTTTTAAAGGTTAGCTGAAGTTTAGTTGATAGACTTTGAGGTTTCACCTTTTCCGCCTTCAACTCTACAAATGTTTAGGGGATAAACTGCAGTTCATCTGCCATTGGTAGTATTAATCCGCTATGCTGTCGTTCGAATTTTAATTATCTATAATTCTTGAAAAGCATGGAGCATTGTCATGAAATATCTGTTCAATAAGCTATTTATGTTGGGATTTTTAATCCTAGTACTGTCAGTCATCACTACGAAAACAGCGACTGCCGAAAACATAATCATGAGTTCAGGTACAGAGCCTATGCTTGATGTGTATAAAAGCCCCAGTTGTGGCTGTTGCCAAAACTGGATAGACCATGCTGAACATGCAGGCTTTCACGCTACCGCTCATGACACTGACAATATGAGTCAAATTAAAGCAGAGCGCGGTATCTTGCCCCAATATCAGTCTTGTCATACTAGTGTTTCTAAAGATGGCTTCATCTTTGAAGGCCACATACCAGCGAATCTTGTTAAACGGTTTTTAGCTAACCCACCTGCTGATGCCATTGGACTTGCAGTACCCGGCATGCCTATGGGATCTCCCGGAATGGAAATGGGCAATAGACGAGATGATTATGACGTCCTGCTGCTTAAGAGTGATGGGACTTCGACTATTTTTGAGCAAATTATAGCCGCCAAGTAATCGTTAGTAATGCTAGACTAAAGCAAATCTTGGTTGCCCATGCTGTATGCTTAAAAATGTAACCTATTTTTCGGACGCTACCTTTGCCATAATGACGACTATGAAAAAAGCCATTGCCATTACTAGCCTCTTATTCAGTCAGGCGGCCGCCGCTGAGTCTGATATATTTTGGCTATTTAGAGAGCTCGATGGATCGACTAATTGGCAATATATTGCGAATTTTTCTAGCACAATCTTCATTCTTGCACTGTCCTTCATGGTAATTAGGCTATTTTTTAGCCGTCGCGAATCTCGTCAATACAACCGAGAACTAGAGGAAATTCGAGCCCAGCTAGAGAAGCGCGTCGTTGAGAGAACAGCTACGCTGAACGAGTCAAATAGCTTGCTCAAAGAAAGTAATAAGGCACTGGGTGATGAAATCACTGAGCATTTAAACACCACTGCTCAGTTGCGTCAGTCGGAGTCTTATATCACTGAGATTCTCCAATCAATGCCATTGATGCTGATTGGTCTGAATAAAGAAAACCAGATAACCCAATGGAACCCGCGCACTGAAGATGTTTCAGGCCTATCGGCTAAAAACGTTATTGGTAAAGATTTGTGGGAGTCCTATCCCGAAATTACCGTCACACCTAAACAGATTGCTGAAGCACATGAAAAACAGTCTGCAGTGTCTGTCAAATACAGTCAGCGTGGACAGTACCATTTTAATATCACTATCTATCCACTGAAGGATCAATCAGTCACCGGTGTTGTTTTACTGATCGATGATATTACTCAGCAAGTAAATTCTGAAACCATGCTGATCCAGAAAGACAAAATGTCGTTGATGGGAGAAATGGCATCGACAATGGCGCATGATATTAATATTCCTCTGCGCGCAATGCTTAGCTCTGTGAAAATCGTGCGCCAAGGACTAACCGATGAACCCTTTGATGCCGTGGCGTTACGCGAAGCCCTCGAAGACGGTGTTATCCGAGGTCAGCAAGCTAAATCCGTCATTGAAAATTTGTTAGACTTTTCAGGCAGTGGCGGTGACGCTAAGTCAATGGCAAGTATCAAAGACATTATTGAACACAGTGTAGAGTTAGCCGAAGATGTACTCTCGGTCACTGCAGGTCTGCGCTTCCAAGATATTGATTTAAAGCGCGACTATGCCAAGGATTTGCCGGATTTACCCTGTTACTCTACCGAACTTCAGCAGGTTTTTCTTAGCCTCATCAGGCACGCATGCACGGCGCTGGGCAAAGTTGAAGACTTTGATCATAAACCCTGCATCCATATTTCCGTAACCCAACTGTATGATGATTTATGGGTGCGTTTTCAACACAATGGCAAGGCCGTGAGTGATCAAGATCAGCAGTATTTGTTTGAATCTTTTACCGCTGGGGAAAATTCGTCAAGCCAGTATGAGGCAGAACAGCGTTTGTCATTTACTCACTTTATTGTCACCGAGCAACATCAAGGCCAGATTGCAGTTATGTCGCAAGATGACCAAGATACGACCTTTAGTATTCAGCTACCGCTAAAATAGATCCTTGGAGATCAATATTAAAGGTTTCTAAGCACTTCAAGCGGAGGCTGCACAACCACTCTTCGGCTATACCCCACACCCAGCAGACCCACCATCAATCCGCCTAAGATGGGTCCTGTATACCAAAGCCAAAGATGCATGGAAAACGGCAAATCAAACATGAATCGCTGTAACATTGCCACTGACAATTCTGCCCCAGCACTGGCAAGCAGACCTGCCATAACACCCAAAGTAGTAAATTCTATTGCCTGAATCCCCAGTATCAATCG
>CAJIZU010000102.1 GCA_905181925.1 gamma proteobacterium HTCC2207
AAACCATTTGTAGGGTTTATCGCCGGCGACTTTAAAGTAAATAAACATGTTGACCATATGTGTCACTAATAAGGTAAGCCCTATTACAGTCGCCCACAAAATATTCCGATAATGCTCATGGGCATCAAAAAAATACAATGTTGCGCCCAGAATTGATGTCCAAATAGCCATCAATAAAATTGCCTTTAATGTGTTCATTTTTTACTCCTGTTACTTTGTTAGGTTTACGCTCACTTGAATATCGGATTTAAGGATGCTCTGGCAGGCAAGGATGTACCCATCTTGTATTTCAGACATATCCAAAACATAACCAAAATCCAGTTGCGCTTTTATTTTTCCATCAATCAATTGGCACTTACAGGTACCGCAGCTACCCACTTTGCATTTGAAGGGCCACTTTATCCCAGCAGACAATGCAGAACTTAGTAAAGACTCGCCTCGCTTAACGGTAAAAGTGGTTTCAGTATCCGACAAACTGACCGCATAACTAGTGGGTCGAGGTTTAAATAAATTCAACATGTTATGCCACTCTCTAATTAATCAAAGATCAGGGTCTAGTAATGTCTTAGGTATTCACCGCTATGAAAACTGGGCGGCAATCACTTTTTCCTCGCTAGAAGCATATTTTTCATCCCAATTATCAAGATGTTTTTGGACGTAAGCTTTGAACAACGGAGGTATAAGTGTGAGCACAAACAATGAGAAATATCCAATACCGTAATTCGGCCCCTCTACATCATCCAATTCCCAAAAATAGGTTTCACCTCTGACATGATGATCACACTGCCTACCAATTTCGATAAAAAACCAGCTAGTAAAAACTGAATCGTTATCCCAAGAGTGACGGTGTTCGACAGCCCCCTCGGTGCGGATCAAGCCATAATGGCCCATGAAGTTAAGCGCCTCTAACAAAAAGTTTGCAATAACCCACACTGAAAATAATGCAGCCACGCCAATCAGTCCGCCGGCCCACACAAAAAGAACAATCGACGGTAAGCTATACAGGTAACCTAGAATCCAGCGATTATCGAAATGGAGCGCTGATGACCCTCGCTTACTTAATCGATCTTTTTCGAGATTGTAAGAAAATCGAGATTGCCCCATGTGCGACAGCCATGCATGAGCATAGATATTGCGACCCCTAGGTGCAGTGGCTGCATCATCCTCATGCCCAAGATCCAAATGATGGTTGTATACATGTGCATAAGTGAAATGCGACGCTCCACTTAACGCCATGATTAACCGAGAGACGAAAAATCCCTCTTTTTTGTTGTGCGATAATTCATGTCCATAAATAATGCCAAGACCCGCCCAAAGTCCACTGGAAAGAGTCGCGCCAATTAAATTAAATCCACTGGTGCCAACCTCATAACTCACTCCTAAAAGGGCGGCTGTTTCGATAGGAGTAAAACTGGTGTATTGGAAAATTCGGTAGGCAAGTACTAACTGCAAGACGATAAATACAGGTAACATAAGGAACATTATTGCGTATTGAAACCCTTTGATGCCATAAGACTCGCCAGTCTCATCGAAGTCAGCTGGTAAATGAATATTCTTGGTAAGGGTATCAATGATGGTGTTGAGACCAAATAAGGCCACACCCACCCATGCAAAAGAGCCTCCAATTAAGATACCTGCTATTGCGATGAGAGACATAAATGGCACGATGAGATACCGTGCGTTCACGTAAAATTTCATTCTTCCTCCTAAAATTTAATGACTGTTAAATCCTAGGAGTTTGACTTCCGTTTTAGCTCTTTATTTTAAATCGCGGCAATAGGACTAAATGACGATTTGAGAATGATATATTAATTTTAGGAATAAAAAAGATTGTTTTTAGATCAAATAGAAATATACTAAAAACTGTTTGTAGACTTAAAGATAGGCGTCATACTCCATGAGCGTCACACGGCTATCAAATTCATGCTTCTCTTCACGCTTACAGCGCGCATAATTGGTTTGTAACTCTTCGCTCAAATACTC
>CAJIZU010000103.1 GCA_905181925.1 gamma proteobacterium HTCC2207
GCTCTGGTTCGCCACTGGAACAATCAGCCAGTTTTCCTGGAAGTGCAGGCCCCTGAGTAATCTTTTTACGCACTACTTTCTTACTGGCACGCATACGGCGTTGCGCAGCGTATATACACAGTTCAGCCAGTTTTTCAGCGTCTTCGGTATGTTGGTTTAACCATAGACTAAAAGCGTCTTTAACAACCCCAGAAACAAAGGCTGCTACTTCTCGAGAAGATAGTCGGTCTTTGGTCTGACCGGAAAATTGCGGGTCGGCCAGCTTAGATGAAAGGACAAAACTACATCGGTCCCAAATATCATCAGGGGCTAATTTGATGCCCCTAGGCAGTAAGCTTCTAAACTCGCAGAATTCACGCATCGCCTCTAAAAGACCCGTGCGCATTCCATTTACGTGGGTGCCTCCTTGAGGAGTAGGAATTAGATTCACGTAACTTTCTTGAACTAACTCACCGCCTTCTGGCATCCATTGTACAGCCCAATCTACCGCTTCGTTTTCCGCAGCAAAGATGCCGATAAAAGGCTCGGCAGGTAGTACTTCCCATCCATGCAAGGCACCTGCTAGATAATCCTTTAGGCCATCTTCGTAATACCACTCTTCACTATCATTGGTATTTTCGTCATGAAAACTGACCGTTAAACCACCACACAAAACTGCTTTAGCGCGAAGCACATGACGCAATCGTGACACTGAGAACTTGATTGAATCAAAGTAAATAGCATTGGGCCAAAATCTTAATATAGTGCCGGTATTGCGCTGGCCACAGGTATCAATAACCTTCAAATCAGAGGTTTTATCACCATTAGCAAACATCATTTGATGGACCTGCCCACCCCGCTTCACCGTCACTTCTAAGGTGTTAGACAAAGCGTTGACAACGGATACACCTACGCCATGCAATCCGCCTGAAAATTGGTAATTATCATTAGAGAATTTACCACCCGCATGCAGAGTTGAAAGTATCACTTCAACGCCAGGTATTCCTTGCTCTGGGTGTATATCTACCGGCATACCTCGACCATCATCGAAAACCGACAATGAACCATCTTTGTGCAAAGTAACTTCAACACGACTGGCGTGACCAGCAAGTGCCTCATCAACACTGTTGTCGATGACCTCTTGGGCCAGATGATTTGGCCGCGTGGTGTCAGTGTACATACCCGGACGTTTGCGAACCGGGTCTAAACCGGTAAGGACTTCAATATCTTTTGCGTCGTAGTTGCTCATGGCACTCTTATATAGTTGTCGTTAATTTAATGGGCAGTCAGAAACTGGTGAATCGTTGTAAGATGTTGATCATAATCTATAAAGCCGTGATCGCCACCCTGTTCAATAATTATTTTAGCACCCGCATAGTGTATCTGTGCATCTTGGTAGTCCAGCACATCGTCGCCGGTTTGTAATAGCACTAGGTAATTACTTTGGTGGTTTATACTTTGAAGCTCAAGCTCTCGGAACTCATCAATATGGTGCGGTTCGAAAACCCACTTTTCTCCAGTCATATAATTAGTGTTTTCGCCGATCCAATTAGCTAAGCCCCTTGTCGGGTTCACTGCGGGATTAATTAGTACCCCTCGGAGATGATATTTTTCTACTAAATAAGTAGCAAAAAAGCCTCCCATAGAACTGCCCACGACAAAAATAGGCTCTGATTGGTTGGCCTCAATGATTGACGTAAGTTGATCAATTACGCTATTTGCAAAGGGTGGTAAATCGGGACAAATAAATCGTATATGTGGCACATTAAAGGCCAGCCATTGCTGGGTTTGCAATGCTTTTTTTGATTGAGAGGAGCTGTTATAGCCATGTAGATAAAGCAGTGTCGGCATTGGGCACTAATCTCTGAATTGAACGTTATTATAGCCTGAGATTAGACTGTATCGGTGAATGATTTACACTTAATAGCCAGCATTATCAGTGTCTGGATGCTGATCAAAATTACGGATGAATTCAACGCCTGTCCTTACAGTTCCATTAGACCCTAAATCAAACCATCTATAACCAGGAGGTTGGTCTGATATAGCGAAATCTTTACTATGCTGTTTGAATTGGATGCATGAAGAGGGGGTGGTGTATAAAGGTAAGTCGCCCCACAAGCCGTCATACTGTTGGTGTACATGCCCAGTCACTACCAGCTTCACGTCGTTGTGAGATGCTAATAGATCATAGAGACTATTTGGATTATTGACCCGTTGTTTGTCGAGCCACTGACAGCCGAGCGCAATAGGACAGTGATGCATGGTTACCAGAATAGACTTTCCAGCTAACTGATTCAGCCGGTCATCGACTCGGCGTAATTCTTCATCGCTAATATGACCAACAGGTGTTCCAGGCTGCGAGCTGTCTAAAGTGAGAATACCCCAGTTACCGAGTTCGCTGACCGGGTATGACGGGTAATCAGTCAAGTGTTGTTCCATTAGCTCTGCATTGTCATGATTGCCCGGCAGCCATACCGCCTGCTTGTCATAATCCTTTAGCAATTGGTTGAGCATAATATAAGATTCGGCACTACTTGTGCCGGATAGATCACCAGACAGCAGCAGCAGATCATCCCCGCGACCATAGTCATTTATTGCATGTAGCACTGCTTTAAAGCTATCTAAAGGACGTATGCCCGCTAAAACAGACTGCGGGCCTTCACCAAGATGAAGATCAGTAATCTGAATTAATTTCGATACCGCCATCCGTATTAGACCTCAGTAATGGCGGATCCATGCCGCAAACCATAAATCAATAATTCACTGAGAAATATATTCCATTGCCATTTTTCATCTCTGGCCTGATTAGGCTTTTGCTCAACCAGTGTCCATGGAATCGTTCTATCAGAACACCACTCAATCACTTCAAGCATTTTCGCGTCACGATAAACGCGCGCTTTTATCTCTATTTGTGGAACCCAGTCAGGGCCGGCTCGATCAGCAGTAATAGTCAGAGTACTGGTATATTTGGTAACTTCTGTGACCTCTATGTGAAGTCCAACATTGGGGGTTCCGCGGGAACTGAGCTGCACAGATGCACCTAAGACCATTGCGTTTAATGGTACTTTTAGCAGTCGCCGATAGTTATGCTCACACTCATCATGTAACCGCGTCAAATCCAGTTTTTGCCTACCCATTTCAAAGAATGCCAAATTTTTTACCTTCGCGCACAAATTACTTTTTTAACGTCTCACATATTGTATATATTAGTCCCATCATAGGCGCCTGTCTCATAAATTGTTGTGACGGAGTTCTAACCATTGCAAAGAAATAGTGACCGCAGCACTATTTAATGTCCCATCTGCTAACGCCTGCTGTGCCTCATGATAAGGCCAGACATGCAACAAGATATCTTCATTCTCGGTATCCAAACCAAACACACCTTTTTTGTCATGCAGGTCTACTAAGCCACAGAACATGTGCATTTTTTCGTCAGTACCCCCGGCACTCACTAGATAATTGCAGATAGGGATTAGTTTTTCTACTGCCAATCCAGCTTCTTCCTGTAATTCTCGATGAGCCACTTCAATGGGTGTCTCACCAGGTTCGATCATTCCAGCCACCACTTCATATTGCCAAGGACCCTGGTTGTCATCCAGGGCGCCAACCCGAAACTGCTCAACTAAACCGACCAATTGGTTGATGGGATCATAAAGTAAAACCCCCACGGCTGAGCCGCGCTGAAATATCTCACGTTTTAATAGCCTACTCCAACCACCGCGAAAAAGTCGGTGGCTGAGAGTAAAGCGACTCACTTTAAAGAAGCCTTGAAATACAGTGTCCTGGGATGCAATACGAACGTCAGACTGATGAAATTGATGTTTTTTGGCCATTGAAACACTCTCATTAAAAGTAATAATGTGTACGGCTGATTGTTCTAGATTGATTATATCTAGCGTTAAACAGTTGTTAACGTAATAGACAGTAATGTCGGTGACTGACTAAAATTTTACCACGGTAAAAAGGGCAATTTAATCACTAACCTTGCCCAAAAAACAGAACATAGAAGGAATTAACAACAAGGCCAGCAACGCAGATCCCATGACGCCAAAACACATAGCCCAGGCTAAGGTTTCAAAAAACTTATCAAATAACAGCGGTAATAAGCCACCCATTGTTGTCAGCGATGTCGTCAGAATATGGCGAGTAGATCTAACGGTCGTTTCAATCAATGTATCTTTTGAAACCTGACCTGTCCCAGCATCTTCATTGAGGTGGGACAAAACGACGATGGAGTCATTAATCGCTAACCCGGCTAGACCAACAATACCGACTAACCCAATAAAACCAAAGTTTTGGAACCCGACAAACATTCCTAAAAAGCCAAGACCAATACAAAGGGTGCCAACGAGTAAAATAATACTCGCTTGGCGAAAACTATTTAATATCATGACCAAGGTCATCACAATTAAGCCTAAAAACAAGAAAAAGGTACTAAATAGTTGTCCGAACGATTCTGCTCTTTCCTCGG
>CAJIZU010000104.1 GCA_905181925.1 gamma proteobacterium HTCC2207
TGTTTTAGGTCTAGATCCATGTCCTGCCTGCTGATATCTACACTCGGTTTATCAGGATGACTTTTTTTGTATTTCACCACCATTATTAATAACGGAATGACCATTATGCCGAGGGCGAGACTTTCGATGCGATTTAGTTGGCCGTCATAGAGACATAATCCAGCCAATGCCGTAATCAGTAAAAGAACAGGGCTCTCTTCGTACAATAAATGTTTTTGAACAGGGATTGGTGCAACTAATGCAGTAATGCCAAGTACCAAACCTATATTGGCAAGATTTGATCCGATAGCATTACCTACGGCAAGCCCACCTGAATTTTTCAATGCAGCATTTATTGAAACAATAATTTCAGGTGCCGAAGTGCCGATTGAAACGACCGTTAAACCAATGACTAGCGAGGAAACGCCTAGACTGCGTGCAATGCCGACACTACCGTTAACAAATTTATCTGCACCCCATATTAAGCCACATAGGCCAGCAATTAAAGCGAGGATAGGGATGGAAAGTGCCGGCATGAGATCTCCAAAGATCATGTGGATTGTATTTATTCGATTACCCGAGAATGGTATAGTGCGCGACTTGAAATGTATGCAGTGTATCAGCAGAAAATTTTTAAACTAGACAATAGACAGTGAGTTTGAGTTAAAGGACTAACCTAGAGACAAAATTATGATTAGATTAAACAGTTTTTTGGCACTTTTTTTGTTCGTTTTTGGGCTGTCATCGTTGGCATCTTCGCAACTGCCCGTTGGGTCGTTGGAAAATAAACAAGACCCATTCACCAATATTGAGGAGATGACCTCTGAATTACTGGTGATTATTGCCGAGCACAAAAGCAACTTCCCAAACAATGAAAGCGCCTACTTTGATGCGCTTAATAATCTGATGACGGGTTTTGTTGATTTTGATTTTGTGGCGAAAAAAGTAATGGGTAAATATGCTAAATCGTCAGCGAAGGATCAGAGAGAGCGATTTGAAGCCGTGTTTCGAAAAGGATTGGTAGAAACCTATGGCCGTGGGTTGATGAGCTATGGTAACGAAAAAATTGTGTTAATTAATAAGCAAACTTTACCGGCTAAACAAAGAAGAGTGCTAGCCAAACAAGAAATTCGCAGTGATGCTGCGGTATATCCTCTGAATTATTTGATGTATCAGAAAAAATCCACGGGAGAGTGGAATATTGTTAATGTTACCCTAAATGGTATAGATCTAAGTAAAACCTTTGCTAGCCAGTTCTTGAATGCTGTGCGAAAGTCATCGGGTGATGTTGATCAAGTTATTGACAGCTGGATGTCTGGGTCTAAATAAAAAGTGCTATAAAGCACCTTAAGTGAGAAAAAATGAATTCTGAAGATGTTAAAGCCCATTTAGAAAGTACTCTACCTGATTGTCATATTCAGGTGGAGAATCAAGGTAATCATTTTAATGTTGTGGCGGTTGGTGACCTTTTTGAGGGGAAAAGAGCAGTGCAACGTCAGCAACTTGTTTATACCGCCTTAAATGAGCAAATCTCATCAGGCGTTATACATGCGGTGACAATGAAGTTGTTTACGCAGCAGGAGTGGGAGCAGCGTGTCCAATAGCTTTTGGCTTCCAGCGCTAGTGATTTCTAAAGTATTTCAGTTCCAAACCGTTTTTTTTAATTGAAAGGTATCCGATGGATAAACTGATTATTCAAGGAGTGGGTCCGCTTAGAGGTGAAGTTTTGATCTCTGGGTCTAAAAATGCGGCGCTCCCTATATTGTCTGGATCACTATTATGCGATGGTCTAGTAACGATTTCTAATTTACCTCATTTGCAGGATGTCACGACAACCATTGAGTTGTTGGGGACTTTAGGGGTAAGTCTTAGCGTCAACGAAAAAATGTCTGTAGAGGTTGATAATTCGACGCTCAATAGTACAACAGCACCTTATGATTTGGTAAAGACAATGAGAGCCTCCATTTTGGTTCTCGGGCCATTGCTGGCGCGCTACGGAGAAGCCAATGTATCTTTTCCTGGCGGTTGTGCGATTGGCAGTCGTCCAGTTGATCTTCATTTGCGGGGCCTTGAAGCTATGGGGGCAACGATAGAGGTCAATAAAGGCTACATTAAGGCCACGTGTGACGGACGGTTAAAGGGTGCGCGGATCTTGATGGAATTGGTATCTGTTGGGGCTACTGAAAATCTAATGATGGCCGCCACATTGGCAGAGGGTATTACTACAATAGAGAATGCAGCGCGAGAACCTGAAATTGTCGATTTAGCGAACTGCTTAAATACCTGGGGCGCTAATATTCAGGGTGCAGGCACAAATACTTTGGTCATTGAGGGTGTAGATAAGCTCGGTGGGGGATCATTTAGAGTGATGCCAGACCGTATTGAGACAGGCACGTACCTTGCCGCAGCCGCGGCCACTGGAGGAAAAGTCAAAGTTAAGCAAACAGATCCATCTACGTTAGAATCGGTTCTGTTAAAATTGGAAGAGACAGGGGCCATCATAACGGTAGGGGATGATTGGATTGAGTTAGATATGCAGGGCCGACGGCCAAAAGCCGTTAGCCTAAAGACTGCACCTTATCCTGGATTCCCCACGGATATGCAAGCGCAGCTGACTGCGGTTAATGCAGTGGCTGAAGGCTCAGGGGTGATTACTGAAACAATTTTTGAAAATCGGTTGATGCAAGTCCAAGAGCTAAATCGGATGGGTGCTAAAATTGTTGTCGAGGGTAACTCTGCAATTATTACAGGCGTCGAAAAATTAACAGGTGCCCAGGTGATGGCTTCAGACCTTAGAGCATCCGCCGCATTGGTGATTGCAGGAATGGTTGCTGAGGGAGAGACTATTGTCGATCGAATTTATCATATTGACCGCGGATATGAGCGCATTGAAGAAAAGCTGAGTCAATTAGGTGCAAAGATAAATCGTGTACCTAATTAGTAAAATGAGTAAGTAATACGTAACTTTAAAAAGTGAGTTAAATAGAAAGTCATGACACAGATTACCTTAGCGCTTACAAAAGGGCGTATTTTGAAGGAGACTCTGCCTCTGCTAGCGGACGCAGGGATTGTGCCTATGGAAGATATTTTTTCCAGTCGAAAGCTTGTGTTCCCAACAAATCACCAAGGATTGAGGCTGATAATTTTACGTGGCTCGGATGTGCCTACTTATGTCCAATTTGGGGCTGCGGATATTGGAGTTGCGGGTAAGGACGTATTACTTGAACATCAGGGCGACGGTTACTATGAGCCTTTAGATTTAGGTATTGCTAAATGTAAGCTCATGACCGCAGGACCCGTAGGCGTGTCACTGCCGCAAGGGCGACTTCGTGTGGCGACTAAATATATCAATGTTGCGCGCCAGTTTTATGCGGAACAGGGCAGGCAGGCAGATTTAATTAAATTATTTGGTGCTATGGAGCTTGCTCCTATCCTAGATTTGGCCCATGAGATTG
The DNA here is from genome assembly GCA_905181925.1 of gamma proteobacterium HTCC2207. GTDB lineage: Bacteria > Pseudomonadota > Gammaproteobacteria > Pseudomonadales > Porticoccaceae > HTCC2207. Next base: position 3,435 of record CAJIZU010000104.1, read on the forward strand.
TTGATATTGTCGACACAGGAAACACTCTGAAGGCTAATGGACTAGAAGCACGCGATGAAATAGCCGATATCAGTGCTCGACTAATCGTTAATAAAGCCGCTATGAAGACAAAATTTAATGAGCTTCAATCGACTGTCGACTCTTTACGTTCAGTCGTGTGCAAATGACTGGCCTCACCGATTCTCAACAATGTGAGATCGCAAGGTTAAACGCCAGCGATTTCAATTTTTCGGATGTATTAGATTCGTTAATCGCCTGGGATTCGGTGTCTAACACGACAGTAGAATCGGTTGTTCGTGAAATTATTGCCAAAGTTCGCAGTGAGGGTGACGCGGCACTGCTGGAGTATACAAATCGCTTTGATCGTCGCGCATGTGCCAATGTTGACGAGCTGTGCATCGCGCCGGATGAGATGTCAAAAGCGCTAGACTCTATTGATAAAAAGACTCGCGATGCGCTGCTAGAAGCTGCACAGCGTATCGAAGATTATCATCGTCATCAGATACAACAATCCTGGCAATATCGCGAATCAAATGGCACTTTATTGGGTCAGCAAATAACGCCTATAGAGCGCGTGGGTATTTATGTGCCAGGTGGAAAGGCAAGCTATCCCTCGTCCGTTTTGATGAATGCCATACCTGCGCGTGTTGCCGGTGTTGATGAAATAATTATGGTAGTCCCCGCGCCTGATGGCGACCTTAGTCCTGTTGTGCTTGCGGCGGCGGCTATTGCGGGGGTGAATAAAGTAATCACTGTTGGCGGAGGTCAAGCAATAGCGGCCCTAGCCTATGGTACCGAAAGCGTACCCAAGGTAGACAAAATCGTTGGTCCCGGCAATATTTATGTCGCTACCGCGAAACGGTTTGTATTCGGCTCTGTGGGGCTGGATATGGTAGCCGGGCCCAGCGAAATTTTAGTTATCTGCGATGGTAAGACTAATCCAGATTGGGTGGCTATGGATCTTTTTTCACAGGCGGAACATGATGAAGAAGCGCAGTCTATTTTACTCAGCTGGGATGCTGAATTCTTAGACGCAGTGCACGCAAGCATGACTCGATTGCTTCCAGAAATGGAGAGAAAAGAAATTATCGCTAAGTCCCTAGCTGGGCGTGGGGCACTCATTCAGGTTGCCAATGCCGAGCAGGCAGCAGAAATATCTAATCATATCGCGCCTGAGCATTTGGAATTGTCCGTTGAGGACCCAGAAGCGTGGCTACCCAACATCCGCAATGCGGGTTCTATTTTCATGGGACGTCATACATCGGAGGCCTTAGGTGACTATTGTGCAGGCCCCAACCATGTGCTGCCGACATCAGCAACGTCTAGATTTTCGTCGCCTTTAGGAGTTTATGATTTTCAGAAAAGAAGCTCTATTGTCTACTGTTCAGAGCAAAGTGCTTCTGACTTGGGTAAAGTTGCGTCAGTGTTGGGCCGTGCAGAATCACTGACAGCTCATGCACGGGCAGCAGAGTATCGGATTAAGGATTAAAGTTAGTCGCACTAAAAGGCAATTCAATGAGCAAATACTGGAGTGATTTAGTGACCCAGCTGGAACCCTATATACCGGGTGAGCAGCCGAGTATGACTAATATTACTAAATTAAATACCAATGAAAATCCCTATGGGCCGTCGCCATTGGCGTTAACCGCCATGAAGTCGCTCTTGAATCAAGATTTACGTTTGTATCCACCTCCTGGCGCCGACCAACTGAAGGAAGCAGTTGCCGACTACTATGCTTTGAATGCCGATCAAGTATTTCTGGGCAATGGTTCTGATGAAGTTCTTGCGCATGTTTTTAATGGGCTATTAAAGCAATCAGAGCCGCTACTATTTCCAGATATTAGCTACAGTTTCTATCCGGTCTTTTGTAAGCTTTATGGAATTAGCTATGAAAAAATCCCTTTGACTGATGACCTGTCACTGGATTTAGAGGGCTATAAACGTCCAAATGGCGGTATTATCTTTCCTAATCCTAATGCACCTACAGGACGCCTATTACCGTTAAAAGCCATAGAGCAACTGCTACAGAAAAACGAGGACTCGGTGGTGGTCGTGGATGAGGCTTATATTGATTTTGGCGGCCAGTCTGCGGCTATTTTGATTAATCAATATGCGAATTTATTGGTTGTTCAAACTATGTCCAAAGCAAGAAGTTTGGCCGGTATGCGCATTGGTTACGCACTTGGATCTGCACAGCTCATAGAGGGCCTTGAGCGGGTTAAAAACAGTTTTAATTCTTATCCTCTGGGCCACTTACAAATAGCAGCGGGTATTGCAGCTTTTGAAGACAAAGTGCACTTCGATAAAACGCGTAATCAAGTGATAGAGAGTCGTGGATGGATTGCTGAACAGCTAAAAAATCTCGGGTTCAATGTTCTACCGTCCGCCGCTAACTTCCTATTTGTTCAGCATAACCAAGAATCTGCTGAAAATATTAGCGAACAACTACGCGATTTAGGTATTATTGTAAGGCACTTTAAACAGCCAAGAATTGAAGATTTCTTGCGCATCACTGTCGGAACTGAGATGCAGAACCGTCAGTTGATCACTGCGCTAGTAGGCTTGCTAAAGTAGACCTTTGGCGATAGCTTCGCCGCGATCACCTGCAACGATACTAATTTGTCTCACTTGATCTTGTCTAAGGATACTTAGCTCAATCGGTTGCCCGGGCGAGACATTGATAATCTGACTGACACTAGCGGCGGGATCGGTCACAAATGAGCTGTCAATTTTAAAAATAATATCACCTCGCCTTATACCCGCTTTTTCCGCGGGTCCGCCTTTAGTGAGATCTGTAACGCCAAAAACTTGAGATACGCCAAGTTGGTCTGCGATATTTTTAGGTAAAAATCCTGGGTTGGCGGACATTCCAAGCCAGCCTCGAACAACTCGGCCATATTGGAGAATATCTTGCAATACTTTCTCTGCGGCATCAGCGGGGATAGCAAAGCTAATTCCAGACGCGCCAGCAACATTGAGAGTTGCTGTGTTAATGCCCAGTAAATTACCGTAAGCATCAATCAGCGCACCACCTGAGCTACCTTCATTTATACTCGCGTCAGTCTGAATAAAGTTTTCAAAAATATTTTCTTGCTGGATACTTCTACCTTTGGCGCTAATGATACCTTGGGTGACCGATTGGCCTATTCCTGATGGGTTACCAATCGCTAAAACAATATCACCAATTCGAGCGTTGGCAGGATCTCCTAGAGAGATAGGCGTTAACCCCTCTAAATTGATTTTCAGCACGGCTAAGTCAATTTCAGGATCACTGCCGATAACCGTCGCAGGCGCTTCTCGGCCATCATATAACAGCACAAGAATTTTAACGGCACCATCAATCACATGGTGATTAGTTAAAATTACGCCATCCGGTTGCATGATGACACCTGATCCTAAAGAGGTTCTGGGAACATTATCATTAGCCGAACGCTTTTCTTTCAAGGTATAAATATTGACTACTGCTGGCGCGGCTAAGGATACTGCCGCAGCGTAGGAAACAGTGCCGGACCACTCAGATCCAAGATTGGATTGACGTAATGCCATTGAATCAGTAGCTTGAGCCGTCTTACTTGGCCTTAATTCAGGGACCACTAAAATCAACACAGCAGCAACAAATAGACCGACAGCCACCGGCTTGATTAAGAAATCAATAAATAATGTTCTTTTGGACTCTTTCACTTAAGTACCCTGTATTGTTCCCTAATTATGCCATAACCCCCAACCTTGGGAAGGAACCTTTTGGTGGTGCTTTACTTACGTAATAGGTTTGACAGTTTTGGATTTGGCTTCAATGATGCTCTAAAAATCAACAAAATATGTCCAATAGACTGAGTTAACACCGCTTTATGAGTTTGACAAATTTCGTCGCTAATCAATTTTTTAGCGGCTCTATCGCCCACAGACACTTTTATTTTAATTAATTCATGATCGGTTAGGGCTCGTTCGATTTCGGCATTGACCGAGTCGGTGAGACCTTTATTGGCAATTGTCACGATTGGCTTAAGATTATGCCCTAAACGACGTAAATGTTTTTTATCTGCTGCAGAACTTGTCATAATGAGACACTCAAATAGTAAGACGACATTCTAGCGAAAACTAACCCATGGCGAAATCTAAAGATCGTAGTTGGATAAAAAAACATGTCAACGACCCTTATGTTAAAAAAGCACAGGTGGATGGTTACCGATCCCGTGCTAGTTATAAGCTGCTCGAGATTGTCGAAAAAGATCGCTTAATCCGATCGGGCATGACAGTCGTAGATCTAGGGTCTACGCCGGGAGGGTGGTCACAAGTTTCTGCTCGACTGGTTGGGCATGAAGGAAGAGTTCATGCGCTCGATATACTGCCTATGGATGCTATCGCAGGCGTTGATTTTATTCAGGGCGACTTTACTGAAGAAAATGTTTTTGAAGAACTTATGACGTTGATTGAAAAACGGCCTGTCGACCTTGTAATTTCTGATATGGCCCCCAACTTAAGTGGTAACAAAGCCGTTGATCAACCAGCGATGGTATATTTGGCAGAATTAGCGCTTGAGTTGGCAGGAAAGGTGTTGTCCAGCAATGGTGTTTTTATTGCTAAGTTATTTCAAGGGCAAGGATTTGACGCATTTGTGCTAGATGTTAGAAAATTGTTTAGAGAAGTGTCTATTATTAAGCCAGACGCTTCAAGATCGCGGTCTCGGGAAGTGTACCTGATGGCCAAAGGCCTTAAAGCCAACTAGAGAGGAACGGAAATTGAACGATTTGGCAAAAAATATAGTGGTATGGTTGGTGCTAGCGGCCATTCTAATGTCCGTATTCAACAGCTTTGCCCCAGAGCCTGAAGACAATAATATTGATTACTCCGTCTTCTTGAGTGAGGTACGCAATGACCGAGTCAGCGAGGTCGTTATTGCCGACTTGATTATTCAGGGTGAGCGTAACGACGGCACTAAATTTAGGTCTGTGCGTCCGAATATTCAAGACCCCAAGCTTATGGATGACCTGGTCAACCATAACGTCAATGTTATTGGTAAAGAGCGTGAAGAGCCCAGTCTGTTTACGCAGTTGTTAGTTGCCGCGTTCCCCATTTTATTGATTCTCGCTATCTTTGTGTTCTTTATGCGTCAAATGCAAGGCGGTGGCGGTGGTAAAGGCGGCCCCATGAGCTTTGGAAAAAGCAAAGCTAAGTTGCTGACCGGTGATCAAATTAACACTACGTTTGCTGATGTTGCTGGTGTTGACGAGGCAAAAGAAGATGTGGCTGAGCTTGTCGAGTTTTTGAGTGATCCAACGAAATTTCAACGCTTGGGTGGCCGAATTCCAAAAGGTGTGCTCATGGTAGGCCCCCCTGGAACCGGTAAAACTTTGCTTGCCAAAGCGATTTCTGGCGAAGCCAAGGTTCCATTCTTTTCAATCTCTGGTTCAGATTTCGTTGAAATGTTTGTCGGTGTCGGTGCCTCTCGCGTCAGAGACATGTTTGAGCAAGCCAAAAAGCAATCACCCTGCATCATCTTCATTGATGAGATCGACGCTGTAGGTCGTCATCGCGGCGGTGGTCACGGCGGTGGTAATGATGAGCGCGAGCAAACTTTAAATCAGCTGTTGGTTGAGATGGACGGGTTTGAAGGCAACGAAGGGGTTATTGTTATAGCGGCTACTAACCGTCCCGACGTGCTAGACAAAGCCTTGTTGCGCCCTGGCCGATTTGATCGTCAAGTCTACGTTAGCTTGCCCGATATTCGTGGTCGCGAACAAATCCTAAAGGTCCATTCACGCAAAGTACCCCTTGAAGACAACGTAGACTTATCGATCTTAGCGCGAGGTACACCAGGCTTCTCCGGTGCTGATTTAGCTAACTTGATTAATGAGGCTGCGCTTTTCTCTGCACGTGGTAATCGTCGTGTCGTAAGTATGGAAGAATTTGAGAAAGCGCGAGATAAAATCATGATGGGCGCAGAACGCCGGTCAATGGTGATGTCAGAAAAAGAGAAAACAAACACCGCCTACCACGAGGCGGGACACGCCATTATTGGCCGTTTAGTGCCTGAGCATGACCCAGTTCACAAAGTCACGATTATTCCCCGTGGACGTGCGCTTGGTGTCACTCAGTATCTTCCAGAGGAAGATCGCTATAGCATGAACCGTACTCAGCTGTTTAGTCAGTTGTGCAGTTTGTTTGGCGGGCGTATTGCCGAAGAGTTAGTGGGCGGTTTCGATGGTGTTACCACAGGCGCTTCTAATGATATTGAGCGAGCAACTCAGATGGCACGTAACATGGTGACCAAATGGGGCCTGAATCGAAAAATGGGGCCTATTTTGTACGGCGAAGATGATTCCCAGGCACCCGGTGGCGGTAACACTCACTATTCAGAAGATACCTCCAGAGAAATTGATCAAGAGGTAAAGACTATTCTTAATGATGCTTATGCGCGGGCGACAACGTTATTAGAGGATAACAGAGACATCCTTGAATCAATGAAAGATGCACTCATGGAGTATGAAACCATTGACGCTGATCAAGTAGATGATCTGATGAATCATCGTCAAGTGAGGCAGCCACGCAATTGGCAGAAAAATGACTCGGATAGTAATTCGGGCGGAGACGGTGCTAGCAGTGCGAAAAGCGATGCTACCGAAGATCGACCCATTGGTGGTCCAGTCGAAGACGCTTAACTGTTTTGGTATTTTAAAAACCCTGGGTTACCATTTGGTCTCAGGGTTTTTTTGTATTTTAAAGGTAGTGAAAAATGGCAAGCTCAATATTGCACTGTGGCGCTAAGCACCTCGACCTATCGCGGCCCTCGATCATGGGTATTGTCAACGTTACGCCAGATTCGTTCTCAGATGGCGGCGACCTTTATGACAACGCTCAGCTTGATCTCAACAAAACTCTCCACGTTATTGAAAAGATGCTTGCCGATGGCGCTGATATTATCGATATTGGCGGAGAGTCGACACGACCTGGAGCCGCTGTTGTGAGTACCCAACAAGAGCTAGACCGCGTAATACCGGTATTAGAAGCCGTCGTTGAGCGCTTTGATGCACTAGTCTCCGTTGATACCAGTACCGCAGAAGTGATTACTGAATCATCAAAAAAAGGCGCCAGCCTTATCAATGATGTACGAGCCCTCGGTCGAGAAGGTGCACTTGCTGCGGCAGCATCCTCACAACTGCCTATCTGCCTAATGCACATGCAAAATCAGCCTCAAACTATGCAAATTGAGCCCACTTACACTGACGTAGTTGCAGAGGTTTTAGCATTTTTAGATGAGCGGAAATATATCTGTATGAAGGCTGGTATTGACAGCCAAAAAATTATTCTTGATCCAGGGTTTGGATTTGGTAAGACCTTAGCCCATAATCTCACTTTGTTTGGCGCGATTGACCAATTCGTTGCCACGGGCCATCCGGTATTGGTGGGTGTATCTCGAAAAACAATGATTGGTCAAATGCTGGGACTAGAAAATACGGACGAACGTTTAATGGGAAGTGTGGCTTTGGCGTTATTGGCTGCCCAGCGAGGCGCCGCAATTCTGAGAGTGCACGACGTGCTTGAGACGAGACAAGCCATTGATGTATGGAAAACAACTATTAAGGATGAAGATTAAGCAATGAGCAGAAAATATTTTGGAACCGACGGTATTCGTGGCACGGTGGGGCAACACCCAATCACCGCTGATTTTATGCTTAAGCTGGGTTATGCAGCGGGTAAGGTCTTGACCCGAGATACCAAAGTTAAAAAGCGCGTGCTCATCGGCAAAGATACCCGTGTATCAGGCTACATGTTTGAATCCGCATTGGAATCAGGACTGATTGCTGCTGGTGTTAATGTCGACATGCTTGGCCCCATGCCAACGCCGGCTATTGCCTACTTAACCCGCGCATTTCGGGCCTCGGCAGGCATTGTTATCAGTGCCTCTCACAATCCGGTGGCTGACAATGGCATCAAGTTTTTCTCCGCTGACGGCTACAAACTACCGGATGAGGTTGAGCTTGAAATAGAGCGTCTGATTGATGAGCCACTGACCACCAATGATTCGTTCAATCTTGGAAAAGCGCGGCGTATCACCGATGCAACCGGCCGCTATGTTGAATTTTGTAAAGGGTCACTACCTTCACAGTTTAATTTAACGGATTTTAAAATAGTATTGGACTGTGCCAATGGTGCTACCTATAACGCGGCACCTAAAGTATTTAAAGAGTTGGGTGCCAAAGTTATCACCATGGCCAACGAACCCAACGGTTTTAATATCAACGATCAGTGCGGATCTACCTACATGGAAGGGGTTTGCGCCAAAGTGGTTGAAGAAAAAGCCGATTTTGGTATTGCCCTAGATGGTGATGGCGACCGAGTATTATTCTCTGACGCCAATGGTGAGGTTGTAGATGGCGATGAGCTAATTTACATTATCGCTCAACATCGTCACCAGTCAGCTGTTGGTTGTAGCGGCGTTGCCGGTACTCTCATGAGTAATTTGGGAATGGAGTTAGCACTCAAAGACTTAGGCATTCCCTTTCTGCGCACCAAGGTGGGCGATCGATATGTCGTTGAAGCGCTTAAAGAAAATGGCTGGAGCTTAGGCGGTGAGGGCTCTGGACATGTGCTCTGTAGTGATTTAAACACCACC
>CAJIZU010000105.1 GCA_905181925.1 gamma proteobacterium HTCC2207
TCATTTCTTTAAAGCTGTTAGTAGTACCTCTGGTGTTTTTCTCTTTGGTGTGCGGTTCTGCCTCGATGGGCGAGGATGTCAAGATGGGTCAGGTAGCCCTTAAAACCATCGGCCTTTACTTAGTGACAACGGCAATTGCAGTAAGTCTCGCTCTGATCATCGCCAATATCGTCGACCCTGGCGTAGGCATCAATACCTCTGAGGCGGCTAACTATATTGCCAAACCCGCTCCATCGTTTAAAGAAGTCTTTATTGGAATTTTCCCCTCTAACCCATTTCAGGCAATGGTAGAGGGTAATATGTTGCAAGTTATAGTGTTCGCCATTTTGGTTGGTGTTGCTATATTGCAGGCGGGTGATTCTGGAAAAACCGTTTTGCGCGGCTGTCAGATGATTAGTGATGTCATTATGAGAATGGTATCTATTTTGATGAATCTTGCGCCTTATGGGGTATTTTGCCTGTTGGCGAAATTATTTACCAGCCAAGGGTTCTCAGCCATTATTAATCTGGCGCTGTACTTTGGCACGATAGTATTCGTTCTATTTCTCCATGCCAGCGTTGTGTATACCAGTATATTTGCTCTACTTACCCGCTTAAATCCACTGACTCTATTTAAAAACATGCGCCCAGCATTATTATTCGCTTTTAGCACCTCATCGAGTAATGCAACGATGCCAATCACTCTAAATGTAGCTCGAACAAGAGTCGGCGCGCACAATTCAATTGCTTCGTTCACTATTCCCTTAGGAGCGACAGTAAACATGGATGGCACCGCAATTATGCAAGGTATTGCGACCGTCTTTATTGCTCAGGCCTATGGCCTTGATTTGACAATGGGCGAGTACCTAGCCGTTGTTGCTACCGCCACATTAGCATCCATCGGCACTGCTGGGGTACCGGGCGTAGGGTTAATTACTTTAGCCATGGTCTTGCAGCAAGTTGGCTTACCTGTCGAGGGCATTGGCTTGATTATCGGTGTTGATCGCCTACTAGATATGATGCGAACTGTCGTCAATGTATCCGGTGACGGCATGGTGACCGCTGTAGTCGCCAATAGCGAAGGACTGTTAGATAAAGACGTATTTAATGATCTTTCTGAGCAAGACGATCACAAAGACACACAAACAAGCTAATGTAATCTCATGAAAGCTATTTTACGTATCAGCACAGTAGCTCTCCATTAAAAATACTAATCCAGTGAGGGCGTCAACGCTTTAGTTTTTAAAGCGTTAGGGCTCTTTATTGAATGATAATTTTTGTATGCGTGCCGCAATCGAGCTTTATTTTTGCCAGGGTACGACCGATAAAAAGGTTTAAATGAAATGCCGTTGTTCAGCCGTAAAGGAATCGTAACACTCATTGTCTTAGGCCTTGGTCTGCTAATGATTGTTTCTCTCGCCATGCTCAAATCAAAGCCTCAGAGAGAGCCCCGAACGAGCCGACCATTGCTTCCAGTAGACGTTCTAATTGTTGTTCCTGCCCCTCTTACCGTGACCGTATTGAGCCAAGGGACAGTTGCTCCCAAACGAGAAATAGATCTGGTTTCGCAGGTTGCTGGCCGTGTTGTGGCCGTTGCGGCGCAGTATGCGAATGGTGGATTCTTTAATGCCGACGAAAAACTGCTGCAGATCGAACCTGAAGACTATGAGTTTTCTGTCACCCGCGCCAAGGCGCAAGTTGCCAAGGCGCAAGAACAAGTTGCTCTAGAGCAGGGTCGTTCGCGCCAAGCTAAGCGTGAATGGCGAGAGCTTGGAGACAATACTGCCAATGCACTATTTCTCAGGCAGCCACAGTTGAACTCTGCCGAAGCTGCATTAGAGTCTGCGCAAGCTGATCTAAAGAAAGCCAAGTTAGATCTTGGACGGACAGCCATTAGTGCGCCTTTTCCTGGGCGCATTCGTCAAATCTATGCTGATCTTGGGCAGTATGTGAATCCAGGGGCTCGAATCGCCAAGGTTTATAGCACCAATGTGGTGGAAGTGCGCCTGCCTCTCTCTGACAGACAGGCCTCATTGATTGAGCTTCCAACCAATTATCAGAATAACCAAAAGGCGAATTTCCCCAGTGTTATATTGCGTAATAGTGTCGGAGAACAGACCTATGAATGGCAAGGTACTATTGTGCGCACTGATGCCTCAATTGATATTGAAAGTAGAATGACTTATGCCGTGGCGGAAGTGCAAAATCCATTTAAAGCGGATAGCTCGGTTAATCGCCCTCCTTTAAATATAGGGCTTTTCGTACAGGCGGAAATTTCTGGAAAAACCATTACCAACGCTATAACCCTTCCCAAGGACGCGGTGTATCAAGGCGACCAAATTCTGGTGCTGAATGAACTTGACCAGGTTAACTATCAAACAATCTCCGTAGTTCAGACCGGCACAAATAACGTAACAGCGATTGGCATTACCCCCGGGACACGAATCGTTTCTACCCGCATTCCCTTGGCAATCGCTGGTATGAAGGTAGCACCCAAAGAACAAGGGTTGGTCAAAAATCAATCCGTCAATGAGGAAGCGATCCTTTGAATGCATCTATTAGATGGTTCGTTAACAATCCAGTAGCTGCAAACCTACTGATGCTGTTGATTGTCATCGGTGGTTTCTTTGGTGCCTACGGTATTGGTAAAGAGGTCTTCCCATCAACTTCTGTTAATTATATTACCGTCAACATGCCTTATCCGGGCGCCGGCCCAAAGGAAGTTGAAGAACAGATAGTCGTGCGCATTGAGGAAGCTATTTATAATTTAGAGGGTATTAAAAGTCTGTCCTCTGAAGCCCGTAAAGGACGTGGCTCTGTCACAGTTGAGGTAGATACCGACTATGAAATGACCAAAATGCTCAAT
>CAJIZU010000106.1 GCA_905181925.1 gamma proteobacterium HTCC2207
TTTGTTGCCATGCTTTTGCTTAACAGGCCACAGAAGTCGTCTGGCTTTGTCGAGATTGCCGTTATCAGGCCAGCTATTGAGTGGTGCAAAACGTTGTGCACCAGTGCCGCCGCCCCCGCGCCCATCGCCTGTTCTGTAGGTTCCGGCAACATGCCAGGTCATACGGATGAAAAACGGGCCATAGTGACCATAATCTGCTGGCCACCAGTCTTGCGAGTCAGTCATTAAATCATGCAGATCTTGTTTGAGTGCTGCATAGTCAAGTCTCTTGAATTCCTCACTGTAATCAAAATCTTCGTCCATTGGATTAGACTTTTGATCATGTTGGTGAAGAATGCTTAAATTTAGTTGATTGGGCCACCAGTCACGATTGCTGGTCCCACTTGAATTGTTACTTGTTAGGCCACCGTGCATGACGGGGCATTTTCCTTGGGTGTCGTTGCTCATCTGTATTACCTCTTTTGCTCGCTCTTATTAAAACAAGAGCGATGTGAACTATTAGTGGCCTACCTTTTATTAACATCTTGTAATTTTTTTAAATGCAAATGATAACTACTTGCATTTGATTGATTTTGAAATTAAAATAACAATGTTATAGATCAATCTTGAATATTCTAAATATCCTCTGCATTCATTTTATGCCTAAGATTTGGTCTCGGTCTAGTTGTTTTATTCAATCGAGTTGATTTATTCTAAATATCGATCGACGACGTCTAAAATTGGACGATTGCTATCAATTAGGGTGTTTTGAGACAACAGGGTAGTCAGATCTGCTCGTCTGTTAGGGGTGCGATCGTTAATTGGTCAAGATTTTTGCTTCCGGTAAGGAACATGGCCCAGCGTAATTGCTCAGTCAAAATAGAGATTTTCTCAACAACTGCCTCTGTTGAATCCATCGCTGGCCCTAAAAAAGGCTGTGCCAGAGCAGTCATCTGCGCCCCTAGGCGAATGCAGCGTGCAACGTCCAATCCGTGGCGAACGCCTCCAGAACCAATTAATTTGAGGCTCGCGTCCAGCTGCTTTAGTGCTGGAAGTAAAGCCGCTGTATCCATTCCCCAGTTAAGGAATGGCTGTGCGATTTCCCGCTCTCTAGCCGACTCATTGCGTGCCATTTCTATGCTCGCCCAACTGGTTCCTCCGCGCCCGGCAACTTCAATCCAAGAGACACCTGCATCAATCAATTTGCGGGCTGTGGTAGGCCCGATACCTGAGCCAACTTCTTTAATAATGACCGGCACGGACAAGTCATTACAGCACTGATGAATAGCCTCCAACACTTTATTCCAGTCACGGTCGCCATTCGGCTGAATCAACTCTTGAAGCGGGTTTAGATGGATCATCAATGCATTGGCATTGACACTATCTACCGCCTGTTGCGCTAGGTCAGCCCCATGCTCTTGTATTTGGGTAGCTCCAAGGTTACTCAAGATAACGGCAGTGGGCGCCCATTTTCTGACATTTTGCTCTAGCCCTAATTCTAGTGAAGCCCGTTGTGAGCCAAGCGCCATAGGTATGTGGCAGTGTTCAGCAGCTTCAGCAAGATGCTGATTAATAAGGTCGCCATTATCGCAGCCTCCCGTCATAGCGCCAATAATGATGGGTGCCGCCACGGTCGAGCCTAAAAATTGTATTTGAGTACAGATATCATCAAGTGCTAATTCAGGTAGTGGGTTATGTTCAAAGCAAATCTGATTAAAACTAGATACGCCACCACCCTGATGATCTGGGCTCATGGCTAATGCAATATGGTCATCTTTGCGATCACTAATGTCTGTCATGCCATTAACCTGTGAAGTTTGGAATCAGCAAAATCTACTAACAGCATATGTGGAACTGTCAGAGCGGCTAATCCAATAAACGTTAATTGTATGAGTGCCGTATCAGGCGTCATTTTAAAATACCAAAAACAGATAGCAGCAGTAAGCCATGCTAGAACACTATAAAGACTGGCTTCTAAAAAGCACCGACGTCTGTCGATGGCGTCGATACTACGCCATATACGAAGGGTGTGAATGCGGCTGTGCCAGAAGCAGAAATACACAGCAAAGCTTACTAGGGGAGCTACCCAATATGCAATTAGAAGCAACACAACGAGATTAGCCGCCGGTACACGCCACTTACTAACTCTAAAACTATAAATTAAGTAAGTAATCACTATCGCTACATAAGCTTTCATTGCGTACTCAATGATTGTAATTAAGCTTTGCGCTCCCGCATCACCTACCAAGATTGAAAAAATAGGCGTTACCGCCTCTGTATGAAAGACCGGTATCGCAATGGCCACTAGCCCACCATGAGCCATTGCAGGTAACCAATGATTTTTACCCATTTGCATGATATGGCGAATGTCACTCACGCCAAAGTGAAGCGCAGAGATAACTAAAAATAAACCTAAACTGACGGTGGGAAACCACCACCAAATGGCTGTGACTATTGCTGCTATGGCAATGTAAGCAAGATGAAAAGTGAGCCAGCCTACAAAATTGGGTGTCCAGCCGACACGACGCGCTACTGCACCGTCAAGTCCTCCATGAGGTACCCCTATTATTAGCACTGCGGCAATAGCGATATAGTCTAGGCTAGTCATGACCCACGACCTGACGCCAAAGCTGGCGAATAAATACACGTTTTGGCATTGCAAAAATCACTTTAGCCCACTCGATGATACCCGCGGTACCAAGCATAAATCGCGCGAACTGGTCGCCATTAAGCGCTCGGCCAGTACGCATGAAAATGTCTACAGCTAGATCGGGTTTAGCCAAAAGAACACCATTAAAAACTCTATCCATGGCATCAAGATAACCAGACGTAGGTTTGGGTACGGAATAATTACCCACTGAAATACCATTAGCAAGTCTCGTCATTTGAGTTTGAATAGCCGAAAAGGCATACCCTGATGATAGTCTCACTGCACCACTGGCGGCGCCTATGGCACCTAAAGGAATCGATGTCTCTGGTGGCTCCTCCATGGCTATTACACCGACTTCTTCTCGGAGTAACACATCTATCTCGATATTATGGCGCTGCAACCATTGGTGCATGGCGTCTCGATACCATTGCTTGTCTTCTAATGTTCTCGAGATCATTGTCGACTCTAAAAATAGGTGGTTGCTAGAAAACGGTAGGGCATAAATAAAATGTAGCCCCTTAGATTGATCGACACGAAAGTCCATTAAGGTGGCAATGTCAGTTTCTGTCATTGGGGCTTTGGTACGGATTTCCCAACCCATGAAATGCTGGCACAGACTATTGCTGGCGGTGACCGGCGGCCTACTATCAAATACCGTTTTTGCCGTGTATTTTTGCCCATCTGCTTTAAATGAAGTTATACCTGCCTCTTTGGCAAGCTGTTCGACGGTACTGCGCTTTATGCTATCGGTCCCTTCCAAGCTATCTTCACAATGCTGTAAGTAGCTTGCAGCACTCAAGCTCGTATATTGGTATTCATCGCTTTTAAGGACGACTTCACTAACATCATCGATCAGTCGCCATTGTGCCCACTTACCCAGCATTGAAGGCTTTAAGCTTTCACATTGATCGGGTGTCGCCCAAAGACTCCAGCAGCAGTCGCGCTGTTGCGGGGTTTTAGGTTCAAACACGAGCGTCTTTAAGGGTAATTTTTGAGCAGATAGTTTTGATGCCAGCGTTATGCCTGCGTTACCGCCACCAATGATTGCTATATCGAGATTGATACTAGTGATGTTGGACACCTGCTAGTCCCTCTAAATGCTGGTGGAGGGCACTTGTATGCGCTGGCACATGAACGGGTAATAACTCACTTAAACTGCGCAAGCTTAGACGCGCTTTCTCAGTTTTGCCTACCATGACTCTGCCTTTCCACCAGGCAAGATCTTGGCGACGTAACACCCAGCCGATTTGACGGTAAACGCGTAGCGCAATAGCAATAGAGAGTCGGGATCGAAACGGCAAGAGACGGATACCCATTAGCGCACTGGCATAGTAAGTTTCTGACAACTGCAATAGTCGGTCTATTGCCTGAGTGACCGGTTGCAGACAATCAGATTCTGCGTTGGCAATATCGTCCACCGAAACTACCGACTCAAACCAGTCAGACGGTAAATAACGCCGCCCCATTTTCGCGTCCTCTAGAACATCTCTAGAGATATTAGTTAGCTGCATAGCGATGCCTAAATCAATCGCGAAGGCCTGAGCTCTTGGTTGGGTACACTCTAAAACGCGGCACATCATCAATCCAACGGTACCAGCAACCGCATGACAGTACCGCAACAGCTCTCGTTCTGTAGTTAGTTGTGTAGGTTGTTGGTCAAGCAGCATACCGTCAAGTAGCTCTTTGGCGGCGGAAAGGGGAATATTATTCTGTTGCGCTAAGTCTATAAAGTTACTGAGTTCTGGAATGGTAAGGCCATCGTTCTCGCTATTAGGGTCCTCAAGACAGGCACGAATATCTTCGAGAGATTCTTGTCTATAGGGTAAATCGCCATCAGCAAGGTCATCGACGAAGCGGCAAAATTCGTAAAGACGGGCTGCACGATCGGCTAATTGAGAGCCGAGGAAAAAACTAGCCCAATAAAACGATTTACCATGCCGCGCAAGCACCTGATGGGACTGCGGGTTTTCCATATTCGATCTTCTAGGCTAACTGCTCTTGAGTTTCTATAGCAGCGGTTTGTTTCACTGATGCAACAAGACCTTCTGCAACTGCCCGCAATTTACTGGGCATTAATGGTACTAACAGATCCGCTTGTGATAACCAGTACTCTACCAACTGATTAGCCTGAAAAATGACTTCACTAGCGGCAATCTGTTTTTGCCAATGGCTGACATCAGTGGTGTCAGCAGAAGTATACCACTGGTTGAAGGCTTGGCTATGGTGAGTGCCAGCGTCTGCATAAAGACTTATTACTAAATTTGGTTTGCGTCCGTCAAGATCACTAGAACGGTGGCTCGAAGGAACGATGTCATTTATATCATTACGACCTTGATAGCTTAGAGCGCAAAAACCTATAAGTCTTTCCAATACGTCGCTTTTGTCATTAATCGCAGCACAGATTGCGGAGCCCTTGATGGGTGCAATGAGTAGCGGCGCAGTTTTGCTTTTAGCAATTTGCTCCCAGGCCGACAACGCTGCGCATTGACGCTGGTTGATATCTGATATTTGTCCGCTGCAGGTTTCTTGCATTGCCTGAGCCAAAAGGACAACTAACTGACCACCGTGAGACTTGTTTCTCGTGGCAAGTTCAAAGGATTTTGCTACCATCCAATCGCCCAGACAGAGAGCCATATCTGAGCCGAAATGTTCATTGATACTAGCTTGGCCGCGACGATGTGTACTGGCATCGCTAATATCATCATGGATGAGTGATGCGTTGTGCAGAAGCTCGCAAGCAGCTGCCCAATGCAAAGAATTTTGTGTATCTAAGTTGAGTGCACTGCCACTACTTAGGGCGAGTTGCGCTCTGAATGACTTTCCAGGGTTTTGGAAATGATACTGAGCAGCGGCAAATAGGCTGCTATCTGATTGAGGCATTTCTTGTTGATAAAGACTATCAAGTTGCGACAGCCGGTCTAACCCCTTTGCTACTAATTTTACTGGGGACATTTAGAGTACCCTTTAATCTATATTTATATATTGGTAGTTTTAGCACTACCTCCAGTCATTGCTAGGTTTAACTTTGAGAAAGAAAGAGCCAGCATTGCTGGCTCTTTCTATCAATCTAGCAAATTACCTTACTCTGAATCAGCGACTGCAGCTGCCCAGATGATTACACCAAATCCGATCTTGTTAACAAAATCAGCTAGGTTATAAATCACATTCAACATTCCTGCATCAGCACCGCCTAACATGTAACCGAAGACGTATCCGATAGGATAAATTGACCAGCCGACAGTTACGCAAATAAGCATTGCCTTGTATGCGCCCTGAACGTTAGCGTTTGAAAGTCCAGCATTGATCTTGCTTGCTTCGCCTCCGAAGATTTCCCAAATGATGAATCCCCAACCAGCCATTGCAAGAACAAAGGCACTTGTTGTACCCATCATGCCTGTCTCACCAGCATAGCCGAAGCCAAGCATTGCAATAGTGCCGAGTAGTAAACGCCAGAAGACGCCAGCAGGCACTTTCGTTACTGCAGATAGAACCAAGTAGAATTCAATCATCAATAATGGCACTGTTAATAGCCAGTCAATGTAACGGAACTCAGTTGGAGATGTACCAGTGGCAACCCACACGTCACGCATGTAGAAGTAGTGAACTGCCGCGATCAATGTTACCAAGCCAGAAACTGTCAAAGATGTCTTCCACTTGCCCGCAACACGATCGCGTTCAACGAAGAAGAAAGCTGTGGCAGCTACTAAAGCCATAGAGATCAACCAAAAGGACATGCCGACGTAATCGCCGGAAGATAAGTTATCAGTCATTGTAAAAACCCTTCTTTTTTATAGTAAAGATAGATGAGGGATACCTTTCGGAAGGCGAGCAGCCCACATCGCATAGTACAAACCTCGAAAAAGTCAAACCATTCGAGAGTTCGGTGTGCAGAATCTAGCGCTTTTTTTTCGTTATTGCAATCCATTCTCAATAACTGGCATGAATTAAGTTGGTAGAGAATCGAACTTTATGGGACTTGATGTGCTCTTTTCAGGATTTTATCAGTAAAAACGTGATATTTTTCATAGGACTACAGATTAAGTCGGTCATTAAACGAATTGTTATTTATTAGTGAATAAAAAAAAGGTTATTAGCCACAAAAAGGTTATGGTCCGGGTAAAGGTGGGCATTTATAGC
>CAJIZU010000107.1 GCA_905181925.1 gamma proteobacterium HTCC2207
GCACCTCTCTGAAAGCCGATTACTGGGTTTGCCACCAGCCCTTCATACAAGCTTACAAAGAATGCCGGCGCCAAATAGCTGTCATCGGTGTAGGCGGTGACTGGCGTCAAAAGAAAAACCGAAGCGAGTATTAAAAATACATGTCTGATCGAGGAAAACCGTAGATTGCGTAATAGATACCAAACGGTATAAAGCAAGCATACAGCCCCAGAGGCATACACAACCCATCCCCAGAAATAGTCTTCAGCAGCATACATAATTAATCAACCCATTGAATAATATGATCTTCGACATCTTCTTTGCGTACATCGAGCTCAGAGACGACCCAGCCCTGCAGTGAGGCTCCATAGCTATGCACCCTATCAACATCCCCTGATACCAAGTGATGCCAATCAGGCAGCGGCTTGCCATCTGCAATTAAACGGTAAGAGCAGGTTTCAGGTAGCCATCCCAACGTATGAATATTATCACGATCCAGCGTGATACAGTCACTCACTACGGAATGTCGATCTGTGTAGTTACTGCATTTGCAGGAATGGATATCTAATAACTCACAAGTCACGTTAGTGTGAAATATCTCACCACTTTCATGGTCTTCAAGTTTCACCAAACAACATTTTGCGCAGCCATCACAGAGTAACTCCCACTCTACGGTAGTCATCTCTTCAAGTGTTTTTGTTGCCCAAAAGTCACTCACTTAACGCCCTCTAGGAAGTTTGTTGTTTTCGGCCATACCCTCGTCAAGCGCAAATAGCACCGGTGGCATCTGAAGATAAAAACCTTGACGATGTATGTCTTCAATGACTTTTAAGACATCGGCGCGAGCTAGTTTCTTCTTTTTCGTCAACATTAATCGAGTCACTAAAATAGGCGTTCCAAAGCTATCCAGTAAGCTTTGAGGTACCTTGTCTAATCCATCGGCGTGAGAAACATAAATATACATCCCCTCTTTTCGATTACCTTTAAAAATATCACAGAGAATTCTAAGCGTGTCCTCAGCCATTACATCAACTCACTGAGCGTATTCTTAAGTATTGGTATGACCAAAGGCTCTCTCCAGCCTGTTATAAAGCGTTGCGGCCACTCTTCACTACCCGCAATGGCACCGCGTAAAATAAACTCTAGATCCTTTTTAGAAAACAAAAACTCTTGTGGGATCAAGGTATCTTCTGCAACCGTGATAAGTGCGTTTCGCATTGCCTTGAGCACAATAACCTCTGCTTTAGTCAAAGGCTGCGGTAACGGATCTACATTAACATCATCATTCGCTGCGCTTACCTGATCCAATAAGTCTTCCCCATAACGTTTGATTAATCCCGGATGCAAATCATCAATACCGGTTAACTGGTGTAAGGCTAATGGTTGGCGTCGGGCAATTTCCAAAAGGGAACTGTCCTTTACGATGTGTCCTCGCGGTTTGTTTCTTTCCCGAGCGGTCATCTCTCTCCAAACACATAATCTTTTTAGACGCTTTAATGCTGGAGGATCAAGCTTCCAAGCACTCTTAAGACGTCTATAGTAGTCATCGCTATTCTTACGCCCTGCCACCATCGCATACACAGCAAGACTCTCTTCTTCAAACCACTCTTCACGACCCTGCTCTTTAAGACTCGCAGTCAGAAGTTCATGAAGCTTATGCAAATAAAATACATCGGCGGCGGCATATTCTAACTGCCTTGCCGTAAGAGGTCTGACTAACCAATCTGAACGTGTTTCTTCTTTATCAAGCTCAACATCGAAAACTTCTTTCACAAGACGTGCATAACCCATCGAGTAACCAATATTGGCTATACCTGCTGCGATTTGCGTATCAAAAATGGTCGTGGGTGTAATATCGAGCGCGTATTCGAGGACCTCTAAATCTTCCGCGCAGGCATGAAATATTAGCTGCTTATCTGGGCATTCCAAAAGCGCCTTGAGGCCCTCAAAATTTTCGATCCCTAAAACGTCTATTAACCAACAGTCGCTGCCATTAGAAATTTGAATTAACGCAATCTTTGGGTGGAAAGTATTAGTTCGAATAAATTCAGTGTCAACTGCCAGCAAGGTTGCACTTCCTAAATCATCTAGCATTCCGATGAGCTTTGCGTCTGAATCTATCCAGTGAGCCAATTAAATTTCCTTTCTACTTTGTAATGCAAGATTTAGGGTGCCGCCATCGACATATTCAAGCTCACCACCCATGGGTACACCGTAGGCAATGCGCGTTACGGCAACACCCAACGATTTTGCTTTTTCAGCGATAAAATGTGCGGTTGTCTCGCCCTCGACGGTCAGGTTAGTCGCCAGAATTAACTCACTGACTTCTTCGCTACGCAGCCGCTCAATCAACTGGTCGATTCCTAACTGTTCAGGGCCAATACCGTCAATCGGTGAAAGGTGCCCTAACAACACAAAGTATTGACCACGAAATCCACCCGCCTGCTCAATGGCATAAAGATCCGCCGGATTTTCTACTACACATATCTGAGTCTCAAGACGAGCGCTATTTGCACAGATGGTACAGCGGCTATGCTCGGTCAGCGTACGACAACGTTCACATCTACCGACCTTTTCAACAGCCTCGGCTATTGTTGTAGCTAGATGAGATGCTCCAGCCTTATCTCTCTCTAATAGCTGAAGCGCCATCCTTTGAGCCGATTTAGCACCGACGCCCGGCAGACAACGCAACGCATCAATTAATTGGTCAATTAAATTTCCGTACACACACTATCCTCACACACAGATTGATAGCAACTTAAAATGGCATCTTAAAACCGGGCGGTAAGTCCATACCACCGGCCATAGAGCCCATTGCAGATTTTGTTTGAGCGTCGACCTTACGTACCGCATCATTGACCGCGGCAGCCAGCAAGTCTTCTAAAAACTCTTTTTCTTCATTTAGAAGCGACGGATCTAGTACTACTTTACGCACATCGTGCCTGCCGGTCATTACGACTTTGACCATTCCCGCACCAGACTCGCCAGTGACTTCTGTAGCAGCAGCCTGCTCCTGCATTTTGGCCATTTTCTCCTGCATCTGCTGAGCTTGCTTCATTAGGTTGTTAATATCCATACTATCCTCAATCGATTGGTTTAACGGAGCTTTCATCGAGACTTCCTTCGAAAAGCGCCTTAAATCGCACTACAGCGGCATCCGTATTTAAACGATCTACTGCGGCAGCGTGTCGTTCAGCGGTATCCCGAACACTGGCCGCTCTGGGAGTCTCTTGTTGTGTCACTCCTGAATTGATAACCACGCTCAACGCATGGTTAAAGTATTCACTTAATGCCTGACCCAGAGTGTCTTGGTGCGAAAGGTCATATAGGCTATTTTCTTGATTATCGATCACAAAGACTAATTCATCTTGATCACGTCCAGAATACAGACAATGACTAGCAATTTCTCCTAGGGAAGCACCGATATTCAAATGACTTCTTACTTCGATCCAATTGTCGGGTGAAAAATCATTGAGGTTAACCCGCTCAATCGATTTCAAATCATCTAAATTCGACTCTCTCTTTACAGGCGTGGCCTCAGGAGTATTCTCACCTTGCTCTTCTGTTTCTAAGACGGCGCTTAATGCCTCATCCGTCTCAGTCATATCATCCACACCCTTGTCAATCTCGATGTCTGGTACATCAGGTTGAGTTTCTAGCGGAACTAACGATGTTATGTCGGCGGCGACTGGCTCCAACTCAGTTTCGGAATACATCGCCGGATCAGACTTTTTTACAGGAGGCTCCACCTCCAAAGGAAGCGGATTACTATTGACAGGCCGGCCGTTGGTTGCCGGACGGAACGCCATTGCTCTGAGCATCACCATTTCGAAGCCCGACCGTTGTTCCGGCGCTAGCGGTAAATCTTTTCGTCCCAGTAAACATATCTGATAAAAAAGCTGCACATCTTCCCGTGATACTGACCTAGCAAGTGTGGCTAGCTCTTTGTAGTGGCTAATGCTCGGATCTAAAGCTTCCGGCACCGTTTGTAGAATGGCAACCTGATGCCAAAGCGACAGTACTTCGCCCAGAGCAGCATCATAGTCTGGAGACTGCTCAGCCATCTCTCCTATAGCTCCTAGCAGATCAGGCCCGCTCTGACTGGCCATAGCCTCACAAACATTAACAACATACCGACGTTCAATTGAACCCAGCATTGACGTCACATCTGCTTCCGTTATTCTTCCACCGCCATGCCCTACTGCTTGGTCGGTTAAGCTCAGTGCATCGCGCATACTACCATCGGCGGCTCGCCCTAAGCACCACAAACCAGCTTCCTCAAAGGGAACCTGCTCTTCGCCAAGAACAAATTTGAGATGCTCGGTAATGCGCTCAGTACTCAGATTCTTGAGATTAAATTGCAGGCATCTTGATAAAACCGTGATGGGTAGCTTTTGTGGGTCGGTTGTAGCAAACAAAAATTTAACGTGTGGGGGCGGTTCTTCCAGAGTCTTGAGTAAAGCGGCGAAACTTGATTTCGATAACATGTGCACTTCATCGATAAGATAAATCTTATAGCGTCCACGAGACGGCGCGTACTGCACATTATCTAAAAGGTCTCGCATATCATCGACACCAGTGCGAGATGCGGCATCTACCTCTATGAGATCAATAAAACGTCCACTATCTATTTCATGACAGCTGGTGCACTCACCGCAAGGCACAGAGGACACTCCTGCTTCACAGTTGAGACATTTAGAAAGGATGCGTCCTATGGTGGTTTTGCCAACTCCACGAGTACCAGTAAACAGGTAGGCATGATGCAGGCGGTCATTGTCTAGCGCGTTGATCAACGCCTGAAGGACATGCTCTTGCCCGGCCATTTCTGAAAAAGATTTAGGACGCCATTTTCGCGCAAGTACTTGGTAGCTCATAACAGTTTCAGTTTTAGAGTGAACGGGTATTATAGGCAGTTACAGGCTAGGCGGAAAGAACTAATGGTGGCGACCCTCAATAGCCACACCTCGGCACACAGCGTAACTACTACCGTTGCTCCCTTC
>CAJIZU010000108.1 GCA_905181925.1 gamma proteobacterium HTCC2207
ATAACCATGAATAGGGTCATGTGCCGAGGTTTGGTCGGTAACCGCATCTGGCCGTATTCCTCGCGCGACCATTTCTGGAAGAATCTCAGCAGCATTACCCAACAGCCCCACTGATACCACCTCTCCGGCGCTAATAGCCTCATTGATAATTGTCAGTGCGCTATCTAGGGTATAAGCCTTCTTGTCTAGGTAGCCAGTACGCAAGCGAAAATCAATATGTTTTTCCTGGCACTCAACCGTCAGACTACAGGCACCTGCTAAGGTGGCTGCCAATGGTTGCGCGCCGCCCATACCTCCTAATCCAGCCGTTAAAATCCATCGCCCGGAGAGATCACCTTTGTAATGTTGTCGTCCCATTTCAACAAAAGTTTCGTAGGTTCCCTGAACTATGCCCTGGCTGCCAATGTAAATCCAAGAACCTGCAGTCATCTGGCCATACATGGCCAAACCTTTACGATCGAGCTCGTTAAAATGTTCCCAGTTCGCCCAGTGCGGCACTAAATTAGAATTAGCAATTAGTACGCGCGGCGCCTCAGTGTGAGTTTTAGCAACCATCACAGGTTTACCACTCTGCACTAACAACGTCTCATCTTCATTGAGGGCACGTAAGCACTCGACGATTTTATCAAAACTCTGCCAATCTCTAGCGGCCTTGCCTATACCCCCGTAAACCACCAAATCTTCAGGCCTCTCGGCCACATCCGGATGAAGATTATTCATCAACATACGTAATGGCGCTTCTGTCGTCCAGTGTTTGGCGGTCATTTCAGTACCCGTTGGGGCTTTAACCTCGCGCGGTCCTTTGCCTAAAATTTGATCAGTCATAGCCTAGCCTCTAAAATAATACGTGGTACTCATTCCTGTAATCTGTACAGTGTTGTCTATACAAGTAAAGATATTCTATACTCTTGCTCGACGCAAGAATTTTTATGGGTTTACACAAACCTATCTATGGCGACTTAATTAAGCGAGATAAAACAATGGCTCAGCACGACACTTTATGGATCAACGGCACACTTTCTATTATTACTGAGAAAGGTGTTCCAGAAACGCTGGAAGCAGGGGCTATTGCTTGCAAAGACGGACTCATCAGCCTTGTATCACCGATGCAAAATCTTACTGATTCGCCAAAGAAGCTTGCTGACAACGTCGTTGATCTGCACGGTAAATGTCTCACGCCGGGGTTAATTGATTGTCATAGTCATCTTGTGTTTGGCGGTAATCGTGCCGAAGAATTTAACCTGCGCTTACAAGGCCACTCCTATGAACAAATAGCTAAGCAAGGTGGCGGCATAATGAGTACCGTTAACCATACTCGTGCGGCAACCGAACAGCAGCTAGAGCATGAGGCACGAAAAAGATTAGCACTGCTGGTCAGTGATGGGGTAACCAGCATCGAAATAAAATCAGGTTACGGTCTCACCTTAGATGATGAAGCCAAAATGCTGAGAGTAGCGAGAAGATTGGGAGAATCCACTCCAGTTACAGTCACCACTACGTTTTTAGGTGCCCATGCCCTGCCCCCTGAGTATGCCAATAATCGCTCAGGCTACATTGATTTAGTATGCAATGACATGCTGCCCAAACTATACGAGGAAGGTCTTATTGATGCGGTTGATGCCTTCTGTGAAAGTGTTGCTTTTTCCACTGATGAAGTTGAACACGTTTTTAGAGCTGCCACCAAGCTTGGACTTCCGGTCAAACTACACGCCGAGCAGCTATCTGACAGCGGAGGCGCTGCACTTGCCGCTAGATATAGTGCTCTATCTGCTGACCATCTTGAATATCTTAGCGAGTCAGGCGTGCGTGCTATGGCCGCCAGCGGTAGTGTTGCAGTGCTACTACCTGGCGCTTTTTACATGCTTCGAGAGACGCAAAAACCCCCGGTGCAACTGCTGCGTGATCACCATGTTCCCATCGCGTTAGCCACTGACATAAACCCCGGTAGTTCGCCGGTGTTGTCGGCGCGGTTGATGATGGTACTTGGGTGTCAGGAGTTTGATTTGACACCCGAAGAAGCGCTGCGCGGAATGACCATTAATGCCGCCAAGGCACTGGGAAAGTCCGATTCAATCGGCTCATTAGAGATAGGTAAAGCAGCAGACTTAACTATATGGGACGTTCAGCAACCCTCTGAATTAGCCTACTGGTTAGGGGGTAATAAAGCCGAATCTGTTATTAAAGCAGGCAACTGTATTTATCAACGTCCTGAAAACTTAGATCTTTAGGCAATAACTACTCTTTTTGGATGGTTTCGGTCAGGGAGAAAGACTGCGCCGAATGATACAGATGGGCCACCGAAATTAAGTTGCCCGAAGACCAAGTACGTCGATCTAGAATCAGGCAAGGAACATTGTCATCCATTTTCAGCAGTGTCTTAATGGTTTTACTTGGCATCGCTGCGCGAACAGTGTGTTCAACCTTGTGCAATGGCACATTGGTTAGCAGATACTCTGCTGGAGTCGTCAGCTTAAGATCAATCTGGATATACTCTGGCGCTGCCTGCGCATTGACATAGCGATCCTCAACCTGAAGCATTTTTTCATCTTCCTGGTGCACAATAGTGGTGTGATAAACCGTCTTCACACTACGTGACAGCTCCATTTTCGTGGCGATGGCAGCAGTTAAAGCAATTGCACTATGGGTGACAACAATATTGCTGTAGCTGTGCCCTCTTTCACGCACCTCTTCAGCAATATTTCGGACCTCTACCAAGTGACCTTTAGTTTGAGCTTCTGCAACAAAAGTGCCCACCCCCGCGACTCTAGTGAGAATTCCCTCAGCGGCCAACTCCTTGAGGGCTCTGTTAGCAGTCATCCTAGACACTTTTAGTTCTGCGACCAACTCATTCTCCGAGGGCACTCTGCTACTGGAGGCTAATTCACCTTGTTCAATTTTCTTCAATATATGCGCTTTTACTTTTTGATAAAGAGGCGCAATAGAATTAGTAGCGTGGATCATAAATAGTCACTCAAACAACAAAAAATAGGTTTCCTGTCTATACAGGCTTCCGTTATATTATCAAGGCCGGCAACCAACAAGCAATCTTAGGGTCAGATATTATTTATGCCACAGCAGACTTATTTTATTAACAACGCATTTTTAGGCGATCACTGGGTACAAAATGTTCGCCTTACTGTGGACAACATGGGCATTATTTCGGGTCTACAAAAAGGGGGTTCTACTGAGCAAGGCGATCAACGACTTGGCACGGTGGTTCCGGGTCTCGTCAACTGCCATAGTCATGCTTTTCAGCGCGCAATGGCGGGCCTTACCGAATACCAGAATTCGCCCACCGACACATTTTGGTCATGGCGCAACACGATGTATCGTTTTGCTAACTTAGTGTCACCTGAGGACCTTCAAGCTATTGCCTGTTATCTCTATCTGGAAATGATCAAGCAGGGTTACACCAGTGTTGCTGAATTTCATTATGTGCATCATCAGCCGAACGGAGCAGCCTATTCTTGTGTCAGCCAATTATCACAGTCAATTATCAATGCCGCTAATATCGCCGGCATTAACTTGACTCTACTGCCCGTACTTTACATGACAGCAGGGTTTGACGGTCAACCCCTGCTCGAGCAACAAAAACGCTTTGGTAACTCTGTAGCTCGCTATATCGATATTCAGAATGACGCAGCCCAGTATTGCGCCGATCAATCTCAGCACAATGTTGGAATAGCCCTGCATAGTCTGCGTGCAGTTCCGGCAGAGCCCATGAGTGAGGTGATTAATTATTTTGCTAACAACAGTTCAGTCTGCCCAATTCATATTCATATTTCTGAACAGACACAAGAAGTAGAGCAATCGATAGCGTCACTCAGAAAACGGCCCGTAGAGTGGTTGTTAGATAATTATGCGGTCGACAAGCAGTGGTGTCTTATTCATGCAACACACATGACGCCCCAAGAAACAAAAGCGTTAGCTAGATCTGGGGCGACCGTCGGCATTTGTCCCACCACCGAGGCCAATCTTGGTGATGGATTATTTCCTCTGCGTAACTACCTAGACCACGGCGGGCATATTGCTGTTGGCTCTGATGGCAATACTTGCACCAACCCCATGGAAGAGTTGCGTTGGCTAGAATATGGTCAACGTCTAGCCACGCGTACCCGCAACATCACTTCTGACAATACTCAGTTAAATACCGGAACTAGTCTTTATGCCCGCGGCCTTGCTGGAGGCGGTCGTGCCATTGGACAAAAAACCGGTAAGCTAAAATTGGGATATCGGGCTGATCTTATTGTTCTAGAGGATGATTCAGTAGATCTTGCCAATATTGCAACAGGGTCTATTTTAGATGTACTGATTTTCGGTACAAGCCAGTCTTTAATTAAAGACGTAATGGTCAATGGCCAGTGGAAAATTACTGATTATCACCATGCCGAGGAAGAGCACATAAAAAGCGCCTTTATTGCAGCAACTAGGGCTCTACGAGTCTAATTCAGTCAGGGTTTTCTCATTCAATCGGTATCATGTTAGAGCGGCAAGGCAGTGGTGCACTTGATCTCTTCCATGACGAAGCCAGCGGTCACATCAAACAAACCGACTTTAATGAGTTCTTTGTAAAGTCTGTCATAATCTGGCATATCTCTAACAATAGCCTTTAGTAAGTAATCCGCTTCACCACCCATTCGATAAGCCTCAAGAATACCTGGAATCGCCATAACCGCATCTTTGAATTGACTCGCCCATCGCTCATTATGCATATTGGTCTTGATAGAAATAAAGACTGTCAGCGATAAGCCAAGAGTCTTGGCATCTAACAGAGTAATTCGCTCTTTAATGACACCTTCTTTCTCTAATTTTTGAACCCGTCGCCAACAGGCTGATTTTGAAATATTGACTTTATCCGCTAAATCACCCACCGACAATGTCGCGTTCGTTTGTAAACGTCTAAGAATTTCTTTATCTACAAGATCCATACTTAAAATATACCTTTAATTCACTTATCCGATTAATTATGCACCAAAAAACCATTATTTAGTATTTTAATGGAATTATGTTTCGTTATTTTATTAAAATATGGCTTTATTAGACACAATGTTTCATGCCCTATTGATTAGACTAATACCATCAGTTCGCTAAGGTTAACCCTGTATGAATGCTCTCATAAACTACGTTCGGCGCTCTATTATTGGCGATCGACAATCCATTCAAACGCCCTTTGGAGACAAACCGTTAGTTTATGCCGATTACGTTGCTTCTGGACGCAGCCTAACTTTTATTGAAGATTATATTCGCGACCATGTTCTACCCTATTATGCCAACACTCATACTGAAGCCTCCTTTACCGGTGCACAGATAACCACTCTACGTGAACAGGCTCGGCAAGAAATAAAGCGTTCATTAAATTGCCAGTCCGATGACCAAGTGATCTTTTGTGGGTCTGGCGCTACAGCCGTCATTAACAAGCTAATAGATATTCTTAATCTTCGTCTCCCGCAAGAGTTGTCAAAACGCTACTTAGCGGACGCCCGTATCAATGATAGCGAGCGCCCAATGGTCTTTGTAGGTCCCTATGAGCACCACTCCAACGAACTGCCTTGGCGTGAAAGTATCGCTGAAGTGATATGCATTCCATTGACAGAATCTGGTGAGATAGACCTGAGTGTTTTAGAACAAAAACTCAAAGACAACGCGCATCGATCGTTACTGATAGGTAGTTTTTCAGCGGCGTCTAACGTGACTGGTATCAAAAGCGATATTGCGGCGATAACTAAAATGTTAAAGCAATATAGTGCTTTAACATTTTGGGATTATGCCGCGGCTGCTCCTTATGTCGACATCAACATGAATGGCGCCAGTCCAAAGGACGCGATATTTATTTCGCCACACAAATTTATTGGTGGGCCGGGCACACCAGGAATATTAGTGATAAAAAAAAGCCTCTTGAAAAATGCTATACCGGCGGTCGTTGGCGGTGGAACGGTGCTGTATGTGACACCGAAAGATCATGTTTATGTGGAGCACAGTGAACGTCGTGAAGAAGGTGGAACTCCTGCCATTGTGGAGTCAATTCGTGCGGGCCTAGTATTTAAGCTCAAAAGAGAAGTGGGTGTAAACGAGATAGAGCGCTTAGAGGGTAGCTTCATACAGCGAGCCATTAAGCGCTTTCAGGCATGCCCCAATCTAGAAATTCTGGGTAACCCTTCCACTCCTCGCATAGCCATTATGGCACTTCGCTTTAAGCACGATGATAAAGACTTACACTATGGATTCATTGTGTCTTTGCTTAATGATCTATTTGGCATCCAAGTGCGCGGAGGCTGCTCTTGTGCGGGCCCCTACGGTCATAGCCTGCTTGGCATCGACATGCCCTATAGTCGTGCCATCGAGTCGGAAATTAAACAGGGTAATATGTTGTTGCGCCCCGGCTGGGTGCGTCTCAATTTCAATTATTTTATTGATGAACAGGAGTTTGAGTACTTACTAAAAGCGGTGGAGTTAGTGGCAACATCGGGCTGGCGTATGCTGCCTTTTTATCAGGTTGATGTGAAATCTGGTGTATGGCGTTTCCAAGGTCAATCCAATCAAATGGTCAGCAGCTTGGATGATTTTAAATTTACTGATTATTGTCAGAAGGCGAGTCTGCCAACCAACATCAAAGTCAGCCTAGACGGCATTGACAGCTCCGCAGAACAGGTGTTACTCAATACCGCCGACTACAATGAAGTTTCACCTTTGATATTGAGCGATAAAAGCGAAGAATTGCGCTGGTTTACATTACCTCAGGAAGTGACTCACACCAACCTAGCTTAGCAGGGGTGGTCATGAACAATAACCGAAATCATACTTGTTAAAAGGTTACTAACTAGTTATGACTTAAAGTTCATCATCAGAAAAGTGCGGCGGCAAAAATGGTGCATCAGGCAAAAAATTATGCCCGATAATTCCTAAGTAAATACCCATAGAATCGCTATATTCGGAGCTATTTCTTGGTATCAAGCATCCCTTTAAGGAGAGAAAGACTTGCTCTATTTCGGTGCCCAACAGATCTTGGCCATACATTGGCTGAACTAGGTTTTCAAACTCAACGTCGATACGACACAAAGCCGTTTTGAACCCATGAAGAGTGCCATCGAAAAGAGTACGCTTAGAGCGGTTTACATAAATAGGATATAACTGGGTAATCATATTCAATCAATAATGATGACACGCACTAAGCGAGATAATCGATGTTATTTTAGAAGTAAATCTCGGGTAGGAACACGCAGACTCGAACTGCGGACCCCTTGCATGTCATGCAAGTGCTCTAACCAACTGAGCTATGCTCCTAATCTTCCCGAGCCCGCATTCTACACACCCATCCCTTTGGGAACAACTAGAATCAACCTTTGATGGACCCTGAAACTAGACCAACGAATTGACTCCATCAGAGAAATAGAAAAAAAGGTTCTTTATCATACGTTTGAATGCAAATAACAAAGGCGGTTAAGCCTAGACTATGTCAGAAACTAATTGAGTTCGGTAGAATGAAGAGAGAAATCGACTGTTTTGGACACTAATGTTTGCATAAGTGCATGATTGAGCCACAGAAAAATATTTGATGTTTTAGTCATAAGAGAGACGGGGAATCAGGAAATTCGAATCTTGATATTCATCGATATTTCGTCTAAGTCATCTTCCATGATGACAATTTCCTGAGTGCAATTCGTAATCCTTACGGCAGTATCTCCGCTAAAAAACCGGCCACTATTGTAGCCATCAACATCCGTGTTGACCCATCGTCCTTGATGAAATTATTCGAATTGCCTACTTCCCCGAATGTGGACTCATGATAAGCCGGTTGTTTAGTTATTAAAATAAGGTAAAAGAGTTAGTACTTAAGCACTAAACTAGTGCTAACGTAGACGTCAAAATCGCAGAAATACCCGACAAAAGAAGTGTCAGAAGGCCGTATTTCTTTGGTAAACTAACGGCAATTATGCTTATTTCCATAGATCATTAATAAAAAGGTTAAAAATGAACGCTCTTTTTTTGAGAACTTTAGCCATAGTCCCATGGCTACTAGTTGCAGGCTGCAACGAGAGTACTGATGCGACAGTAAAAGTCACTCGGCCCAATAAGGACCCCTATCCATCGACCTATGTGGTACCCGACAATAAAACCTTCGCTATATTGCATGCGAACATATTGACCGGCGATGGTGCTGAATTACGCAATACTGATCTATTGATCAGCGATGGTAAAATTGCTGCTCGGGGTACTAATCTGGATCTAGATGATTCAGTTTTACGCATCGATGCAACAGGCAAGTGGGTTACTCCTGGCTTGATTGATGTCCACTCTCACATGGGGGTCTACTCCGCACCAGGGACAGACAATCACTCTGACGGCAATGAAATGACCTCACCGGTTACCGCCCAGGTTTTGGCCGAGCACTCGGTTTGGCCGGGAGATCCTCAGTTTGAAAAGGCCTTGGCGGGCGGTGTAACCACCGTACAGATTTTACCCGGATCGGGAAACTTGATCGGTGGTAGAGGCGTGACACTTAAGAATATTCCCTCAACAACGGTTCAAGGGATGAAATTTCCTGGCGCGCCCTACAGTCTGAAAATGGCCTGCGGAGAAAACCCCAAGCGTGTCTATGGCAGTCGCAACACCCTCCCGTCGACGCGAATGGGAAACATGGCCGGCTATCGTGCAGCCTGGATAGAAGCAGCTGACTATAAAAAATCATGGGATGATTACATTAGTGATTCTGCGGCGGGTGAAGACGTCGATGCGCCAGCTAGAAACTTGCGCCTAGAGACACTAGAAGGCGTGCTAGACGGCGATATTCGCATTCATAACCATTGCTATAAAGCTGACGAAATGGCCCAAATGATTGATATGTCCAAAGAATTTGACTATGAAATCGCCGCCTTTCATCACGCCGTAGAAGCTTATAAGGCAGCGCCACTACTCGCCGAAAATGGTATTTGCGGTGTTATGTGGGCTGACTGGTGGGGCTTCAAGCAAGAGGCCTTTGATATGGTCCGAGAAAACATAGCTTTAGTTGATTATGCTCAAGCCTGCGCGGTTATTCACTCAGATGATCCCATCCAGATTCAACGTTTGAATCAAGAGATAGCTAAAGCAATGAGTGCCGGCAACCGTATGGGTCTTGATATAAGTCCAGCGAAGGCTTTCCGCTGGGGTACCTACAACGCCGCTAAATCCCTCGGGTTGGAGGATCAAATTGGTTCTATTGCGCCGGGCAAAAACGCTGACATTGTGCTTTGGACACAACATCCGCTGAGTATTTACAGCCATGCTAGTAAAGTATGGATTGATGGCGCACTGCGCTTTGATCGCAATGACGCAACGGTACAACCCACCAGTGACTTTAATCTTGGTATCATCAAAGCAGGAGCCGTGCGACCATGAAATACACTCTCACTTTATTAGCACTAACACTGGTTTCAACACTGGCTACTGCTAGCTCTATCCTTATAAAAGACGCTGACATATATGCATCATCTGGCCTATTAGTTAAAACCAATCTCTATATTAAAAATGGCAAGATCTCAGCCATTGGTGCTCAGTCACCAGCAACCGCAGATTTAGAAATACAGGGCCTTGGCAAAAGCATTACCGCCGGCTTATTTAATTCATCTACCCAGTTAGGGACGGTTGAAGTCAGCGCTATAGAGCAAACTGTAGATTTCTATTCTGAGAACGAAACGGTAACTGCGTCGTTGCGTATTGCCGATGTTTTTAATCCCCGTTCAACACTGATACCACACAACCGTGTTCATGGATTAACTCACGGTCTGTTGATCCCAGAATCTGGAACCCATTTGTTCGCCGGGCAGGTTGCGCTAGTTCAGTTGGGCAACCAACCCAAGGTTATCCATCCAAGCCTGGCTGTGGCATTAGATTTTACAGAGCGCGGAATAAGTTTAATGGGCGGTTCACGCGCCGCAGCGCTGGTGCAACTACGTCAAGCATTAGATGATGCCAAAGACTTTTCACGAAACCGCAAAGCGGCCCTGGCTGGAGACCATCGCGACTATGTTCTGTCATATGCTGACTTGGCGGCTTTAGAGCCGGTGGTAAACGGCACAAAACCTCTTTTAGTGCGGACTAATCGAGCCAGTGACATTAGTGTTATTCTTGAGTTGGCCAAGAACTTTCAGCTGCAATTAATTCTGTCCAGCGCCCTTGAAGGTTGGATGGTGGCCGATGAAATAGCCAAGGCCCAAGTCCCGGTCATTATTGACCCTATTCACAACTTACCCAATAGCTATGAGTCTCTAGGTGCGCGGCTAGATAACGCGAAACTGCTTGCCGATGCTGGCGTTAAGCTACTGTTCACTGGCATGGATTGGCACAACACCCACAATGCTTATTTAGTGCGCCAATCAGCCGGTAATGCCGTCGCCAACGGGCTGGATAAGTCTGTCGCCATCGCGGCTATGACCACAAATCCTGCGCAGCTGTTTAATGCCCCTGTGACGGGTGATATTGCGATTGGAGACATTGCTGATTTGGTATTGTGGGGCGGTGACCCGCTGGAGCTGACTAGCGAGGCTGAACTGGTCATGATCGAAGGTGAGATAATACCCATGAAAAGCCGCTCTCTGCAGCTGCGTGATCGTTACTTTGATCGCCTCAAACAGTAATTGATACAGCACAAAACGCAAAACGCCCGGCAAATCACCGGGCGTTTTTGTTTCTGTCCAAAGGCTAATTATGACGCCAAACTTTTCTCTCTTAACTTACCCAGTAAATCTCGAGTTTGTGCGGCTTCTTCAAATTCAAGATTACGCGCATGCTGGTACATCTTATCTTCCAGTCGCTTAATTTCTTTGGCGATATTTTTAATCGGCTCTGCACCACCAATGACATCATAAGCGGTATTAGCTTCAGCCGCCTGACGATCACGCCTGTTTTGACCGGTTGCAGCATAAGCGCCTTCCATAATGTCTTTAACACCCTTAACAATACTGGTTGGTGTAATACCATGTTCTTTGTTGTATTCAATCTGCATGGCTCGCCGACGTTCGGTCTCATCAATAGCGCGCTGCATTGACCCAGTAATTTTGTCGGCATACAAAATAGCTTTACCGTTCAGGTGACGGGCCGCACGACCAATGGTCTGAATCAACGACTGCTCGGAACGCAAAAAGCCCTCTTTGTCAGCATCAAATATAGTCACCAAAGACACTTCAGGCATATCCAAGCCCTCACGCAGCAAGTTAATGCCGACTAAGACATCAAACTCACCAAGACGCAGATCTCGGATAATCTCAACGCGCTCGACCGTGTCCACATCCGAGTGCAGATAACGCACTCGCACCCCGTGCTCATCTAAATATTCAGTGAGATCCTCAGCCATTCGTTTGGTGAGCACGGTAATTAAAATACGCTCATTGACCGCCGTTCTCGCTCGAATTTCAGATAGAGCATCATCGACCTGAGAGAGTGCCGGACGAACTTCAATTAATGGATCTAGCAATCCAGTGGGTCGTACCACCTGCTGAACGACTTGCCCCTCATTGGCCGCCTCGTAACGGCTGGGTGTTGCCGACACAAAGATCATTTGCGGCGCTAAGTCTTCCCACTCATCAAAGCGTAAAGGTCGATTGTCCAACGCAGAGGGCAAACGAAAACCGTACTCTACCAGCGTCTCTTTACGCGACCGATCACCCTTATACATAGCACCCAACTGCGGCA
Organism: gamma proteobacterium HTCC2207; assembly: GCA_905181925.1. Classification (GTDB taxonomy): domain Bacteria; phylum Pseudomonadota; class Gammaproteobacteria; order Pseudomonadales; family Porticoccaceae; genus HTCC2207. The sequence continues at coordinate 11,668 of CAJIZU010000108.1, forward strand.
CTGTAACGTGAGACTCATCGATCACCATCAGAGCATTATCTGGTAAAAAGTCAAACAACGTCGGAGGCGGCATACCCGGCTCGCGACCTGAAAGGTAGCGGCTATAATTCTCAATACCATTGCAATAACCCAGCTCACGCATCATTTCAGTGTCATAGCGCACGCGTTCAGCCAAGCGCTGAGCTTCCACCAACTTATCGGACGAACGCAACTGTTCTAAACGAACAACCAGCTCCTCTTGAATAAGATCAGCAGCCTCTATAACCGTTTCACGGGGCGTGACATAGTGAGTTTTAGGATAAATCGTAAACCGAGGTACTCTCCGCAACACTTCGCCAGTAAGTGGGTCAAAGAGCGTGATATTTTCTATTTCATCGTCAAACAGCTCAATGCGCACCGCCTCATAGTCTGAGTCAGCGGGATAGACATCAATAACGTCACCACGAACGCGATAAGAGGACCGATCAAAAACCGCATCATTACGCTTGTACTGCAGTTCCGCTAAACGCCGCAATATGTCTCGCTGACCAATTTGTTCGCCACGAGAGAGGTGTAAAACCATCTTTAAATAGGAATCTGGCGAACCAAGGCCATAAATAGACGAAACCGTAGCTACCACGATAACGTCTTTGCGCTCTATGAGTGATTTAGTCGCCGAGAGCCGCATTTGCTCAATGTGTGAATTAATCGAGGAATCTTTTTCAATAAACGTATCTGACGAAGGCACATAGGCCTCTGGCTGAAAGTAGTCAAAGTAAGAAACAAAATATTCAACCGCATTGTTCGGAAAAAAGCTTTTAAACTCGCCATAGAGCTGAGCGGCCAGTGTTTTGTTGTGCACTAGGACTATTGTCGGGCGTTGCACCTCTTCGATTACCTTGGCAATAGTGAAGGTTTTGCCTGAACCAGTAACGCCCAATAGCGTTTGACTAGCAAGGCCGTTTTCTAACCCCTGCACCAGCTCCTTAATCGCAGTCGGCTGATCCCCTGCCGGCGAGTAATCGCTGACTACAGTGAAGGGCCTAATGGCACTAATGGTGGTTTTGCTCAACAAGGTGCACGACCCTTTTGCTCAGTATTCACTGCCTGCGCACAAACGGCGCCGAAGTAGTTGGTATTTTTAGTGGTTAGGTTATCAATCAATGCGTCAAAGCCCTGCTCTTCAATTATTTCGCGGTATTTGTATTTCTTAATTTTTACATAGGTAATGCCCTTGACCCGGACATCCACGGCATGCCATTGGTTATTAAGGTTACGCTTGATGACTAAATCCAGATTGATATCTGGGAGAATCGGCGATTCCATTAGCACTTGAACCCATCCCATCCCTTTTTCTTCGTTGACCACCACATCATCAACCTTAAAAACTTGGCCACCATAACTTTCAAGGCCCTCAAACGCGTATCGAATCAGAGTTTGATCAACTGACTCCACCAGTATCAAGCGCTGCGCATCATTAAAGCCTGTGTAATGCTGCTTACCAACCAAGGCGCGGCTCGTCGATGCACTATCCCAAGACGCCACTACGGTCGCCATCAAAAAGTCGTAGTAAGCCACTGGGTTATCAATATACATCTGTTGTCGGTTGGCAAGCTGTTCGGTGACTGATGCGAACAGCGCCTCAAACTGGCTGTGCACCCTATGCTCAGCCTCTGTGTGCACCAATGTAGCGTCATGATCCGCAGCTTGAGGGGACATCACCGTTAAAACGCTAATCATTGTGATCAGGCATAGTCGCACTAAATACCCATCCTTCATCGCCTACCTTTTCCTTTTAGTAACTGATTTTCATGGCAACTGTTTGCAGCGCCGCTCAAGAATCTGCGTTGAACTGAGCCTCAAAACTAACAGCGAAGTCTGATGATGCCAAAACGCCGTCTATTCTAGTCTTTTTGAGGCCAAGTGTAAGCATAACACCCCCGAAAAACACGCTCTTCAATATCATCAAAGGAAATTGTTGACTCCTTTAAGCGGGGTGCTAAAATGCCGTCTTTGAAAAGACTTACCATTCCGAAGTAGCTCAGTGGTAGAGCAGTTGACTGTTAATCAATTGGTC
>CAJIZU010000109.1 GCA_905181925.1 gamma proteobacterium HTCC2207
TTTTTAGCCCATTCCTGATCATGAGCGCACAAGTCTGTAATCATTAACGTACCGTTTGTGTTGAGTAATGCAGCGCAGTCATTAATAATCTCTGCAGGTGTAGGATTATGATGAAGCACCATATTTAGTGACACACAGTCAAACTTGTTAGCCAGTGCAACGGCATTTCCGGTGTCTCCGAGAAGAAAGGCAACGTTATCTAGTCCTTGCGCGATGGCTCGCGATTTACATTGGTCTAGCATTTCCTCTGAGTTATCCAGTGCCGTCACGTCAGCAAATAAAGTCGATAGAGCTTTTAGAAAATGCCCATAGCCGGGACCAATCTCTAGTGCAGACTGACGACCAGATGCGTGCTTAGGCAGAAATTCTTCAATACTTTCTCCATAGTCAGACCAGCTAGCAATAAGATCTTGATTTTGTTCGAAACGGTCAGCGTTCTGATTAAAGAAAGTGACTGAAGCCGCTGAACGTTCGGTATTAATTAACGCTAATCGCTGTGTATAGACTAAATCCAGTACGGCCAAATCAATCGATCGAAAGAGGCTGTCGAGAAGAGTCTGTAAATCAGAATTGGGGTGTAGTTCACTGCGGCGATAAAAAATCGATGTGCCTTCCCTGCGCGTGGCAACCAATGAAGCGCTAGAAAGTATCTTGAGATGATGACTCATGGCAGGCTGACGTATGCCAAATACAGCACATAACTCGAGAACGCCGTAGGCATTTTGTTGCAACACTTTAAGAATTTGCATACGCAATGGATCACCCGCCGCTTTACACAACGCAGATATGCCGCTGGTGTCTGTCACAGGTATTGATTCAAGCTCATGTTGGGCTGTACTTAACATCGAGGCATGTTAACACGCAGGCTACATATATCAAAATATTTTTATATAACAAAAAATAACCAAACCATGTCTTTAAAGTGCTGATGATCCTGCCATAGATATTGAATATTAGTTTACTGAAAACGTTGTGTGGGCGACAATGCATGTCTTAAATTTTCCTTTCAGGAGTAATAATCCATGGCCTCACGTAGAGACCTTGCTAATGCCATTCGCGCGCTCAGTATGGATGCCGTACAACAAGCCAATAGCGGTCATCCAGGAGCCCCAATGGGCATGGCAGATATAGCCGAAGTGCTTTGGAATGACTATCTAAAGCATAATCCTGCTGATCCTGAATGGGCCAACCGTGATCGATTTGTTTTGTCCAATGGTCACGGCTCTATGCTTTTATACTCTTTGCTGCATCTCTCTGGTTACGCACTACCTATCGAAGAGCTGAAGAATTTTCGGCAGTTACACTCTAAAACTCCAGGGCATCCAGAATATGGCTATGCACCTGGCGTTGAAACAACAACAGGACCGTTGGGCCAAGGACTTAGTAACGCAGTTGGTATGGCGCTGGCTGAAAAGGTTTTGGCCGCACAATTTAATCGGCCGGGGCACAATGTGGTCGATCATCAGACCTATACATTTCTAGGCGATGGCTGCTTGATGGAGGGAATTTCTCACGAAGTTTGCTCCTTGGCGGGTACCTTGGGTCTGGGAAAGTTAACCGCTTTTTATGACGATAACGGTATTTCTATTGATGGTGAGGTCGAAGGCTGGTTTAGCGATGACACCCCGGCCCGTTTTGAAGCATACGGCTGGCAAGTGATTGCTAATGTTGATGGCCATGATAGCGATGCAATCAAGGCGGCTATTGAAGCTTCGCGCGACGAGCCTAACAAACCTACTTTAATTTGCTGTAAAACGATTATTGGCTTTGGTTCTCCTAACAAACAGGGTAAAGAAGACTGTCATGGTGCGCCCTTAGGTGCTGAAGAAATTGTATTGGCCCGTGAGCAGCTGGGATGGAGCCATGCGCCGTTTGAGATTCCTAATGATCTGTATGAGGGCTGGAGTGCTCGTGATAATGGCGCGGCAGCTCAAGCAGAGTGGAATCAAACACTAGATGCTTATAGTAATGAGTTCCCCGATTTGGCAGTGGAGCTTAAAAGACGCACCAGTGGACAGCTTCCGGTTGATTTCAGCTATAAAGCCGATGCTTATATCGCAGAATGCCAAGCGAAAATGGAGAAAATTGCTTCTCGCAAGGCCTCTCAAAATTGTTTAAATGCTTTTGGTCCACTGCTACCTGAATTACTTGGGGGCTCAGCAGATTTAGCGGGCTCTAACTTGACGATTTGGTCGGGATCTAAAGATATTAGTGCTGATAATGCCGATGGCAATTATATTTACTACGGAGTTCGTGAATTCGGTATGAGTGCAATGATGAATGGAATCGCCCTACACGGTGGCTTTATAAATTATGGCGCTACGTTTTTAATGTTCATGGAATATGCGCGCAACGCGGTGCGTATGGCAGCAATCATGAAGCAGCAAAGTATTTTCGTATACACCCATGATTCGATTGGCCTTGGTGAAGACGGTCCAACGCATCAGCCGGTAGAACAACTTAGTGCTCTGCGTTCAACACCCAACCTAAATACCTGGCGACCTTGCGACACGGTCGAGTCCGCAGTATGTTGGAAAAGTGCGATCGAAAACAAGAATGGACCAAGTGCTTTGGTCTTTAGCCGACAAGGCCTAGCGCCTATGCCACGCAGTATTGAACAGGTCGCTGCAATTGCACAGGGGGGTTATGTGTTGCAAGACTGCGCAAATCCTACGGCTATTATTATTGCTACAGGTTCGGAAGTTGAGCTGGCGGTTAATGCGGCGAAGACCCTTGCTGAACAGGGGATCCATGCTCGCGTTGTTTCTATGCCGTGCGCTGAAATTTTCTCCGCTCAGGATGCTACATATAGAGAATCAGTCCTTCCGTCAGCTATAAGAGCGAGAGTTGCAGTCGAGGCGCTACATGCTGACTACTGGCACAAATTTGTTGGCTTAGACGGCCGTGTCGTGGGTATGCGTACGTTTGGCGAGTCTGCCCCGGGCGGTGAGCTTATGAAAGAGTTTGGCTTTACTGTTGAGAATGTTGTAGCCAATGTCATCGAGGCGATAGGCTAGTGTTACGGGTTGCCATCAATGGATATGGACGCATAGGCCGCTCAGTATTACGGGCGCTCTATGAGTCCAATGCCAGGCAATGGCTACAAGTCGTGGCAATTAATGAGCCCTCAGAGGCGAAAACAATTGCTCATTTAACGCGCTATGATTCAACCCATGGACGGTTCCCAGGCATTGTTGAGTTATCTGAAAATACGCTGGTGGTTAATGGTGATTCAATACAACTTTACCATCAGCAACATCTTCACGACTTGCCGTGGAAAGAACAGAACATTGACGTGGTTTTGGAGTGCAGTGGAAGCTTCACCGATCGAGGAACGGCCGAGCAACATCTTAGTGCAGGCGCGAAGCGAGTGCTTTTCTCGCAGCCTGCTGAGCCAACGGTGGATGCAACAATTGTTTATGGCGTCAATCATAGGATTCTTACCGGACACGAGCGCATAATCTCCGCGGCCTCATGCTCGACAAATTGCGTTGTCCCAGTAATCAGCGTGCTTGATGAATACTTTGGTGTCGAGGGAGGTGTTATTACAACGATACACTCGGCAATGAACGATCAACCCGTCATTGATGCTTACCATCATACTGATCTACGTAAAACGCGAGCTGCAATGCAGTCTATTATTCCTGTGGACACCGGATTGGCCCTCGGTATTGACCGTTTGCTACCGCAGCTCGCTGGACGTTTTCAAGCCCAGGCCATGCGAGTACCAACGGTTAACGTATCAGCCATTGACCTGTCTATCCTGCTCAGTGAGTCAGTCGATGTTAATGCTGTTAATCGCGCATTAGCTGCGGCGGCTGACGGGGTATTAAAAGATATTCTTGGTTATACAGAGGAACCATTGGCGTCTTGCGACTTCAATCACGACCCACGTAGCGGTATTGTTGATGCTAGCCAGACAAGGGTCAGTCAAGGAAAGCTCGTGAAAGTATTGATTTGGTTCGATAATGAATGGGGCTATGCCAATCGTATGCTAGATACTTTGAGTCACTGGTCAAATCTGTTCCCCGCAGAAGACTAGGTTTATGTTTAAAACGGAATTGCCCTCAAGGCGTTAGGAAAAGGAAATATGACCTTAACATTAATGACAGATTTAGACCTCAAGGATCAACGCGTATTGATACGTGAAGATCTTAACGTACCCATTGTGGACGGAAAGGTCACCAGTACGGCCAGATTGAGAGCGGCTTTACCCACTATCCGCCATGCATTAGAACAGGGTGCGCAAGTGATTCTAATGTCTCATTTAGGTAGGCCTAGTGAAGGAGAATTTAGCGAAGAATTTAGTTTGGCGCCGGTGGCTGATTGCTTAGAAAAGTTGCTGGGGGAACAGGTCGTACTCATCAACGATTGGGAGAGTGAGCTTGCCTCTAACGCCTACCCTTTGGTGATGCTTGAAAATGTCCGGTTTAATGTTGGCGAAAAAGGTAATGAGGATAGTCTAGCTAAGGCATATGCCAGCCTTTGTGATATTTTTGTAATGGATGCTTTTGGTACAGCTCATCGTGCGCAAGCTTCGACGCATGGTGTGGCTAAATATGCACCTGTCGTTTGTGCGGGACCACTTTTAAATAAAGAGCTAAATGCGTTAGAGCAAGCGCTTGCCAATCCTGCAGCACCTATAGTGGCGATTGTAGGCGGCTCTAAGGTATCCACAAAGCTTATGGTGCTAGAGAGCTTGGCAGATAAGGTAGATCAATTAATTGTTGGGGGTGGTATTGCAAACACATTTTTGGCTGCAGCTGGAAAGCCTGTTGGGAAATCGCTCTATGAGGCTGATTTAATTCCTGCAGCTAAGGCATTAATGTTGAAAACAAATATTCCGCTACCTACAGATGTTGTAGTGGGTAAGGCGTTCTCGGTTTCTGCTCAGGCCGAGGTTAAGTTAGTCGATGATGTTGCCGCAGATGATATGATTTTTGATATTGGCCCTGCGTCAGCAAAGCATCTGGCATCCATGATGAAAACTATGGGTACTATTATTTGGAATGGACCGGTTGGAGTTTTTGAGTTTGCGCAATTTTCTGGAGGCACTGAAACTCTAGCGCGCGCTATCGCCAAAAGCGATGCTTTCTCCATTGCTGGTGGCGGAGATACTCTGGCGGCGGTTGATAAATACGGTATCTCGGATCAAGTCTCATATATTTCAACCGGTGGAGGGGCCTTCTTAGAGTATGTAGAGGGTAAACAGCTTCCTGCAGTGGCTATACTTGAGCAAAGATCAAATTGAAAAGTTAATTAATTAGAACTATAACTTAAACAATATTGTACGATTTAAAAGGATATTACTGATGGCACTTATTTCACTTCGACAAATGCTTGATCACGCGGCGGAATACAACTACGGCGTACCCGCGTTCAATGTTAATAATTTAGAGCAGATGCGCGCTATTATGATGGCTGCAGACGAAACGGATAGCCCTGTAATTGTGCAAGCTTCGGCGGGCGCTAGAAAATATGCAGGGGCTCCTTTTTTACGGCATTTAATTCAGGCGGCCGTAGAAGAATGGCCGCATATTCCGGTATGTATGCATCAAGATCACGGAACTAGCCCGGCAGTTTGCCAGCGTTCTATTCAGCTCGGATTCACCTCCGTAATGATGGACGGATCTTTGGAGGAGGATGGGAAAACCCCGTCAAGCTATGATTATAATGTTGACGTTACGCGACGTACGGTTGAGATGGCACATGCATGTGGCGTCTCTGTCGAGGGCGAACTGGGTTGTTTAGGATCATTAGAAACTGGTCAAGCCGGGGAAGAGGACGGAATTGGTGCTGAAGGAGTCCTTTCTATTGAGCAGATGCTAACAGATCCTGAAGAGGCCGCAGATTTTGTCGCAAAAACGCAAGTAGATACGCTAGCTATTGCCTGTGGTACGTCTCATGGCGCCTATAAATTTAGCCGTCCACCGACAGGAGATATTCTCGCTATCGATAGAATTAAAGCGATACATGCGCGTATTCCCGGTACCCATCTGGTAATGCACGGCTCATCATCAGTCCCTCAGGAGTGGCTAGCAGTTATTAATAAATATGGTGGTGAAATTCCTGAGACCTATGGTGTGCCGGTCGAGCAAATTTGTGAGGGAATCAAGTATGGGGTACGTAAGGTCAATATTGATACGGATTTACGGCTTGCATCAACCGGTGCAGTACGCCGTTTCCTAGCAGAAAATCCAAGTGCTTTTGATCCACGTGCGTTTCTAAAAGAGACCATTATTGCGATGAAAGACATCGCTTCCGCCCGATATGAATCGTTTGGAACTGCGGGTAATGCCTCAAAGTTAAAAGCGTTAAATTTAGATGCAATGACAGAGCGTTACCAAAGTGGAGAGTTAGACGCGAAAGTTTATTAGCCAGTGTGGTTTGCCGCCTGAAAAGCTTTCAGTCTGAGGGGGGTCGTAGCTGTAGCGTTTTCGACCTTCGCCTTGAGAAAATCAAAGAGAATTAGTTAGATCTAGTAATCGTATGCATTTAGCGGTCAATCATCGAGTAACCTAGGTTGAATAATACCTTGCGATGCTTTAGGTGCTAAGGTTATACAAACTAGGCATGCTCGCCAGGAATGATAAAGGAGATAGGCATATTCAAGGGACTAAAGGATTAGATAGCTATGACTTTGTAAAGTCAGTTTTGGACGCGAGCACCGACAGCATAGTGGTTCTTGAAGCCGGTGGTGAGGTGGTTTTCGCCAACCATCATTGGAAAAGTTTTGGCCGTAACAACGGGTTTCTGTCGTCCTATGATTGGGATGGAACCAATTATCTGAAAATCTGTGATGTTGCTGCGGCAAAGGGTGATGGTGACGCTATGCACACTGCAGAGGGGATCCGGAGTGTATCCAGAGCTGAACAAGATACGTACACTCTTGAATATCCCTGTCACTCTCCGACGGAAAGACG
>CAJIZU010000110.1 GCA_905181925.1 gamma proteobacterium HTCC2207
TATTGAGCAACTTAAAAAAGCCTACCCAGATCACTGTTTTCTTGGCGAAGAAGGCGGCTCTACCGGTAACAAGAGTAGCGATTTTCAATGGATAATCGACCCCTTAGATGGCACCACTAATTTTGTGCGAGGCATACCCCATGTGGCGATCTCGATCGCCTGCCGGGTAAAGGGACGTCTTGAGCATGCCGTCATTCTAGAGCCCTTTAAACGCGAAGAATTTACTGCTAGCCGCGGTGGCGGCGCTAGACTCAATGGCCGCCGAATTCGAGTATCAGGCCGCCGCGAGGAAGCAGGTGCTCTCTATGCAACCGGAATCCCTTTTAGTGATCCATCCTTTAGTGAGATGAAAAATTACCTAGCATGCATGCATGAATTTGCTGACAACTCCTCTGGCATTAGACGCCTAGGGGTAGCCTCTCTTGATTTAGCCTATGTGGCTGCAGGGCGAATGGATGTATTCTGGGAAATGCATTTAAAACCCTGGGATATAGCAGCTGGTGCTCTTATTGTTAGGGAAGCTGGCGGAATGGTCAGTGATTTTCAAGGCGGAGAGTCCTTTCTGGACACTGGCCACATTATTGCTTGCACACCCAAATTGTTCAAACCATCCCTAAAAGTTATCGCCAAGCACTTGGGGCACCTTAAATGAGCGCAAGTATTTAAGCGTTCCTCGCTCGGTTTAGAGTAGCAATATAGTCCGCTCGAAAAGCCAGTAAGCACTGCAACTACCGATAACATAGATAGATAATTGAGTGATCATTATCTGACTCCTGTCGACAGCGGGAATCAGTTTTATTGCCAACAAGGAAACGACCACAACAGCGGCAATAAATAGTAGCTGACCAATTTCGACACCAATATTAAAAAATAACAGTGCGTGAATTTTCATTGACTGCGGTAGCCCCAACTCTTGCAGCACTACCGCAAACCCAAATCCATGAAGTAAGCCAAAGACAGAAGAAACTGTTACAGGATAACGCCATGTAAAACTGGTGTAATCTTTAATCCGGTAATGCTTAATAATCTCAACAGCCAGCAAAAGAATACTCAGAGCAATAAGTAACTCGACCAACTCAGTCCTGACCTGCACAATATTTAAGGTCGCCAGACTCAAGGTAATCGAATGCGCTACAGTAAACCCCGTCACCGTAAGCACTAACCGTCTGAAACTTCGGGCAATAACAATTAAGCACACAATGAATAAAAGATGGTCTGATCCAACCAAGATATGTTCTATACCGGCAGAAAGATATTGCTTGCTAACATCCAGCGGCTCATCGAGGGCTCCCAATGTAATAGTGGTGACTTCAGGTCCAGAAAATATTTGCTGAGGATCCGAGAATAAACGATTAAACACAACCAGAGATGTTAATGCGGGATTACCCACAGGATAAATCAATCTTATATCGAATTTTAAATCAGTCTCACTGCACTCATACAATGCACGCCCCAGCAGACCAGCAGGAGACTTATCCATTACCAGATTACAACTGGCGTGCTCTAAACTAATTCGCGGTTCCTCTCCCTCGGCCATGACTGGAGGAATCTTCCACCTAACCGAATATTTAAAGGTAGAGACCTGTTCAATTTCAACATAGACCGGCCTAGCTTCATCCGCCGAAACCTGTGACATCAACATAAAAAGATACAAAAAGACTAGCG
>CAJIZU010000111.1 GCA_905181925.1 gamma proteobacterium HTCC2207
GGCCAGTCTGCGGCATCCATAGAATCTAGAGTTGTTAAGTGGCTAGTACCTTGCCAATGATTTATGAACTCGCCATTAGGGTCATAGGTTGCGGTTTGCTTATTTAAGTCAAACTTTCTGTGACCTCGAGGATCAGCACCAACACCGGCTAAGTACTGCCAATTCCCCCAATTGGACGCGGTATCGTAATCGATTAACTGCTGTTCTAAATATGTCGCACCATAGCGCCAGTCTAAGTTGAGCTCATGTACAAAGCAGCTAGCGATAAGCTGGCGTCCTCTGTTAGACATGTAACCGGTGGTGTTGAGTTGGTTCATTAGAGCATTAATTATGGGAAAGGGCGTGTTGCCATGACACCATTTTTGGTAGCGTTCTGGGTAGAAGCTAGTGCTTGGATTACCTGTACCAATACCTTTTAGTGAGAAGAGAGCCGATTGATGCCTGTGGGCATACCACTGATAGTATTCACGCCACAACAATTCAAAATAGATCCAATAAGTTGAGTCATTAGATTCGATGTCTCGTTCATACTCGCGCAGTTTTGCGATTATTGTTCGTACCGAAATACAGCCGTTGGCCAACCACGGAGAAAATTTGGTTGAATAGTCCATACCGTCCAGACCATTACGAGTTTTTTTGTAGCTGCTGGCAAGATTCTGACTGAAGTAGTTTCTCAGATGTTTGAGGCCAGCATCCTCTCCTCCTTCAAAAATACCATTACCTACTGCCTTATGCCTGTTTGCCGATCATTTATGATGGCTTGCTGGTAATGGACTTGGCGGAATGGACGTTAGTGTCGACATCGGAGCGGTAATCTCGACACGTTCAATAACGCGTCTGAATTTGGAAAAACTATCCGGCAATTCGTTTAGAGCAAATGGCAACTGATCTTGATCAAATAGCGTATGGCTGTGTTGTTGCTGAAATATGATCCCAGGATAACGCGATGTCAAAACCTCCCACTGATGGTTCTCATACCATCCGGCGTTGTAACTACTGTAGACGTGGCTAACATTATGCAATGTTATTAATTCTGCTATCACGTCGAGCAGTGGCTCCTCACGGATAAGCAAGTTCTGTTGGTGATGCTTCAGATTTTGATCAAGTGCCTTCAATGATTGATGTAAAAAATGGAGCCGATGGTTAGACAGTTTGGCGGGTGCGCGGACCCTGCTTGACGGAGAAGGCTGTTCTGAGCAATGCAGACAGATCAGGCGGTCCATTTCACGACTTGCCTGTGCCAGAGCGGGATTGTCCGTCACTCGAAGATCATTAGAAAATAAAAAAATGCCAGTCTTTAACATGTGTATATTCGCTGTCTGCGGTCGATTCAGTAAGCTCTTGTTACGCGTTCCTTGTGCGCGTGGATTGCCTCTCTTCAAATGACCGCGCGCCTTATAGTGCGTTAACTAATCTAGCTGTCTGCGAAATCCGTATTCACAGGTAGAAACCAGGATACCTAAAGATGACGTCAAATGTGCAATCGGCAGCTTTACCCAAAGTAATAAAGATTCTGGGATATGCGGGGCTTTTACCGTTTTTGATTCCCGCCGTAGTGATGGTAAATGCCGTTTGGAATGGTCCAGGGCTGCAGAGTGCGGCAATTTTTGACTTGTATGCGCCTTATGTCTTTATTAGTTACAGCGCCGTAATTTTGAGTTTCATGGCAGGCACCCTTTGGGGTAAATGGGAGTCGGATGGACACAATTCAATGACCAATGCCGCCGTTGTGTTCAGTAATTTGTTGTCACTCACTGCGTGGTTAGCGCTGCTGGTGATTTTTATTTCTCCTGTGATGACGGTTTTCGCTGTCACGGTTTTGTCAGGGGGCTTTGCTAGTCTGTTATGGGTAGAGCGTTTGGCGACAAAGACTAGCGTTGGCTACTGGAAAATGCGCTTTAGATTAACCATTGCTGTGCTCATAATGCATGCCGTGGTGATTTACTTAATGCTTCAGGATCTTTAATGACTGATTTAACGATTTTTTATGACGGTGGATGTCCTCTGTGCGCCGCTGAGATGAACCACCTAAAAAAGCGTGATAGCAATCATGCAATTGCCTATGAAGATATCTATGCGGAGGGCTTTGAATCGCGATTCCCTTATATTGATCGAGTACAAGCAGATCGTATTCTGCACGGGCAACTGGCCGATGGGACAATTATCTATGCCTTAGATGTTACCTATGAGGCCTGGACTTTGGTGGGCAAGCGGCATTGGGTAGCCATTTTGCGCTGGCCCGTCTTCAAGCAAATTGCCAATCTTGTTTATGTTTTTTTTGCCAAGTATCGACACACTATTTCCTCCTTGATTAGTGGTCAAAAGCGCTGTGATTCTTGTTCTATCGATAGCGAGGTGAAGCGATGAATTCTGTAGGCCGCTGTGCGCTAGTTCTAGGCGCCAGTGGTGGTTTGGGGTCGGCAATGGTCTCAGAATTTCTTAATGATCCTGAGATTGATAAAGTATTTTCTGTCAGTAGTAAAAAAAATCCTGTTGGCTCGAACGAGGGTCAAAACCAATCAAAGTTGGTGTGGTTGCAGGCTGAGTATAGTGAAACTCAAATGGCTGACACAGTCAGTCAACTGATGCCTCACGCGGGTACGTTTAGCAGAGTATGTGTCTGTCACGGGCTATTGCATTCGGACAAGCTGTGGCCAGAAAAGCGTCTTGAAGATATAACCAGCGAGGCACTGCAAGAGATTTTTCACAGCAATACAGTGGTGCCAGCGTTGTGGCTAAAACTGCTGTTTAAGATTTTAAAAGGCCAGACCCCCTGTATTGTGGCTACCATGAGCGCGCGAGTAGGTAGTCTTAGTGATAATAATTTGGGAGGTTGGTACGCTTACAGGGCATCCAAAGCTGCGTTAAATATGGTCTTAAAAACAGCGTCCATCGAATACGCTCGTCGGGCAAAGAACGTGAAATTAATCGCCTTCCATCCAGGAACGACTGACACTGCTTTATCCAAACCTTTTCAAAGCACAGTGCCCACCGGAAAATTGTTTACAACAGAATTTGTCGCTGAGCAATTGGCCATGATTATGGATTCGGCACAACTTGATGGTGAGTTGTCTTATCTTGATTGGGATGGTCAAACAATTGCTTGGTGATATTTTATTATGAGTTTTATGGCTACCAATTCGGTTAAACTAGCGACTAATCCGGACACCAACCGCTCCACGACAAAAGCTAAAAAACACTATGGGTGCTAAGCCAGCCTTAAGTTGCGAAATTACCGACCTTCTTCACGATGGGCGCGGTGTTGGTAGAATCAATGGAAAAGCCTTTTTTGTTGAGGGTGCGCTTCCCGGTGAGGAAGTTGAATTTAGGGTGATCCGTGAAAAGCGCAACTTTGCAGAGGCACGATTAACCAAAGTGTTAGTCGCGTCAGACTATCGCAGGACACCAGAATGCGAATATTTCTCAAAATGTGGTGGTTGCAGTTTGCAACACTTGCAGCACTCACAGCAGATTGAATTCAAAAAAGGTCAGCTCTTAAATAACTTTTCCCGAACTGAGATGAAGCCAGAAAATATTTTAGATTCTCTCGTCGGTCCAGAGTGGCATTATCGTCGTCGCGCTAGGCTTGCGGTCCAGCGCGCAAGAGATGGGCAGTTTTTGGTGGGATTTCACAATCCTGGTAGCAATCGCATTGAGCCGATTGCGAGTTGTTTGGTGCTGGATAAATCGTTGGATGTCTTGTTAATAGCTATGCCTTCAATTCTAAATCAGCTTGCGCAAGACATTAAGATTTTTGAGATAGAATTAGTGGCGGCAGATAATGCATTGGCGGTTGCAGTAGACGCTAGTAGACGTCTTTTTGGTAGTGAGTTAGCTGATGTTTTGCAGGCGCTTACTGCCGCCACCGAGATGCCCATTCAATTATGGTGGAAGGCGATAAAAAATGGACAATTCTCGCGAATAGATCGGGGCGAAGAGGGGCTGTTTTTTGGCGTTAAAGGCGATATACAGGTCAATTTTGAGCCCGGTCAGTTTATTCAAGTGAACGACGCTATAAACCGCCGCATGATCGACCAGATGCTGGCACTGATTTCGAGTGAACGGACTGGGGTAGCTATAGACCTATACTGCGGTTCCGGAAATCTATCTCTACCATTGTCTCAACATTTTACTAAAGTCATTGGCGTAGAGGGTTTGGCAACGCTGGTTTCTGCTGCGGTTAAAAATGCGAGTAATAATGGCGTTGAAAACGCCCAGTTTTTGGTTGCAGACTTAAATGATGCTAAGAGTTTGAAAAAGGTCAGTAAGCTCACATCGTCTATCGATTTAATTGTTCTTGATCCTCCGCGCAGCGGTGCAGCTGCAATAATGCCCTGGGTGGCTAAATCTGGGGCTAAACAGATTATCTATATTTCATGCCATCCCTCGACCATGGTTAGGGATGCTGAATTTTTGATGCGGGCTGGCTACAAATGCAAGGATGTGGGGGTGATGGATATGTTTCCACACACCGCCCATGTAGAGTCAATTGCGCTGTTTGAGAAATAATTAAACACTGTAAAAAAAGAGCTAAAATCTTAGTTTTTGAGACTATAAGACTAGCTCCAAATAAGGTAGAATCACGGACACAAAAAAACCCTCTCACCTCCAGGAAAAAATCTAATCATGTTCGATAAAGCCCACACAATTGCGAAGATTGACCCCGAATTATGGCAGGCAATTCAGAGTGAAGATCAGAGACAAGAGCAGCATATTGAGCTGATTGCTTCAGAAAATTACACTAGTCTGGCTGTTATGGAGGCTCAGGGCGGCAAGATGACCAATAAGTATGCTGAAGGTTATCCCGGCAAACGATACTACGGTGGTTGCGAATATGTTGATTTGGCGGAGCAGTTGGCCATCGAACGGTTAAAGAGTTTATATGGTTCGGAATATGCCAATGTTCAGCCTCATTCAGGGTCGCAGGCTAATAGCGCTGTCTTTTTGGCGCTTATCAAAGGTGGCGATACAATCTTGGGTATGAGCCTTGCAGATGGTGGACATTTAACCCATGGGGCTAAGCCTAACTTTTCCGGAAAACTTTATAACCCAGTGCAATATGGATTGAATGCAGAAACTGGTCTTATTGATTATGATCAGGTCGAGGCGTTGGCGATTGAGCATAAGCCAGCGATGATTATCGCCGGATTCTCTGCTTACTCGGGCATTATGGATTGGGCAAGATTCCGTGAAATAGCAGATAAAGTGAACGCTTACTTACTGGTAGACATGGCTCATGTATCAGGTTTAGTAGCAGCGGGTGTCTACCCTAGTCCAATTCCTCATGCGCATGTGGTGACTTCTACGACGCATAAAACGTTGCGCGGGCCCCGTGGCGGCATTATTTTGACCAACGATGCGGATATCGCTAAAAAGTGTAATTCTGCAGTCTTTCCGGGTAGTCAGGGCGGCCCATTGTGCCATGTGATTGCAGCAAAAGCGGTAGCGTTTAAAGAAGCGGCGAGCGAGGATTTTGTTGTTTATCAAAAGCAGGTTGTTGCTAATGCAAAAGCGATGGCTGCAACTTTTATGGAACGTGGAATAGAAATTGTTTCCAACGGTACTGAAAATCATCTGATGCTGGTGAGTTTAATTGGCAAGGAATATACCGGAACTGATGCAGACCGAGCAATGGGCGAAGCGTTTATCACTGTGAATAAAAATGCAGTCCCTAATGATCCACGATCTCCTTTTGTTACGTCTGGGTTGCGTGTTGGCACTCCAGCAATTACTACTCGAGGATTTGGACTTAAAGAAACGGTCCAATTAACGCACTGGATGTGTGACATTCTAGATAGTTTGGAAGCCGGGAATTCAGAGGTTGTGATCGCCGAGATCAAAGAAAAAGTACTGGAAGTGTGTGCCCGTTTCCCTGTTTATGGCTAAAGTATTGCTGGCAAAGTAAGAGCGGGTAGCGGTGTAACTGATGCAGTAAATTAGTAGGGAAAAATATGACTGACTCGTCTATTCCGATCCGCTTAGCGGGCACTGCCATTCTCTTGCGTGACTCGGATGAAGGGCTGGAAACACTGCTGCTCCGTCGCAATGCTAAGCTTGCCTTTGCCGGTGGTGCATGGGTTTTCCCGGGTGGAGCCATTGATGCCTCAGAGTTGGAAGCCGCAAGCACGGAGGAGCAGGCCGCCAGAACAGCGACCGTCCGCGAAGTGCATGAGGAGTGTGGGCTGACGATTGCTGAAGATAGCTTAGTGCATTTTTGCAACTGGACCACACCCATCGGAGAGAAACGACGTTTTGCTACGTGGTTTTTTGCAGCCCGGGCTGATCAAAATTCAGAAGATGTGTTAATTGACGGTTCTGAAATCCACGAATTTCAATGGTTAAGTCTGCGAAAATCGATCGAACTTTATCATTTGGGTGAGCTAACGCTTATGCCGCCTACATATCTTGCGATCAGTCTAATCAGTCACTATGAGAGTGCCAAAAGTGCGTGTGACATGCTTGCGGCGCGGCAATCGTTTGAAGTAACTCCTCGATTGTGTAAGTTGGATGGGCAGATGGTTTGCCTATACCCTGGGGATGCAGGTTATGAGCTTAACGACCCGGTTATTTCCGGAGCGAGGCACCGAACATTGTTTACGTCTAATGGTATGAAATACGCGCATTCAGGCGACGATGTGGGCGTAGCGCCGATGGACAAACCTTAGCCTTATATAGTCTTAAAACAGCGACTATTGTGTTAAACTGAGCCTCCATTTTTCCGAGCATCATTATGTACTGTCCATTTTGTAATGCTGATGACACCAAAGTTGTCGACTCTCGATTAGTCGCTGATGGCGGACAAGTGCGTCGAAGACGTGAGTGCGTTGATTGTAGTGAGCGTTTTACGACCTATGAATTAGCGGAACTTGTTATGCCGCGGGTTATTAAAAGTGATGGCAATAGAGAACCCTTTGATGAAGATAAATTGCGTGCAGGGTTGCAGCGTGCGCTTGAGAAGCGACCCGTCTCAATCGAGCAGATTGAGATATCTCTGTCACACATTAAGCACTTTTTACAAGTGACCGGTGAGCGCGAAATCTCTTCACGCATTATTGGAGAAGAGGTTATGCGTCAACTTCAAGAATTGGACGAGGTGGCTTACATTCGCTTTGCATCAGTTTATCGAAGCTTTCAAGATTTAAGTGAATTTCAGGATGAACTTAATCGCTTGAGTGATGCAAAGCCAGTCACGAGCGATAAAAAATGAATTTTTCGACACATGACCGCAAGATGATGGCCAGAGCGCTTGTGATGGCGGCTAAGGGGAGATTTACCGCGGCACCTAACCCTGCTGTTGGGTGTGTTATTAGTATCGATGAAAATATTATTGGCGAGGGCTATACCAGGCCCGCAGGTGAAAACCATGCCGAGATCGAAGCTTTAAACATGGTCCAAGATCCAGTCGGTAGCTGCGTTTATGTAACGCTCGAACCCTGCAGTCATGAGGGTCGCACTGGGCCCTGTGCTCAAGCGTTAATTGATGCTGGCGTAGCGAGGGTTGTGATAGCCTGCGAGGATCCAAATCCTCAGGTTTGCGGTCAAGGGATTCAATTATTAAAAGACGCTGGGATTGAGGTTGACTGTGGGTTGTTAGAAGACCAGGCGAGAGACTTGAATCAAGGGTTTATCAAACGGCACGAGCAAGGACTGCCTTGGGTGTTAGTGAAGATGGCGGCAAGCATGGATGGTAGAACTGCCATGGCTAGTGGTCAGAGTCAGTGGGTGACCACCCCGGCGTCACGTCATGATGTTCAAAAGTTGCGGGCAAAAAGTTGCGCGATCATTACTGGAATTGGCACTCAATTGATGGATGATCCGTCACTAACTGTGCGTATAACTAGCGAGCAATTAGGTATTGATGACGTATTACAGCAACCATTGCGCGTTGTCGTTGATAGTCAGTTGCAAATGTCAGCTACGGCGCGAATGTTACTTCAGCCGGGCAAAACATTAATTGCTACGCTGGATGGTAAAAGTCAACGTGAAAAATCGGGTGCTTTGATTGCGGCTGGTGCAGAAGTGGTATTTTTTCCTGCACATGGTAAGCATGTTGATTTACATGCGTTACTGAGGGACTTGGCTGATCGTCAATGTAATTCAGTGATGGTCGAGGCTGGGGCTGGTTTAGCGGGCGGCTTTATTGCTGAAGGTTTGCTCGATGAGCTGGTCTGTTACTGGGCACCTAAGCTATTTGGCAGTGAGGCTCGTCCAATGTTCAACCTGCCAATCAACACCATTGACGCGCATTTGGCGCTATCGATACAGGATGTTCGTCAGATTGGTGAAGATCTTCGTATTACAATGTATCCGGACAAGGATTACTAAAATTCTTTGGAAGGACAAGATTTAGAGCACACTGATAGTGTGTTATTTGAGACTTTTAGTGAGGGAAAAGGATATGTTTACAGGAATTATTTCTGCTATTGGTGATGTCGTCGGTTTGGAGCCTCGCGGCGGCGATGTTCGGTTAACGATTAACACCGGTGACTTGAGTCTAACGGATGTTAGTCTGGGTGATAGCATCGCGTGTAACGGTGCATGCCTTACGGCCGTGGAGTTAACCGGCCAGGGGTTTATTGCTGACGTGTCTGTGGAAACGCTTAATTTAACCACCATTGGGCAGTGGGAAACCGGCAGTCGCGTCAATTTAGAAAAAGCGATGCAGGCCACTGATCGTTTTGGAGGACATATTGTCTCAGGACATGTTGATGGTATTGGCGAAGTCGTGTCACTGGAAGGTGATGCTAGGTCTTGGCGGTTCAGGCTGCGTGCGCCGCGCGATATTGCAAAATATATAGCCCATAAAGGATCGATTACCGTTGATGGGACTAGTTTGACCGTCAATGTTGTTGAAGGATCTGAGTTCGAACTCAATATAGTCCCTCACACCATGCTGCACACGGTAATTGGTGATTACCACGTTGGCACAAAAGTGAACCTAGAAGTTGATTTGGTTGCTCGATATTTAGAGCGACTGCTGCTAGGCGATAAAGCCGCTGACCAATAAGTATTGACGCTAACGGAAGAGAGTAATCAATGTTGCTAAACACTGTAGAAGAGCTAATCGAAGATATCCGTCAGGGTAAGATGGTTATTTTAATGGACGATGAAGATCGTGAGAACGAAGGTGATCTCGTGATGGCTGCGCCCATGGTACGACCTCAAGATATCAATTTTATGGCGACCTTTGCGCGCGGATTGATTTGTCTTACGTTGGATCAACAACGGTGCAAGCAGCTTGATTTGGCGATGATGGTCAATCACGACAATAACGCATCGGGTTATGGAACCCCCTTCACACTGTCAATTGAAGCAGCGGAGGGTGTGACTACCGGCATTTCTGCTGCGGATCGGGCTCGTACAGTCCAGGCTGCTGTTGCCAGTAATGCGAAGCCCAGTGATATTGTTCAGCCCGGACACGTGTTTCCCCTAAAGGCGCAGCTAGGTGGCGTATTGAGTCGTGCTGGACATACTGAAGCCGGCTGTGATTTAGCCAGAATTGCAGGCTTTGAGCCAGCAGCAGTTATCGTTGAGATTATGAATGAAGATGGCACCATGGCTCGTCGCGATGACTTGGAAAAATTTGCCGAAAAACATCAACTCAAGATTGGCACGATTGCTGATTTGATCCATTACAGGCTTGTGACAGAGAAGACCACACAGTGTGTTAACGAACGCTCAGTAAAAACTCACTATGGAGAATTTGTACTTAAGACTTATCTGGATAAAGCGCGCAATGAAAAGCACTTTGCCATGGTGATGGGTGATGTAAGTGGCGATGAGCCAGCTTTAGTGCGGGTACATATTAATCGTTCAGCGCGAGATATTTTAGCGCTCGAGTCTGAAGGAGAATTCAAGGCTTGGTCGTTCCATCGAGCACTTGAAAGAGTGGCTTTGGAAGGGCGCGGCGCGGTAGTTCTGCTACATTATCCAGAGTCTGCGGATGATATCGATACGGCGGTCGATATGATCTTAAATCCCGGTGCCAATAGTGGCCAGTCTGCAAGCGATGTGGTGTACCAGCAGGTTGGAACTGGCTCGCA
This sequence comes from gamma proteobacterium HTCC2207, assembly GCA_905181925.1. Taxonomy (GTDB): domain Bacteria; phylum Pseudomonadota; class Gammaproteobacteria; order Pseudomonadales; family Porticoccaceae; genus HTCC2207. The sequence goes on from CAJIZU010000111.1 coordinate 10,044, forward strand.
GATATTAATGGACTTGGGTGTTCACAAGATGCGCTTGATGAGTGCACCTTTTAAATTTACAGCGATTTCAGGGTTTGATCTTGAGGTTGTTGAATACGTTAGTTGCGAATAGTTTGCACTACCCCGTCAAAATAACTGACTTAGTAACAGTAAAATAGGATTTCTAAATGGGACAATTTAGACCAGAAGAATACAGCTTTGACGCCGGTTCAGTGCGTATAGCGGTGGTTGCAGCACGATGGAATGCTGAAATTACCGATAGTCTTTTGGCCGGTGCTGTCAGGGCTCTTAATAGGCAGGGGATTGAAAATGCTGAGATCGAAGCCTATAGAGTGCCGGGGGCTTTCGAGCTGCCTATTGCTAGTCAGCGCGCCGCACGAACCGGACGTTTTGATGCGGTTATTGCGTTGGGTTGCGTTATTCGCGGAGATACTCCGCACTTTGACTATGTGTGTTCCGAAACGACTCGCGGTATAGGTCAGGTAAGTTTAAATGAAAATCTACCTATTGCATTTGGCTTGTTAACGACTGATAACCTAGAGCAATCCTTAGCGCGGGCGGGCGATAATAATGAAAATAAAGGTGAAGAAGCGGCACTTTCAGTGCTTGAGATGCTGTCAGTGTTTAAACAAATAGGCGGTACTGCGTAAATGTCAAAATCAAGAGAACGCCAAAAAGCCCGTCGTATGTTAGTGCAAGCACTATACTCATGGGACGTTGGCGGCACTGACTTGGAGACTATTGAAGCCGAGTTTCATCATGACAACAACATGACAAAAGTTGATAACAAATTGTTTCATAATATATTGTTCGGCGTACCCAAAAATTTAGGGGAAGTGGATGGTGCTTTTGAACCGCATCTAGATCGGGAGAATAAACAGTTGGATCCTGTCTCCAGAGCAATCTTGCGTTTGTCCACATTCGAGATGTTATACAGTATTGATGTACCTTATAAAGTGGTAATCAATGAAGGGGTTAATCTTGCGAAAACCTACGGGCCCACTGATGCTTTCAAGTTTATCAATGGCGTCCTCGATAAAATTGCCGTAGAAAAACGTGTAATTGAAGTCACTGCAGGTCAAGCCAAATGACTGATCTTTTAGGAGTGGGTAATTTTGGTTCAGTCAACGTCTGAACGAACCGGCGAATTTGAGATTATCGCGAACTATTTTAAAGATCTAACAGGTCAAAATAGAGTGGTTCTTGGTATTGGTGATGATGGTGCTATTTTAGATTTATTGACTAACGTGGACACTCAATTAGTGGTGGCCACAGACTCACTGGTTGAAAGTGTCCATTTTCCGCAGGATGCCAGTCCTTACCATATTGCTCAACGTGCTCTTTGTGTCAATCTTAGTGACATGGCGGCGATGGGCGCTAATCCCCGCTGGTTCACGCTGGCTCTCACTTTACCTGTTGAATATGCTAAACCTGTCTGGTTAAAAGAGTTTAGTGCGGGTCTTGCCGAAGTGGCAGAAGAATTTCATTGCTCATTAATAGGCGGTGATACAACCTGTGGGCCGCTTACGATTAGTATTACCATGCTTGGCGAAGTCACTTCAGGGATAGCTTTAAAGCGGAGTGGCGCAAAGGTTGGAGACTCGATCTACGTCACTGGCCATTTGGCGGATGGCGGAGCAGGGCTTGCTGTTGTTACCCACAAAAATATCAGTAAGGATATTAGTCACTCCATCCGTGAGCGGCTTATTCACAGGTTCTATCGACCTCAGCCTAAAGTGTCAGAAGGTATTGATTTGACCGCTGTAGCGTCGTCCTGTATCGATATTTCCGATGGCTTGATCGCCGATATAGATCATCTGTGCAAGTCTAGTGGAGTGAGTGCTAACGTAGTAACCAATAAGTTACCTGTTCTTAATGATGTAACGTCGGGTTTTCCCGATGATTATTTAGATTGGGCTTTGTACGGTGGTGATGACTATCAGCTGTGCTTTACAGTACCAGAGGAAAATATTGATAAGCTGACTAGGTGGATAGTAGACGGTAGGTTAGTGGCCACGAGAATAGGCAAGATTATTTCTTGCGGTGAGTTAGGTCCTGAGGTGCTACTTGATGACTCACCGGTAAATAACTCGCAAAAGGGGTTTGATCATTTTGGCTACTAATCCATCTCTTTCGATGCTCGTTAAGTCGCCTAGCCTACTACTGGCGTTTGGTTTTGGTAGTGGTTTGGCGCCGAAAGCACCCGGAACCTTTGGATCATTAGTAGGGCTCGCAATTTGGTTCCTGATAGCTGATTTATCGCTCCCGACATACTTAATAGTGGTGGCGATTAGCGGTTTATTTGGGGTATTTATTTGCGGGGCTGCGGCAAAGAAAATGGGCGTTCATGACCATGGTGGAATTGTCTGGGATGAATTTGTAGGTTTATGGATTGCCATGACCGCGCTGCCAGTATCGTGGATATCAGTGCTTCTTGGATTTGGCTTATTTCGGTTTTTCGATATTATCAAACCCTGGCCAATTAGCTGGATTGATAAAAATCTCACTGGTGGATGGGGAATTATGTTGGACGATGTAGCAGCGGGAGCAGCCGCGTCACTCACCATTTATATGTTGATGAGCCTAGGATGGCTCTAATAAAATTTAGAAAATGATAAAAAGGAAATTGTTTTAAATGAAAAAGTTTGCACCCGTATTACTCGTTTTAGGCGCCTTGTTAGTGGTGTTTTTGATGGATATGTTTAAGGCACAACCGACTAAAGCAGAAGTGCCTGAGGCGGCACTGGCGGTCAAAACTCAGATTCTTAATCGTACTGAGGTAACTTTATCAGTGGATTCTCAGGGTACGGTTCGTCCCCGCACCCGAACGACGTTAATCTCAGAAGTTTCTGGGACAGTTCTTGAAGTGTCAGATCAATTTATTGTTGGCGGAACTTTTAAACAAGGCGATATTTTAATGCGTCTTGATCCTGTGGATTATGAGGTAGCTTTGCAGCGGGCTAAAGCACAATTAATCAGTAGAAATGCTTTGCTAGAGCTTGAAAAAGCAAGGGCTATTCAAGCCAAAAAAGAGTGGGAAATGACCGGTCGGCCTGAGTCAGAGGCACCGACTTTGGCCTTGAGAGAACCTTACCTCGCTGAAGCTGAAGCCAATATTCTGCAAGCTCAAGCGGAGGTAAAGCAGGCGCGAACTAAGCTACAAAGAGCGACAATTCGTGCACCTTATGCGGGAATGGTATCGGTCAAATCAGTCGATGTCGGCCAATATGTCACCACAGGCTCACGCTTAGGTGAAACCTTCGCTATCGACTTTGTAGAAGTAAGGCTACCGCTAACGGCTAAAGATTTGTTCCAGATGGACCAGCGGTCGTTTCAAACTATGGATGCTAGTAATAAGGTCGTTCTAAGCGGATCTGTGAACGGTCGATCAGCTGATTGGTCTGCAGCCATAGTCAGGTCTGAGGGTGTTGTTAATGAACTCAATCGCTCTCAATACTTGGTGGCACGAGTCTCAGACCCTTACGGACTTAGTCAACCGTTGCTCACGAGTGCGCCGCCACTATTGGTAGGGACTTTTGTGACTGCAAAATTACCCGGTAAAACATTGAAAGGTGTGTTTAAAGTTCCACGCAGTGCTCTATTGCAGGGATCTCGAGTCGCTTTAGTCGATGAGATGCAGAAACTACAAATTAGTACGGTTAAAGTGGTATTTAACGATGAAGGCTACTACTACATAAGCGAAGGTCTCAAGGATGGGGTCGAGGTGATCGTGAGCGCATTAGGTACGCCTATCGAAGGTCTCAAGGTCGAAGTAAAAAACTCCCTCAGCAAGCGGAGCTCAGAATAATGGATTTGGACTCAAAAGGACTTATTAGCTGGTTTGCACGCAACCCGGTAGCGGCAAATTTAGTCATGGTCTTGGTTTTTTTCGCAGGAACATTGTCTTTACTCAGTATGAGTAAAGAAATTTTTCCGCGCACAGAAACGCGCGTGATCAGTATCGGGGCGCCCTACCCAGGTGCTGCGCCTGTAGAAGTAGAGAAAGGCGTGATTTTGCCGATGGAATCTGCCTTGGAAGGACTGCAGGGTATAAAAAAAATCACTTCTGTAGCGGATCGAGATTATGCTCGGATCTACTTGGAGATCGAAGCCAGCGAAGATATCAATGAGGTAATGAGTCAAGTTGAAAACCGTATTGATAGCATTACTAACTTACCTGATGATCTTGAAAAGCCCACCGTTAAAAGAGTAGAGCGCAACCTTTGGGGAATGGGTGTTGCTGTTTATGGCGATATGACCCAGCTAGAGAAAAAGATTGTGGGTGACGAGATTTATGATGAACTTTTAGCCTTGCCGGAAGTGAAAGAGATTCGCCTTTGGGGTGCTG
>CAJIZU010000112.1 GCA_905181925.1 gamma proteobacterium HTCC2207
CAGATGCCTCAGCGAAAGTATCCAAAACTATCCTGTGTGCATCACCTAACTCTTTAAGCATACCTACTTTCTGAGAACCCTGACCTGGGAACACGAATGCTAAATTATTTTTCATGCGCTAAAGCTACTCCTTGCTACGACTGATAAGTTTAGTTTCTAACAATGGCGTCAATGCCTTGGGGAGATTTCGTTCAGCGGCCGATATTGCCACATCTAGGGCATGACCAAAGGCCTTTATGGAGGCACTTCCATGACTTTTAACCACGACCCCATTTAAGCCCAGTAGATAAGCGCCATTATACAGAGCAGGATCGAGCTTGACCTTCACATCCTTAAAAGAGCCGCTTATTAAGCTTAAAGCAATCCGCGCAAGCCAACTCTTACTAAATAATTCTTCCAGCAGCGACTTAATCATGCTGGCGAAGCCTTCGGACGTCTTCAGCGCAATATTACCACTGAATCCATCACACACAATAATGTCGGCAACGCCCTCAAAAATACCGTCACCTTCTACAAAACCCTCATAGTTGAGGTCAGTATCATTCTCAAGCAAATCAGCCGCGATATGCAAATGATCGCTACCCTTGGTTTTTTCCTCGCCGACATTTAAAATTCGTATGCTGGGGCTGGTATTGTTATCGAGTAATTGAGCGGCGAAATTGGCCAGCACTGCAAACTGGTGAAGTTGGCCGGCGGAACATTCAAGGTTGGCGCCAAGATCAAGTACATAAGTACGGCCGCGAACAGTTGGGAACGTAGTACAAATTGCGGGACGGGAGATGCCCGGAAGGGTTTTGAGGCAAAATAGCCCGAGAGCCATCAACGCCCCAGTGTTGCCTGCGCTTATACACGCATCAGCCTCTTGGTCAGCCACCGCTTTCACGGCACATCCCATGGAGGAATCTCTTTTAGACCTTAACACCGCGGACGGCTTATCTAAGTCACTGACATGCTCAGCACAGTGCACAACTTTAATTCTACCAAGAACAGCAGGTAGAGCGTGAGAGGCAAGCTCTTTATTAATTGCACGCTCATCGCCATATATCAGCGCTTCAACAGACATATTTTTCTTAAGGCAAGCAACTAGAGCAGACACAATAATAGGGGGACCAAACTCGCCACCCATAGCATCTACAGCAACCCTTACTGAACTCGCCAAAACAATACCTAGTCGGCGTTTGACTCTACGACTTTCTGACCGCGGTAAAATCCATCTGCAGTCACGTGATGACGTAAGTGTCTTTCACCAGTTACTGAATCAGTAGATACAGTGGCTTCGGTTAATGCATCATGTGAACGACGCATGCCTCGCTTTGAACGTGTTTTTCGACTTTTCTGAACAGCCATGAGTTACTCCTAATCAAAAAGTTTTGCAGTTAGTGCTTTTGCTTCAACTGCTCCAAAATACTAAACGGACTATCTTCAATAGTACCATCTGGTTCTGGAGCCGCTTCATCTAAAAAAGCGTCTCCAGTGCACTCTCCCACATTGTGATAGTTCACTAATGGTAGAGCCAATAAAATTTCATCTTCTAGCAATTCACTCAGACTAGCCATTCTATCAACGACTAACCAAGGTTCATAATTACTAGCCACCCTGTGCAAATGCTCTTCAGACCAGATGACCTGTACAGCAAAATCTGCATGCAACTCAATCTGCACAGTATCCAAACAACGCTGGCAAATCACGTCGACTGAAACATCTGCCGAACCGTGGGCCACTTTTGCCCTAGACTCATCAAGTTCAAACTGAACTGACGCCATCAAGGGTGAACATATGGCTGAAACAGACGAACCTAATCTAGGCAAACTATCGGCTCTGACCTCTCCTTCAAGGAGATATCCTTGCAAGGCTAGTTTTCGAGGGTCAATGTGCGTTGGCAATGCCATAAAATAAGGTCGATCTCTTTTAGCCGCGCATGATAGGCACAACACTATGGCCTGTCAAAGAAAATTGGGTAATTTCAGTACTTTAAAGTCATGTAGGGGTTTAGAATGTCGCATCGCCCTAAAAATCGGGCAATTGCGAGCCATTAATCACTTGTAAACTTTACTTAATAAGACAAGGTAATATGTCCAATCTAATTCTTGCCTCAGGATCATCTTATAAAGCTGCACTCTTGCAGCGATTAATGCTGCCATTTTCGATTGAATACCCCAAAGTCGAGGAATGCGCCATTGGCAATGAGTTACCACGCCAGACAGCAGAGAGACTAGCGCGAGAAAAGGCGTACTATATTGCCGAAAAACATCATGGATCAATTGTAATTGGCGCGGACCAGGTCGCAGACCTTAACGGGTACCCTATTAATAAACCAGGAACCCATGATCTTGCGGTCAAGCAGCTTAAACGGCAATCAGGAAATGAGGTTTTTTTCCACAGTGGACTCGCCATGGTTCGCTATACATCAACTGGCGACTGCGAGCATTTCAGCTGCGTGAATACAACTAAAGTAATCTTTAGACAACTTAGCGACGATGAAATAGAAGGTTATCTCCGCACAGAAGAACCTTATGATTGCGCGGGAAGCTTTAAAGCTGAAGGCCTGGGTATTAGCCTGTTCACCAGCATCATAAGCTCAGACCCTAGCTCATTGATAGGACTACCGCTAATAGATTTGTGCTCTTTGCTGGCCAACTTTAAGGTGAAAGTAAACTAGTAATTCACTTGATGTTATTACGGTATGTAACTAATATTTATAGGTAATTAACTATATTCTTGAAATTATCAAGGCACGCCATAGGCTCGAAAGCTGCAAGACGCTTTTTCGAGTGAGCTCCATAAGTCATGGCTATTGAGCGAATACCCGCGTTTTGCGCCATCTCTAAATCAAATTCAGTATCACCCACCATAACGGCCTCATCCAGGCTAACCAATAGCTCGGCGAGTAGCTCTTTAATCATTAATGGGTTTGGCTTAGACAGTGTCTCGTCAGCACAGCGCGACCCATCAAAAAAAGTACTCATATTCATTGCTGACAACACTCGATCAAGTCCCGCCCTGCTCTTTCCTGTCGCCACAGCCAAAAGACAACCCTGGGCTCTTAGCTGAGACAGAGTTTCAAGTACTCCATCGAAAAATTCGCAGGGAGCGCTGTCTTGAGCGCGAAACTGAGCTGAGTAAGATGCCGTGAACAGCGCGGCCTTTTGCTCGTCAATCCCTGGGAATAGTTGATTAGTCGCCTCGGGCAGGCCAAGACCAATGATATTAGTTGCGCTTTCCCGCGAGGGAACACTGAGCTGGTTTTCGGCTGCAGCCAACTGGATACAGCTAGAAATACGAGCAACGGAGTCACAGAGTGTGCCATCCCAGTCAAAAATAACTAATTTTGTCATAGCCATCATAAATTCCTGGGTGCGGTTAGACTAAGTTGCTTAGTAACTTTTTTAGATCCGTTGGGATAGGAGATTCGACGTCCACCCAATCATTAGATAAGGGATGCTTGAATCGTAGACTTTTAGCATGCAAAAACAGGCGCCGACCTCCCAAACTCCGCATAGCTAGGTTAAAGTCCTTATTGCCGTACTTTTCATCCCCTGCCACTGGATTACCTGAAAACTGGCAATGCACGCGAATTTGATGCGTTCTGCCAGTCTCTAGCGTCACATCCATCAATGTTGCCTGCTTATACCGCTCAATAATTTTAAAGTGGGTAACAGAAGCCTTTCCCTCCACATCTACTCTAACAATACGTTCACCCGAGGAAACTTGATTCTTGAGCAGCGGCGCGTTAACGGTGGTCTTACCCTTTGGCCAATTACCCATTACCAGCGTTTGGTACTTTTTAGTAATTTGGTTGCGCTGCATGGCGGCTTGCAGCTCGAGCAAAACACTCCGCTTCTTTGCAAACATAAGGCATCCAGACGTTTCTTTATCTAGCCGATGAACAAGTTCCAAAAATCGCTGCTCTGGACGCTCCGCCCTAAACGCCTCTATAGCACCCAGAGACACACCACTGCCCCCGTGCACGGCAAGCCCTGAAGGCTTATTAAAGATAAGTAGCCCTTCATCTTCAAATAAAATATTTTCCGACAAATAACTCTTTAGCTCTTTGCCAACCGTCGGCGCAGCTCCGCGCTCAGCTACCCTAATAGGGGCGATCCGGACCACATCGCCTATTTTAACGCGAGTATCAGGCTTAACCCTGCCTTTATTGACACGTACTTCACCCTTGCGAAGAAGATTATAAATACGCGACTTAGGGACACCTTTGAGGTGGCGAATAAGGAAATTATCCAGTCGTTGGCCAGCATGCTCTTCGCCAACTTCTACAAAGGACACCTTATTGAACTTAGACGTTTCTTCCACGGAAATGAGGCTCATAGGTTGTAATAGGCGCGCATTGTAACGAGGTGACTCCCATAAACATACCTTATTAGGAGCTTTAGTTTGTGCCTTCCGTTGTTTATTGGTATATTGCACCCGCTGTCAGAGCACTGCACCAAAGAAACACGCAACACTGACAGAAGCAAAGGCCTAAAATGGTTTAGGCAAAGCACACATGGCGACCTGCTAAATCAATAGCAGGAAGCAAACAATAGCTGAGTGAGCTCAGCCAGTAATGGTCCGAAAGAGACAAAGGTTTTAGGCATCCCACTGCCGCTGCGGTCGTCGAATATCAATCGACAATACCTGATTAGAAACGCGTTGATAAACAGTGGAAGGCCAAGTAAATACGAAAAATTTAGTAGATTTAGAGAAAGGTTTTTAAGGCGATAGGCAGCCTACGTCATCTCAGTATTTTGGGGTGAATTATTTAACAGATTGCCCCTTAAGCCGTTAATTCTCTAACCTAATGTAAGATTGGTTTGTTTGTACACTCCTTGATAGGTAGACTTTCAATCTACCATCTGAGAGCTGGAAAGATAGTAAGCCAGATTAACATTACACCGACGGTAAACCCCGGCGGAGTTTGTTTCTGTTTTATTAACCTCTTATTTTCGTCGCCTATATTCCCCTTCATTCCTACGCACTGGCACTCTCTCAAAACAACGAGTAAAGGTGAATTATGAAACGTATGTTAATCAATGCATCGCACACAGAAGAAGTGCGCGTAGCTATGGTCGATGGCCAGCGGCTGTATGATCTAGATATTGAAAATAGAACAAGAGAACAAAAAAAATCAAATATTTATAAGGGCCGAATAACCCGTGTAGAACCCAGTCTTGAGGCTGCATTTGTAGACTATGGCGCAGAACGACACGGTTTTTTGCCATTAAAAGAGATTTCGAGAGAATACTTCAAAAAAGGTGCATCTGAAGGAGGCAAAGTACGTATTCAAGACGCACTCAAAGAAGGTCAGGAAGTCGTTGTTCAAGTTGAAAAAGAAGAACGCAGTAACAAAGGCGCGGCGCTGACCACGTTTATCAGCTTGGCAGGTCGCTACCTAGTACTAATGCCTAACAATCCTAGAGCGGGCGGTATTTCGCGTCGCATCGAAGGCGAAGAGCGAGCAGACCTACGTGAGGCCATGCGCGGCTTAGACATTCCAGACGGCATGGGTGCAATAGTTCGCACCGCCGGCATCGGAAGAGCTACTGAAGAACTGCAGTGGGATTTTAATTACCTACTTCAGTTGTGGAATACAATTACTGAGGAGTCTAGTAAAGCCAAGGCCCCTCATTTTTTGTTCCAAGAAAGCAATGTCATTGTCCGCGCTATTCGTGACTATTTAAGACAAGATGTTGGCGAAGTTATTGTTGATGGTGAAGAAGCTTACGCTCTAGCTGCCGCATTCATTGCGACCGTTATGCCTGACTTTACTAGTAAAGTGAAGTTCTATCAGGATGAGATTCCGCTCTTTAATCGCTATCAAGTTGAAAATCAGATAGAAACCGCATTTTGCCGAGAAGTCACCCTGCCCTCTGGCGGCTCTATTGTTATCGACATCACCGAGGCTATGGTTTCTGTCGATATCAACTCAGCCCGTGCAACAAAAGGCGGTGATATTGAAGAAACAGCCTTTAACACCAACAAAGAAGCCGCAGAAGAGATTGCTCGCCAATTGCGTTTGCGAGATGTTGGCGGTCTTATTGTTATCGACTTTATTGATATGCTTAACACTCGGCATCAAAAAGAAGTTGAAAACAAAATGCGTGATGCCCTAGAGGTTGATCGTGCTCGCGTTCAAGTGGGCCGTATTTCTCGCTTCGGATTACTCGAAATGTCTCGACAGCGTTTACGCCCCTCGCTAGAAGAAACCATGTCACGCACATGTCCACGCTGTAAAGGCCAGGGCACTATTCGTGGCACTCGATCTCTAGCGCTATCAATACTAAGATTGGTTGAAGAAGAAGCTCAAAAAGAATTTAGTCGTGAAATAAGAGCTATTGTGCCGGTGCCTGTGGCAACGTTCTTGCTTAATGAAAAACGCAAAGAAGTCTCTGACATAGAGACACGCAATAAAATTAAGGTGACTGTATTACCCAATACAGAGATGGAAACTCCACATTTTGAGGTTGTTCGAATCCGTAATCAAGACGAAGATGATTCTGACTTTAGCTATCGCCTTGCCAATGAGTTGAGTAAAACGGAGGAAGAGGTAGTAACAGACACAGCTACGCCTCAAAATTTGCCGAAACCAGCGGTTAACACCATGATCCCTGCAACGCCTGCTCCCGTTATGGCTGCTCCTGAGGTCGTTAAAGAGAAAAGCCAAGGGTTAGTAAAGCGTCTCTGGGCAAGCATGTTTGGCGAGACCGTAGAGCCAGTCAAAGAGGAAGAAAAGAAACCAAGACCTAATAACAACAATCGCAATCGCACTCGCAATAACCAAAACCGAAGTCGTGGTGGTCAAAACAACCGTGGTCGCAATAACAATCAACGGCCCAATGAGCGTGAAGTTGAAGGTAACAAAGCAACTGCTGCGAGCAATACCGCAACTGCAAGCACTGCAACTGCAGCTAAAAGTACCAACGATCAGTCTGGCGATCAAAACACCGCGCCAAAAGGCAATCAAAACCGCAACAATAACCGTCGCAACAGAAATAATCGGCCCAAGGATCAGGTTGTAAACACTCCGGTAGCAACTGAAGCAACTACAACGGCTCCAGCAGAAAGCGCAGCGCCAAAAGAGGCAAGTGATCAACTTCAACGTCGGCCAGATGATAAGCGTCGTGCTCCACGTCGTCGTCGTCAACGGCAGGATGTTCCCAAGGAAATGTTAGATCAGGCAAATGCACTGACAACTACGGAAACACCAAAACCTGAGACTAAGGCACCCGCTCCTGCAGT
>CAJIZU010000113.1 GCA_905181925.1 gamma proteobacterium HTCC2207
ACAACCCTTTCGAGCCATGGCACCCAGAAGCTTATCCAGAGCGTTGTGCCGGCCAACATCTTCTCGAACCAACAATATACTACCCTGAACATTGCACCAAGCAGCACCATGAACAGCTCCCGTGATACTCTGAAGCTCTTGCCACTGACTCATGGTATTTATTGACCGCTGTAATCCCTCATGACTCACCTGTAATGAGCTACTAATACTATTTGGTAATGGGATAGCTTGTTCTAATGATTCAGCACCACAAAGTCCACAACCCGTTCGACCCACTAAATTTCTTCGACGCTCTTTTAAACCAGCAAAGGCTTGAGCAGAAATAGTGGCATGTACTTCAATACCCTTTTCTGTTCTAACCTCTTCAAAATCCAGTAGCTGTTTAGTGCTGTTAATAATGCCCTCACTCAAGCTAAAACCGACTGCAAAATCTTCTAGATCAGTAGGTGTTGCCATCATTACGACATGGGAAATACCGTTATAGACCATAGCAATAGGTGTTTCGTTCGCTACCTTATCATCTGATAGCACCACATTGCCGCTCTGCCATACACGTCGGGGAACAACGCTTACGGGAGGGTTACAGGAAGACATCAGTGGCGCGCTTTTGCTAACAGTTGCTGTTGCTGAATATTAAAGGTCTTCTGCCTCGCCTGCCAATTTGAAGGGGCAGTTACCTTGCTTATCTGAACAGCAGTAACCTTATACTCCGGGCAATTTGTCGCCCAATCAGTATTGTCCGTAGTAATCACATTCGCTCCTGATACAGGATGATGAAACGTAGTGTAGACAACGCCCGGCTTAACACGAGTAGTAACGTCGGCATGAAGGACTGTATCACCCACACGGCTCTGGATACCGACCCAATCTCCATGATTGATGCCGCGTTCTTCAGCGTCATGAGGATGAATCTCAAGAGTATCTTCGGTATGCCATTGACTATTGCTAGTACGCCTAGTTTGAGCGCCAACGTTATATTGTGAGAGAATTCGACCGGTCGTTAAAAGTAATGGGAACTTGCGATTAGCTCGCTCTTCAGTGGCTATGTATTCAGTAATGGCAAAGAACCCTTTTCCTCTGACAAACTCATCAACATGCATAACGGGAGTTCCCGCCGGCGTGTGATCATTACAAGGCCATTGAATACTACCTAACTGGTCAAGCTTTTTGTACGAAACACCGCTAAATGTTGGTGTCAGCCGTGCAATTTCATCCATTATTTCAGAGGGGTGGTTGTACTTAAAGTTACAACCCAATGCATTGGCTAGTGCCATAGTGCCTTCCCAATCCGCTTTGCCACTTAGTGGTGGCATCGCTTTCCGAACCCGAGAAATACGCCGCTCAGCGTTGGTAAAGGTACCATCTTTTTCAAGAAACGATGCGCCAGGTAAAAACACATGTGCAAATTTAGCCGTTTCATTGAGAAAAATGTCTTGGACAACCAAACATTCCAAAGAGCGAAGTGCCGACTCAACATGCTGAGTATTGGGATCTGACTGCGCGATATCCTCACCCTGACAATACAAACCCTTAAAGTCACCATCAATTGCCGCATCAAACATATTGGGAATGCGAAGACCGGGTTCAGGGTCAAGAGTTACACCCCACTCTGCCTCAAATAGATTTCGTGTCACGGTACTAGAAATATGTCGATAGCCAGGTAGCTCATGAGGAAATGAACCCATATCGCAAGAGCCCTGCACATTATTCTGTCCACGTAGTGGGTTAACACCCACTCCTTCTCGCCCAATATTTCCTGTGAGCATAGCAAGATTAGCTATTGCCATAACCGCAGTGGAGCCCTGACTATGCTCAGTCACACCTAGTCCATAAAATATAGCGCCGTTGCCACCTTGAGCATAAATACGAGCTGCACCGCGCATATCTACTGCGGGAACACCACTAAATTGCTCAGTATTTTCTGGTGAATGACGTTCATCACTAATAAAAGTAATCCACTTTTTAAACTCTTCGGTGTCACACCGCTCGGCAATGTATTCATGTGCTTGAAGATTCTCACTCACAATGACATGTGCCAGTGAATTCAGAACGGTCACATTAGTACCGGGGCGAACAGGTAAATGATAGTCGGCACTGACGTGCGGTGCACTTACCAATTCGATTTGACGCGGATCAATAACAATTAATTTAGCGCCTTCTCGTAGCCGACGCTTCAAACGTGAGCCAAATACTGGATGCGCCTCAGTTGGGTTAGCACCCATAACAATGATGACATCCGCCTTGGCAACTGAAGCAAATGTTTGCGTGCCAGCTGACTCACCAAGAGTTGTTTTTAAACCAAATCCGGTGGGCGAATGGCAAACGCGTGCACAGGTGTCAATATTGTTATTACCAAAACCTGTTCTTACCATTTTTTGAACCAAATACACTTCTTCATTGGTACAACGTGAAGAAGAAATCGCACCAATACTGGTACGTCCATGTTTCGCTTGAATGCCCTTAAACCGTTTAGCCGTATAGGATACCGCTTCATCCCAAGAAACTTCCTGCCATGGATCATCAATACTATCGCGAATCATTGGTACAGTAATGCGGTCTTTGTGCGTGGTATAACCAAATGCAAAGCGACCCTTTACACAGGCGTGGCCTTCATTCGCTTTGCCATCTTTGTAGGGCGTCATACGCACTACTTCATTGCCTTTCATTTCGGCTTTAAACGAACATCCTACGCCGCAATAGGCGCAGGTAGTAACGACCGAATGTTCCGGTTTACCGGCGTCAATAATACTTTTTTCTGTAAGCGTTGCCGTTGGGCAAGCATCCACGCAGGCACCACAAGACACGCAGTCCGAGTCCATAAAGTTTTCGTCCTGCCCCGCACTGACCTTAGAGTCAAAGCCTCTGCCATCGATGGTTAATGCAAAAGTCCCTTGAGTTTCTTCGCAGGCACGAACACATCGAGAACAAACGATACATTTAGATGGATCGAACGTAAAATAAGGGTTAGATTCGTCTTTCTCAGCGACCAAATGGTTTTCACCCTCAAAGCCATAACGTACTGCCCTTAAACCTACTTCGCCTGCAGTATCCTGCAGCTCACAATCACCGTTAGTCGGGCACGTAAGACAATCCAGCGGATGATCCGATATATAAAGCTCCATGACATTCCGACGTAGCTTACCTATTTCATCAGATTGGGTGTTGACCTGCATTCCCGCTTCAACCGTGGTTGTACATGATGCAGGAAATCCACGCCGACCCTCAATTTCGACCAAACAAATCCGGCAAGAACCAAACGACTTTAATGAGTCTGTCGCGCACAGTCTCGGAATCTTAATACCACTCTCTGATGCCGCACGCATAACGGATGACCCTTCAGGTACAGTAACCTGAACACCATCGATAGAAAGCGTAACCATGATTTGGCTATCGCTCTGCGGAGTTCCAAAATCTGCTTGAGGCTCGTAAAATTCCAACATATTAGTGATCCCTACGGCTGCTAATACCGAAGTCTTCTTCAAAGTAAGTCAATGCACTTCGGACAGGAAACGGTGTCATTCCACCCATCGCACACAACGATCCAAGCTCCATAGTGTCACAAAGGTCATGGAGTAAAATTAAATTATTATCACGGTCTTCATTCGCCACGATACGGTCAATAACCTCTACGCCTCGCGTCGAGCCAATTCGACACGGCGTGCACTTACCACAGGATTCAATCACACAGAATTCCATCGCAAAACGCGCTTGGGCAGCCATATCCACCGTATCGTCAAATACGACGATACCGCCATGACCTATCATAGCTTTAATAGCCGCAAAGGCTTCATAGTCAAGCGGTGTATCCCATTGAGATTCCGGCAAGAACGCACCTAAGGGCCCTCCCATCTGGATAGCCCGAATAGGTCGACCACTAAATGTTCCCTGGCCAAAATTATCAACAACTTCACGTAATGTAACGCCAAATGCAAGCTCTATAAGCCCACCTCTTTTTACGTTACCGGCTAATTGAACCGCCAAAGTTCCTCTGGAGCGGCCCATTCCGAAATTTTTGTAGGTATCCGAACCCTGCTCAAGAATACTTGCAACTGCGCCTAAGGTTAGTACGTTATTGACCACAGTAGGCTTGCCAAAAAGACCTTCGATTGCCGGTAATGGTGGTTTTGCCCGAACCATGCCCCGCTTACCTTCTAGACTCTCCAACAACGAAGTCTCTTCACCACAGATGTAAGCACCGGCACCCAATCGCACTTCGAGAAAGAAATCTTTACCTGAGTCACAAACATTAGCCCCCAAAAAACCAGCTTTGATCGCACGCTCAATCGTAAGATTTAGAATTTTGTGAGCTACTGGGTATTCAGACCGCAAATAAATATACCCTTGGTTCGCACCTACGGCTAAACCGGCAATAGTCATGCCCTCAATCAGCTGGTAAGGATCTGACTCCATTAACAAACGATCCGCAAAGGTGCCTGAGTCTCCCTCATCGGCGTTACAGACGATATATTTTTGTTCTCCAGGTGTGTCTAAAACCGTCTGCCACTTTATACCTGCCGGAAACGCTGCCCCGCCGCGGCCACGTAAACCTGAATTTTTGAGTTCGTCGACAATGTCCTGCCCAGTCATCGTTAGCGCTTTGGCTAATCCCGAAAAGCCTTCTTGGTGTTGATAACTTTCGATACATGTAGGGTCAGCGATACCTGAACGCTTAAAGGTCAGCCGTTGTTGCTTGGATAAATACTCAATATCACTAACCTCTCCAAGGTAAAGTGGATGCTCCATAGCTTTTGTTTCGACAGAATCAGAATTAAGCACACTCAAAATCGACTCAACATTTGCTGTATTAACAGGCCCAAAGCCTATTCGACCCGTCTCTGTCTCTACTTCCATCAAAGGCTCGAGCCAGAACATACCTCGAGAACCATTGCGAGTAATCTCAATATCTAGCCCCAGTTTCTGTGCACCCTGTATAAGTGCGGATGCCACTTTCTCTGCGCCTAGCGCCAAAGCAGTGGTATCTTGGGGTACAAATATCTGCAGACTCATGAATTAACTCCGAAAGCGTCAGGGCTAGCGTGCGACAATTCTTCCATCAATTCATCGAAACGAGATCGATCAACACGCGCGTGAATATCATCGTTAATA
This sequence comes from gamma proteobacterium HTCC2207, assembly GCA_905181925.1. Classification (GTDB taxonomy): domain Bacteria; phylum Pseudomonadota; class Gammaproteobacteria; order Pseudomonadales; family Porticoccaceae; genus HTCC2207. Next base: position 5,107 of record CAJIZU010000113.1, read on the forward strand.
CGAACTGACGGCGAACAAGCACAATTCCCCAAACAATAAACCGGCTCTAACGTGACAAGACCGTCAGTCGTTGTCTCACCATAGTCTATCCCTAGGCTTTGTTTTGCATGGGCTTCAATGTCTCTTGAGCCCATTGATTGGCAAGCTTCAGCGCGGCATATCTGAACTGTATGACGCCCTACTGGATGGGTATTAAAATCGTGATAGAAGCTAATCACTCCGTGAACTTCAGCGCGCGATAAGTTGAGCCCCTTGGCGATAGGCGCTACCGCAGACTCTGGCACATATCCCACAGCCTCTTTAACCGCATGAAGCAGGGGCAATAGCCCTCCTGGCAGAGTTTTATACTGCTCTATGAGTTGGTCAACATTGCTGTTTATATCCAACATGGCTATACCTTTCTACGGTGAGAGCTCTACGACTCTCTCATTATTTGGCATTATGTTTTAATACTTTATCTTCAAAGCCCACACCGGGGATTCTAGTGCCCCTTTTTGGCGCGAATTCTAGCATTAATATTCCCACTATTTACCGCACCTAAGCGACTCTTATTTACCTAATAAGGACCACTTCTTTAGTGTAAAAATTTAGCATGAAAAACGATATGCTCTTCTATCAATGTAGCAATAAAAAAGTAACTGTGATCATAACCCACCTGAAAACGAACTTGCATAGGAAAATCGGCTTGTTTTGCAGTATCAATTAAAAGTTGAGTATTTAGCTGATCTACCAAGAAGTTATCCGCTTCACCCTGGTCAATCAAAACAGGCATTGATGCCTTTACCCCGATATCTGCAGACTTAACCAATTCAACAGTGTCGTGCTCGGACCAACTCCCAGTCTCATTACCTGAGCCACTACCCAAATAGCCTAACAATGCTTTCTGCCCCCATGGACAGTTAATGGGCGAGCAGATTGGCGAAAATGCAGACACTGATTGGTATCGGTTGGAGTTTTTAAGTGCAATAGTTAATGCACCGTGCCCCCCCATTGAATGACCTGAAATCGACATTTTGTGACCATTCACTGGAAACATACTACTAACCAAGGCAGGTAATTCGTCCACAACATAATCATACATGTGATAGTTCTTCGACCAAGGCATTGCCGTTGCATTGACATAAAACCCTGCTCCCAAGCCAAAATCATACGCACCCTCAGGATCATCAGGGATTAATTCACCGCGAGGACTTGTATCTGGGCAAACTATGGCGATACCATTTTCTGCAGCATAGCGTTGCGCCCCCGCTTTATGCACAAAGTTTTCATCAGTACAGGTTAAACCTGAGAGCCAGTAAAGTACGGGTACCGGCGCCACATCTGCTTGAGGCGGCAGATAAATAGAAAAGTTCATATCGCAATCTAGTACCTCGGAGCGATGCCTGTAGCGCAACTGCTTGCCACCAAAACTTAAATTACAACTAATTTCCTCTACAGTCCCGTCAGCCATTTTTTAAAACTCCACCACAGAACGAATACTCTTGCCCGCATGCATTAAATCGAACGCCTTATTGATATCCTCCAGTGGCATCTTGTGAGTAATCAGGTCGTCTATATTAATCTTTCCATCCATATACCAGTCAACGATCTTTGGAACATCTGTTCGCCCGCGAGCACCACCGAACGCCGTTCCGCGCCAAGATCGTCCTGTCACTAACTGAAAAGGCCGTGTCGCGATCTCTTTACCTGCTCCGGCAACACCGACAATGCAGCTCTCACCCCAACCTTTATGACAGCACTCCAATGCCTGACGCATAACATCAACATTGCCAATACACTCAAAACTATAGTCAACACCGCCGCCGGTCATATCTACGATGTGATCAACCAAATTCTCTACCTCACTGGGATTGATGAAATCGGTCATTCCAAACTGAGTGGCTAAGGGAATCCGAGATGGATTCAAATCAATACCGATAATGCGTGTAGCGCCAACCATTTTGGCACCCTGAATCACATTCAGGCCAATACCTCCCAACCCAAATACGGCAACAGTAGAACCGGCCTCGACCTTCATGGTAAAGGCAACTGCTCCAATTCCGGTGGTAACGCCACAACCGATGTAGCAAATCTTGTCAAAAGGAGCATCTTTCCTTACTTTTGCTAATGAAATTTCTGGCAACACAGAATAATTGGAAAAGGTAGAACAGCCCATGTAGTGCAGTATTGGCTTACCCTCGAAAGAGAAGCGACTACTACCGTCGGGCATAACACCGCGCCCCTGAGTTGCTCTGACTGCCTGACATAGATTGGTCTTAGGGTTAAGGCAATACTCACATTCCCGGCACTCGGCGGTATACAAAGGAATAACATGATCACCGGGCTTGAGAGTTTTCACCCCAGGGCCAACCTCGACCACGACGCCTGCACCCTCATGACCCAAAATCGCTGGAAATGCGCCCTCCGGATCATCCCCTGAAAGTGTAAATGCGTCCGTATGGCATACACCAGTGGCTTTCATTTCAACCAAGACCTCACCGGCCCTTGGCCCCTCAAGGTCTACTTCAACTATTTCTAAAGGTTTCCCTGCTCCAAAAGCAACGGCCGCTCGTGTCTTCATACTAATCTCCAATTATTGATACTTTGAATTATGTTCAAATAGGTGATGGCCAACCGCAGAGGTCCCGTTTTCAATTCACCATAACTGTAAGTTACTTTATCGACCAACACCCCTATAAGCAAGGAAACAGAGCACGTTAAACAACATGCTCACTAACCTTTGAAAGACACAACACATATCATTTGATAAGTGTCAGGTAATCCACCACAAACTATGAAAAATCAACATTACTCAGGTTTTGGCATATTGAGTTCATAGTAGAATTTCTCTCAAGCCTCAGTCTCCACAGTTGCGATGGGGTGAGCGGTCTGGTAACGTCAAGTTAATCACTAAAAAGGTAACGGCTCTATGACTACACTTATGATCTATGCACTCGCACTCGCGCTTTTCCAGCTTTGGATTTTACCCGCGAGCTTCAACATAAAGAACCTTGTATATCTCCTGTCGAACCGGGATGGTGGTGTGGATACTTCAATAATATATGGCCGAGTCACCCGGGCAGCGGCAAACTATCAAGAGAGCTTGCCTGCCTTTTTAGCACTCGGCTTGTTATCGCTTCACATGGAGGTAGATTTAACAACAACAGCAACCGCATGGTTAGCGCTAAGAGTCGCCTATGTGGCTAGCTATAGCGCCGGAATCATCTACCTACGCACAGTCATCTGGCTGGGCTCTCTCGGCTGCCTTGTGTCTATGGCGATGCAACTACTTTAAAACAGCAAAACATTGAACATGCAAGGCTCGAATAACGAGCATTGCATGTTTATCACTCATTAGATTTATTTGCTGAGTAGTGGCTTCCAGTAAAGAACGCCGAATGCCAATACGTTAATAACATCTTTAGCTGTTCCATGATTTATGGCTTTGAGCTTCGAGTAAACTACCACTAACTCAAACACATGTAGGGCCAACATCACTACGCCTAACCAATATATACCTAGCCCTAAATTCCCACCTATGGGACTTATAAGGTTAACCAAGAAAGCCACCCAAATTACCATCATCGAATAAGTAGCGACTTGTTTAATATTTT
>CAJIZU010000114.1 GCA_905181925.1 gamma proteobacterium HTCC2207
GCTATATCAATAATCGGTACTAACCGCGGCCATTCTCCAGCTAATGGTCCCAGCTCGACCTGCAGACCGATATCGTCGACTAAGAAATTTTCAATATCTCCACGAAGATCATCGACCTGCGCCACAGTTTGTCTGCCAATCAGAACAAGAATAATTATTCCAATCACCAGAGACACTGTACCTACAAGAAAAATGCGGCCGGCCATCGCTATGATTGTAAGTAATCTAGTAGTCATTTTTTAATCTCAACCTGGAATGACATCGAACTGTTCTCGGGTAAATAATGGTTCATCTGTAGTTATAATTTTACATTTCAAGGCTTCATTAAGTGTCTTCATGAAGATGTCTTTTGAACCCAAAAAGCCGTCAATCACCTCGGAGGATGCCCGAACACCAAGGGTAGTACAATTATACACATCGACAACACGTTTCAGTTCCCGCCAAATCTCAAAAATGACTGTATCTACGGACTTTAAGGATCCATAGCCATGACAATTCGAACAGTCAACATGTAACAGTTGTCGCAGACTTTGGTAGGTGCGCTTACGTCTAATTTGTACAAGACCTAATTCAGTGAACTTAGATATAAAAAAGTCTGTTCTATCTCCTCTCATCGCGCTTTTTAAACTATCCAAAACGTGTGTACGATGAAGAGGGCTTTGCATGTCGATAAAGTCAATAACGATAATACCTGATAGATTACGTAACCGTATCTGGTGGGCGATCTCAATGACTGAGCAAAGATTAGTTTGATAGACAGTTTTCTCAGGATCATGGCGACCTATGTTGGATCCAGTATTAACATCAATAGTTGCCATGGCTTCTGTTTGATCAATTATTAAATACCCACCATTATCTAGATCTATCCTGCCCTGTAATGCTTTATCAATTTCATGATCAATTCCATATTTCCCAAACAACGGCTGACTTTCAGAGTAATAATTAAGACCATCGAGGATATCCATCTTAATGTCCTCACAAAATTTCCCTAAGGTATCTAAAATACTTTTGTCGTCAGCAATAATCTGCGTCAACTCACCTGCAGGTAAATCTCTTATTAGTCGCTGCTCGAAAGGTAACTCTTGATGCAGACAATTAGGCCCACTAGAGGACTTTTTTTTGGTCTCCACATCTAACCACAAGCGCTGAAGAAAACTCACATCCTTCTCCAATAGGGTTAAATCAATGTTCTTTGCAGCAGACCGTAAAATATAACTGCCCGCGTAATTCTTTTTCTCCGTCGGGCTACTGTCTAAAATGTTTGCTAACCCGTTTTCAAGTCTGGCTCTTTCATCTTTAGCGTTAATACGATGAGATATCTTATGTCCTGATCCGTGGGGTTTATAGACCGCATAGGTCGATGCCAGAGCAAGCTTAGTTGATAATCTAGCGCCCTTTTCCCCTAATGGCTGCTTGAGCACCTGAACACTAATTTGCTGGCCCTCACGCAGTAAATAACGGATATCTTTGGGGTTATTTGGCGCACCCGCATGTTGATTCAGTTGAACAACTGAATTAACGAGCACATCGTCAATATGTAAAAACCCATTACGTTCGCTGCCAAAATCAACAAATGCAGCCTGTAAACCGGGCATGACTCTTGTCACGACAGCTCGATAAATATTCCCAACGATACTCGACTCATTGGATCGCTGAATGTGAACCTCTTGAACCACTTCTCCTTCCAATAGAGCGACGCGCACTTCACCTAGCTGGCTATTGATAAGTATTTGACTGCGACTATGCTTACTCATTTAAACTCTATTCCGCAATGGAGGATTGCCATATAGGCACATTAAATTTGGTCAGCAAACGGCATGTTTCGGCAATAGGCAGTCCTACTACCCCGCTATAACTACCCTTTATATGTTCAACAAAAACAGATCCGTACCCCTGTATCGCATAACCCCCAGCTTTGTCTTTAGGTTCGCCGGTTTCCCAGTATGTAATCATTTCCTGCTCGGTTATAGATCGAAACGCTACCCATGTTTCGGATAATAACACTAAACTTTCTTCTCTATTATCGATGGCGACTGCCGATAACACGCAGTGGGTTTTACCCGATAGGGACGTGAACATCGCTTTAAAGTTCGAGTAATCAACTGGCTTTCCAAACACCTGGCCCTCACAGGTAAGAATGGTATCTGCACCCAGCACGGGCGCACCCCCATCATGCATTGTGCAACCAGCACAAGCCTTCTCAAGCGCAAGACGACAGACATAGTCAGAGGCACTCTCTTTAGACCTTTGAGATTCATCAATTTTCGGAATAATAATACGGTGGAGGACACCCATTTGTTCTAAAATATCGTGCCGCCTGGGAGAGGCTGACGCTAACACAAGATCATAATTCATCGGTGTAGTTTGGGTGAAAGACATACATTGGCCTTTTAATCTGTATTAAAGCGTCCATCGAGAAGCCGAATAACCGATCATTATCAACGTTTTCGATTAACTCTAATAAGTAATCGATCAATCGCAGGCCACACTGCTGCCGACGCCAGCGCGGTCATTAGTATATAGCTATAATCCATGGGAATCTCCCACATTAAAAGCAATATATTGCGTATGAATTCTGCCAAAATAATCAAAAAAAACACAAAAAGACATCTATGAATTAACGAAAAATAGACTAACCATCCGCTTAAATAAAGAGGAATAGCCCCAACCGCCGAAAACAATAAAACATGCATGCCGATTGGAGCCCTAAAGATTAAGTCAGCGAGAAGCCCCGTAAAAGCGGCGAAGCCAATTCCCCATTGACTAGGCCTAAAAATTATCCAACCGATGACAACTAACAGTAAAAAATTAGGTTTCAATACTAGTAAATAGCCCGAAACTGGGACTAACTGCAACACCGATGCTATAAAAACAGAGATGATCAGTGCAAGTCCAACACCCGACTGCTTCACTGAGAACGTCCGACTTCACCACCATCTTCTGAAGTAAAGACTAGTAGTAAATGTTTACTCCGGTCTATTTTGGCGGCGGGAGTAATATCTACCTCGACAAAACTAGCGCCCGAATTGTGTTCGATATTGATGACACTGCCAACAGGGTAACCCACAGGAAATCTTCCGCCCAACCCTGAACTAACCAACTGATCACCTTCTTTTATATCTGCAGTTGACGACACAAACCGTAACCTCAGTCTGTCATAATCTGAGGTCCCTTCAGCAATCGAGCGCAGACCATTACGCAATATCTGCACAGGGATCGCATGTGTGCTGTCAGTGATTAATAAAGCGACACTGTGCTCGTCAAACACTTCGATTACCTGCCCCATCAACCCTTCCGCATCAAGAATAGGCTGCCCTACATAAACATTATCCTTAGTGCCACGGTCGATAAATAATGTGTGGCTGTTACGGCTGGGAGAAACTCCGATGACCTCAGTAACTAACACGCTATCCATCAATAATTCTGTTGCATTGAGTAACAATCTTAACCGGAGATTTTCGGCGGCCAGATCTGCCATTCGTTGAATCTGTCCTCGGTGGATCAGGCTCTCTTGCTTCAGTCGAGTATTCTCAACTTCCAAATCAGAACGATCAGAGAGGATCAGCTCACCCCAAGCGTTAAAGCGAGCGGGTACTGTCGCTAGCCAATGTGCCGGAAGGAGCGCATTATCAAAAAAATTTTCAATAGGATCAAACCAATTAGTATAATTATGTGCGGCCATCAAGCCAAATGAAATGAACACCACCACCAGAAGACGACGGAAAATCGATGATAGTCTGACGAAGGCATTGCTAATGGTTCGGCTCCCGAAGAATTAGTGATATTCAAACTCTAACGAATCAGCAACCCTATTAAAAAGCTAATCTATTGAGCTTTTTATTATCCATACGATCCAAAAACTCACCACCACCACGCGCAACACAGGTTAGTGGTTCTTCGGCAACAATAACAGGTAAGCCTGTTTCATTAGCAAGTAATTTATCAAGGTCTTTCAGTAAGGCTCCACCACCGGTTAAAACAATTCCCGCTTCAGCAATATCCGAAGCTAGCTCCGGAGGGGACTGCTCTAAAACGCGCTTTACTGCTTGGACAATGCCAACCAATGGCTCCTGAAGCGCACCCAAAATTTCATCGCTGGTCAAAGTAAAGCGCTTTGGTATTCCCTCCGCCAAATTACGTCCCCTTACTTCAATTTCCCGTACTTCTTCACCTAAGTAGGCCCCGCCTATTTCCATTTTTATACGCTCAGCAGTGGTATCACCAATAACACTGCCATATTCACGGCGTACAAAGTTAACAATAGCCTCGTCAAACCGATCTCCACCGATGCGCACTGAATCGGCATAAACAACGCCGCTTAACGATAGAATCGCAATCTCTGTGGTACCGCCACCAATATCAACGACCATTGACCCGACCGCCTCTTCAACTGGCAATCCTGCACCGATAGCCGCGGCCATCGGTTCATCAATCAAATGAACCTCTCGGGCTCCTGCATGATAAGCCGCTTCTTTGATAGCTCGTCTCTCAACTTCCGTAGCCATGCATGGAACACATATCAAGACCCTTGGACTAGGTGGGAAAAAACTTGTGTCATGCACTTTCTTTATAAAGTGCAAAAGCATCTTTTCAGTGACTTGGAAATCAGCAATTACACCGTCTTTTAAAGGGCGAATCGCCGTTATATCTCCTGGAGTTCGACCTAGCATTCGCTTAGCATCAACCCCAACCGCGTCCACTATTTTTTGACCCATATAGTGACGAATAGCCACTACAGAGGGTTCGTTAAGAACAATACCTTTTTCGCGAACATAAATGAGCGTATTTGCCGTACCCAAGTCGATCGAGAGATCACTGGAAAACATACCACGAATTTTTTTAAGCATTTGCTACGTATCCTAAGTCATTCTCACCACAACCATGGCCGCGGAGAAACCAGTCGTATTGCACTATCGCGCTAAAAGTAGTCGCAGAAAAACCGGCCACTTTCACGCTGTAAGCGTCGAGTTTAGCTGATCTCTGAGGAAACTTCCTTTATCTATTGACAATTAAAGCAAATAAAACAAAAAGGTTAAAGATTAGCTGATTGAATAAACGATCTGATTAAACTAATGTCCCTTTTGTGGTACCTTACCGACTCTGGAAATACAATGAAATCTCACCCTACTTCAAGACTAATAAGTACGGTGTTTGCTAGGTTTAAAAAATGACTATTGAAAGAAAAGAAATTGAAAAACTGGCCACACTGTCGCGCTTGGCAATTGATGAAAAAACCATCGCTGACGTGACTGGGCGCCTTAGCAGCGTTCTCGCTTTGGTCGATCAACTACAAAGTGCTAATACTGAATCATTACAGGAAATATCTCGACCTTTTCACACCTCTCAGCGGCTACGTGATGACCAAGTGGATGAAACTGATCAGCGCGATGCTTTTCAAGCGATAGCGCCACAAACCCACAATGGATTATTTACCGTCCCCAAAATGATCGAATAACCGGACTGACAATGCACAATTACACTATCGCTAAGCTTATCAAGGGCTTACAAAACAAAGAGTTTTCAAGTGTCGAGTTAACTCAACACTTTTTAGACCGAATTAGTCAATTAAATGATGACTATAATGCTGTTATTACCGTGACCAGTGAACAAGCGCTCAGCGCTGCAGCGCTGGCTGACCAGCGTCTTGCTAATGGTGATGCTCCCGCTATGTGTGGAGTTCCGATCCTGCACAAAGATATCTTTTGTACCAATGGAGTACGCACCAGTTGCGGCTCAAAGATGCTGGACAACTTCGTACCGCCCTATGACGCCACCGTGGTAGAAAACTTTGCTCGCGATGGTGCTGTTATGTTGGGTAAAACCAATATGGACGAATTTGCCATGGGCTCCTCAAATGAAACCAGTTTTTATGGACCTGTAAAGAATCCTTGGGCGACGGATTCTGTCCCTGGCGGCTCTTCAGGAGGTTCTGCTGCCGCCATCGCCGCCCGTTTAGCACCTGGAGCAACAGCTACAGATACCGGCGGTTCTATTCGTCAGCCGGCAGCACTTTGCGGAATCAGTGGTCTAAAGCCAACCTATGGGCGTGTTTCTCGCTGGGGAATGATTGCTTTTGCCTCAAGTTTAGATCAAGCGGGCCCAATGGCCCGTACCGCGGAAGACTGCGCAATAATGCTTAACTGCATGGCCAGTTTTGACGAGAAAGACTCAACATCGGTAAATCAAAGTGTACCCGACTACACCGCATCACTAGGCAATTCGATAAAGGGGCTAAAAATAGGTATCCCAAAAGAATACTTCTCAGAAGGCCTTGATCCAGGCACTGAAATAGCGGTTAGAAAAGCGCTAGCCGACTTAGAGGCGCAAGGTGCACAATTAGTAAAGATAAGCCTTCCCAACTCCCATCTCTCAGTGCCCGCTTATTATGTCATTGCACCAGCTGAGGCATCAGCCAACCTCTCTCGTTTTGATGGCGTGAAATATGGTTACCGCTGCGAGAACCCAAAAGATTTACAGGATATGTATTGCCGGAGTCGTACTGAAGGTTTTGGTGAAGAGGTTCAACGTAGAATTTTAATCGGTACTTACTGTCTATCTGCTGGTTACTACGACGCATATTACGGCAAGGCTCAGCAGGTTCGACAACTCATCCAGCAAGATTTTTCTGACGCTTTTAAGTCAGTAGATTTAATCATGGGCCCAACATGTCCATCCCCGGCATTCAAGTTTGGTGCCAAAGGAGATGACCCGGTTGCAATGTATTTAGAAGATATTTATACCATTGCCACCAATTTAGCAGGATTGCCGGGTATGTCAGTACCTTGCGGTATGGTTGAGGAAAAACCGGTGGGCTTACAGATTATTGGCAACTACTTTGACGAAGCGCGCATGCTAAATGTCGCCCATCAATTTCAGCAGATCACTAACTGGCACAACCAAGCGCCGGAGGCTGTCCAATGAATTGGGAAACCGTTATTGGTCTTGAAGTTCATGTTCAATTGGCCACCAAAACCAAAATCTTCTCCGCGGCGAGCACTAGTTTTGGTGCCACCCCCAATACCCAGGCCTGTGCAATCCACTTAGCTATGCCCGGAACCCTACCCGTGCTGAATAAGCAGGCGGTAAATTACGCCATTATGTTTGGACTGGCCATAGACGCAGAGATCTGTCAGGAATCTGTATTCGAGCGGAAAAACTATTTCTATCCGGATTTGCCAAAAGGCTATCAAACAACGCAGTTGGAGAAACCGATTGTTGGCCGCGGCAGCGTGACCATTCAATTGGCGGATGGCACTGAAAAGGCTATCGGTATTCATCATGCTCATCTTGAAGAAGATGCTGGAAAATCAACTCATGAAGGCGATCTGCCATATGGAATGTCTGGCGTTGATCTAAATCGTGCCGGTACACCTCTGATTGAAATTGTGTCTGAACCAGATATGCGCAGCGCGGAGGAGGCCATCGCCTTTGCTAAAAAGCTCCACAGTATAGTAACCTCAATTAAAATCTGCGATGGTGAAATGAGCCAAGGCAGCATGCGTTTTGATGTTAATGTTTCAGTCCGTCCTGCCGGTAGTTCTGCCTTGGGTACACGGACAGAAACCAAAAATCTTAACTCCTATAAATTTATGGAAGAAGCCATCGAACGTGAAGTTGAACGCCAGATAGATCTGATAGAAGATGGTGGCACGGTGGCTCAAGAAACACGTCTTTACAATGGCGACACCAAGGTGGCTAAGTCAATGCGCAGCAAGGAAGAGGCTAACGATTATCGTTACTTCCCCTGTCCCGATCTACTTCCGGTATTAGTCAGCGATGAGGCCATAGAAGAGTTACGACGAGCCTTACCTGAATTGCCTGATGCTCGACAAAAACGCTTTGTTAGTCAGTACGTACTATCAGATTATGATTCTGAAATTATAGCTAGTGACTCCAATATGTCAGCTTTTTTTGAAACAGTAGCTAAAGATTCTAGTAATGCAAAGTTAGCTGCGAACTGGGTTATGGGAGAGCTAAGCGGTGCTCTAAATACTGCCGGCCTCAGTTTTATTGAAAGCCCAGTAACTGCTCAACAACTTGCAGGCATGGTGGTACGTATTTCCGATAACAGTATTTCTGGGAAAATGGCCAAGCAAGTTTTTGAAGCTATGTGGCAAGGTGAAGGTAACGCCGATGAAATTATTCAAGCCAAAGGACTAAAACAGGTTTCGGACAGCGGCGCGCTTGAGAAAATAGTCGCTGAGGTTTTAGACGGAAACCCAGCTATGGTTGAAGACTTTATTAACACTGATGAAAGTAAGCGTAAGAAAAAACTGGGTGGCTTTATGGGTCAAATCATGAAGGCCTCAAAAGGTCAGGCCAACCCGCAGCAAGTCAATCAGATACTATTGCAAAAACTCAATGCACTTTTGTAACCTAAAAAGGAAATGTCGATGATTGTTACTCCCTACTCAGCTGGCTGTGGAGCGTTGGTGAGCGGTATTCAACTAGCGACACTCTCAGACAATGAATTGACTGAATTGAGAGCTGCCTTTGCTGAACACGGTGTGTTATTTTTCCGTGATCAAGATTTTCCACCCGCACAACATTTAGAGTTTGCGGAGCGCTTTGGCAGTATTGTGGTTAATAAATTTTTCAAAGCGACTAGCGAATTTCCTAAAATAGCAGAAGTTCGTAAGGAGAAAACTCAACAGACTAATATCGGCGGCGGTTGGCATTCTGACCATTCATATGATGACATCCCTGCGATGGGTTCTATCTTAGTGGCGCGCACACTACCTGCGACAGGCGGCGATACGCAATTTGCTAATCTTGCCGCAGCTTACGATGCGTTGTCCCCCTTGCTTAAAAAGCGTATTGCTAATCTGCGCGCAGTACATTCAAATGAGCATATTTATGGTGAAAACGGCGTTTATCGGCATACGGATCTCGCGGAGCAGCTCGGTGGGATGGACAGAGTTGGCGATGCTACCCACCCTGTGGTAATTACTCACCCTGAAAGTGGTCGAAAAGTACTTTTTGTCAATCCTGGGCACACTATCCAATTTGAGGGTTGGGAGTTTACTGAAAGCCGCACTTTACTTGATGAGCTCTATGCTCATGTCAACCAGCCTCAATTTACGTGCAGCTTTAATTGGTTGCCTGGCTCAGTGACCTTTTGGGATAACCGCTGCACATGGCATCAAGCTAAAAATGACTATCAAGGTCAGGCTAGACTCATGCACCGCATTACACTCGCGGGGTCTGCTTTAACTGCAGGCTAAGTCCAACTATGCCATCTATGCGTAAAAAAGCAGACTTGCCGACTAAAATTTGCTTGACGTGTGAGCGGCCTTTTACCTGGCGTAAAAAGTGGCAACGCTGTTGGGAAGAAGTTCAATATTGTTCCGTGCGCTGTAAATCTGAGGCGCGTAAAAACTCACCATAAGAATCTATTTATGACTCTACCTATACACCATACAGACATTCTAATCATTGGTGCCGGTCTTGCCGGTTTAAGCGCGGCTAATGCCCTTCAGGCTGCTGGGCACAACGTATTGGTTGTCGATAAAGGACGTGGCTTAGGTGGACGTTTAGCGGGACGGCGTATCGGTAACGCCAGCTTTGATCATGGTGCTCAATTTATGACCACTCGCAACCCAAAATTTGTCGAGCAAGTCAGTCAATGGATAGAGGCCGGTGTTGCCGAAGAATGGTATAGCAGCTTTCCTGGACAGGCTAACAGTCATGCTCGATACAGAGGAGTACCCACGATGACGGCCATCGCCAAGCATTTGGCAGTAGGCGTCTCCGTAAAACTAGCGACTAAAGTAGAATCACTCAAGGTTGATAACCATGGGTGGCTCTGCCAATTAGAAAATGGAGCTAGTATACGGTCTCGATCATTAGTGATCACTTCACCCGTACCGCAAACTTTAGATTTATTGAGCACTGGCAAAGTTAAATTACCTAAAGATAAGCAAGATCGACTGAACCGAATTAGCTATGAGAGCTGTATTGCAGTGATGGCAATTTTGGACCAACCAAGTGTGATGAAATCACCCGGAGCCCTGGCACTTGATGACGGCCCCATTGCATGGATTAGCGACAACTACCAAAAAGGTGTTTCGGCGATTCCAGCGGTCACTATTCATGGCAGTGGCGATTTCAGCGCAAAACACTTTAAAGATGACCACGATCAAGTTGCTCGACAACTTATCGATGCTGCCAAGCCCTATTTAGGTGCCAATGTTGTTGATTTTCAAGTGCATGGTTGGCGCTACAGCAAGCCAATCATTGTGGATGACAGTCCCTGCATGCTGGTTAGCCAAAATACTGACCTACCGCCATTAATTTTGGCTGGTGATGCTTTTGCCGGTCCTCGTGTCGAAGGCGCAGTCTTATCTGGCTGGGCTGCGGCAGAAGTATTGATTAATCTTTAGAAATCTCCATATTTTTACCTTAAAAAGGGGTTAATCTCAACGTAATTGAAATTAGCCAACTTGCCAACGATGAAGGTATAGCACCAAATACTTGGTTGGTTATAATGGCTCATTAAAAAAACAAAAGTACCCTTCACTGATGACTCTGAGCGCCTCTCTAAAAACCCGCAGCGATGCTCAATGCGAACTCTGCCCTGCGGCAGATCAAGTCCGCATCTTTGCAGTGGCTCCTTACAGTGACGACTTGTCGGCGCATAATATTGTTGTTTGCCAGCAGTGTCATGAGCGATTGGATGAAGTATCTACTGAGCACGCCAATCACTGGCGCTGCCTTAGTGACAGTATGTGGAGTCAAGTCCCCGCAGTTCAAGTAATGGCATGGCGTATACTTAACACATTAAGTAGTGAGCATTGGGCCCAAGATCTACTTGATATGTTATACCTAGAAGATGATACTTTAGTGTGGGCGAAGACTGGTATAACCGAAGATAGTCTTCCTACTGTTGCACATAAAGACAGTAATGGTGCATCACTCAAGGATGGGGATACGGTTACATTAACTAAAGACTTAAATGTTAAAGGTGTCAGCTTCACCGCTAAGCGTGGCACGGCAGTACGAAATATCTCGTTGGTGACAGACAATTCAGAACAACTAGAGGGCCGAATAAACGGCACCCAAATTGTAATTTTGACTAAATTCGTTAAGAGGGCAAACTAATGGAAAAAACTGAACAAGAACTTCGAATTCAACTGGCTGCTTGTTATCGTATATTCGACCACATGGGCTGGACCGAAATGATTTTTAACCATATCACCGTTAAACTTCCAGGCGATGAACATCACTTCTTGATTAATCCGTATGGCCTGCACTATAGCGAAGTCACCGCATCGAACTTAGTTAAAGTCGATATAGAGGGTAACATTGTTGAAGATACCGACTACACCGTAAACCCCGCAGGTATCGTCATTCATACCGCCATTCATGCAGCTCGCCCCGAAGTCCACTGTATAGCTCACACCCATACAAATGCAGGAATGGCCGTTGCCTGCTCGCAAGAGGGTTTGCGTACAGACAACTTTTATTCCGCGTTGCTACACAATCGCGTCGCCTATCACGATTTTGAAGGCCTCACAGTGAGAGATGATGAGAAACCAAGATTAGTTGCAAACCTTGGCAATAAGGGATTACTCATTTTACGTAATCATGGCCTACTAACATGCGGTCGAACTATACCTGAAGCCTTCATAAATCAGTGGACGCTCGAACGGTCCTGTGAAATTCAAGTTGCCTGCGATGCAACTGGCAAAAAAATTATCCCAGTGAATGACGATGTTCTAAAGCTATCTGAGCAATTAATGGAAATGCAAACCAAAGGTGAGCCCGCAGGCGAACTTGAGTTCAATGCCTTCGTCCGCATCATTGATAAAATAGACCCTTCTTATAAAGATTAAACGGTTACTGGCTAATCAAGGATGAATGTTATGAAATTTAGGATGTGTATTTCAGTGGGATTGCTGGTTACATTATTGTCAGGTTGTGACAATGCAGAAGTGGCAAAAGAAGCGATTACTTCGCCTTCAGGGTATTCAGATGTTGCCAGCGTTACTTTAGAGGTCGGCTCGTCAGCACCAGATTTCAAACTACAGTCCTTGGATGGTGGCTGGGTACAGCTCTCGGAGCTACTTGGTAATAAAGTGCTAATGATCTTCTATCGAGGTCACTGGTGTCCTTTTTGTGTCGGCCATTTGCAAGATATTCAAAGTCTTCTACCAGAACTTGAAAAACGCGGTTATCAGGTACTAGCCATTAGTCCAGAAGATGCCACAGATATGCAAAAAATTGCTGATCGCATGGATCGGCCTTACCGTTTTTTATCTGATATCAATCTAAAAGTGACTGACTTATATGGCATACGTCGCGATGAAGAGTTACCACACCCAGCAATGATAGTGCTAGATGATTTGGGTATTGTAAAATGGTTCTATGTCGGTGAGAACTATAAGCAACGGCCCAGCGCACAACAGTTACGAAAAGTCCTTGATCGAATCCATAACTGACAGAGGGTCAGAAACAAAAATGCTCCTAGAAAGGGGCATTCTCCCAAACATTACTCATCATTACTTCATTAAATCTCGCGATATAATTAACTTCATGATCTCGTTGCTACCGCCATAAATACGCTGAACCCTTGAATCAGCAAAGGCGCGACACACTGGATATTCCCACATGTAACCCCAACCACCATGAAGTTGTAGACACTCATCAGCAACCTTGCACTGCAGATCTGTAGTCAGTAGCTTTAACTTAGACGCGGTTACTGAATCTAGTTTATCCTCTAGCAAAAGTTCCGTGCACCGATCACAAAATACTTCTGCGCTAGTGACTTCTGCCGCCAACTCAGCTAGCTTAAACTGAGTATTTTGAAAGGAGGCTACCGAAGTCCCAAAAGCCTTGCGCTCTTTGGTATAACTAACTGTTGTTTCAAGTATCGCCTGAGCATTGGCAACCGCACCTACCGCAATCGATAAACGCTCTTGAGGTAAATCCTGCATAAGATATATAAAGCCACGACCCTCTTCACCGAGGAGATTTTCTTTCGGGACTTTAACGTCTTGGAAAAACAACTCAGAGGTGTCTTGGGCTTTTAAACCCAACTTATTGAGATTTTTTCCTTTACTAAATCCTGGTAAGTCAGCCTCAACTAAAAAAAGACTGATGCCTTTAGAGCCTGCCGTAGGATCAGTTTTTGCAACGACAATCACCAGACCGGCTTTTTGACCGTTTGTAATAAAGGTCTTAGAGCCATTAAGGATGTAATGGTCGCCATCAAGGACTGCTGTTGTTTTAGTTCCCTGCAGGTCAGACCCGGCACTCGGCTCAGTCATTGCAATCGCAGTAATCAACTCGCCTGAAACACAGCGCGGTAAAT
>CAJIZU010000115.1 GCA_905181925.1 gamma proteobacterium HTCC2207
ACTAACAACTGCGGACCACGAGTTTCCTCGCGAATACCGAGTAAAATTACTCGAGTACGATCGTTGATACGGAAGATCTCTCTACCTACTAGCTCTTCTCGAGGTAGCATCCCTTCAGCATTGTCACCAAAGTCAACCACGATGTGATCTCGTGTAACCTTTTTGACCGTCCCGTTTAACAACTCGCCAACACGCTGTTTGAAGCGATTGACAATAATTTCGCGTTCAGCATCTTTTACTCGCTGAACAATAACTTGTTTTGCAGTTTGTGCGGCAATTCGGCCAAAGGCGATGTTCTCGACCGATTCTTCAAACGTATCTCCGACCTTTAAGGTTGGATCTTTCTCGATCGCCTCTTCGGTCGTGAACTGGGTACCCAGTTCAGCCATAACGTCATCAGCAACCACATCCCACCAACGGAAGGACTCGTAGTCGCCCGTCTCTCTGTCGATCACAACGCGAATGTTAGCGCCTTCTTCGTAGCGCTTTTTAGTCGCCGTTGCCAGCGCCTGCTCAATTGCTTCGAAAATTATACCTTGGCCCACACCCTTCTCGTTGGATACGGCCTCTGCAACCATTAAAATTTCTTTACTCATTGATTAAACTCCACATGCCTCAAAAGCGAGGAACCACGTTAGCCTTTTCTATACCTTCAACCGGAAACAGAAATTCATGATCTGCTGCCACCAAAATAATTTCGTCACCGTCAACACCTGTCAACCGGCCCTTAAAGTTACGGCGTCCCTCATAGGGAAAGCGCAACCTAAGTGAAATATCTTCTCCAACAAACTTCTCGTAATGCCCTAGCTCATAAAGCGGGCGATCCATGCCTGGCGAAGAAACTTCCAAAATATACTCGCCATTAATAACCCCTTCCACATCAAGAATGCTGCTGGCCTGACGACTTACTTTCTCACAATCTTCAATACCGATTAGATCATTATCTCTATCGATAAAAACTCGTAAGAGTTTAGTCTTGGCCCCTGACTGAAGGTCAATGCCCCACAACTCGCACCCCAAAGCCTCAACAATCGGCTGAAGTAATTGCCTGATCTTACTATCGGCTACAGCCATGGAATTCTCCTAACCAACAAAAAATGGGCCGTGGCCCATTTTTTAACTTCTAAAGAAAAGCCCCAATATGGGGCTCTTCGACTTGCGCCGAACCCGACGCGAATGACCTTCATAAAAGAAGCAGCCCTTTCAAAGCGATAGCTTTTTCTACTTGTACTGCAATCATAGACAAAAATTACTGACTGCACATTACTTTTTTGGTGTCAATTTTATTAAATTGGTAGCGGGAGCTGGATTTGAACCAACGACCTTCGGGTTATGAGCCCGACGAGCTACCAGACTGCTCCATCCCGCACCGACACCGTGGCCCCATAACAATCAGGCCAGCCTCTTTTTGAGGAGGTGCATTATAGGTACGCTCTGCGAGGAGGTCAACAACCCATTGCTAATGTCAGCGCTTTTTAACTAATTAAATTTTTTGTCTCGCTTTCCCAAACAAAACCCATGGATTACTGACGATGCTCCACAATTAATTCATACGCTGCTTGTATCTCTTGAGTTTTTTCAGTGGCAAGATTAACCATATCTTCTGGCATACCCTGACCGATTAATTTATCCGGATGATTTTGGCTGATGAGCTTTCTATATGCCCTTTTAATTTGACTATCAGAGTCATCCGAACTAACCCCCAGAGCGCGGTAAGCATCTGCCAATTGATCTTTTGATGGTCGGCTGGCGCCGGGGCCTGAGTGAGAGCCTCTAAATTGTGACTGAGCCTTAATCATCTGAATGAATTGTTCAAACAGCGCAGCACTAAACCCTAGATGGCGTGCAATTTTAGCTAGCACATCCTGTTCTGATTGATCTAACTCACCATCTGCCATTGCCAGTGCTATCAAATAATTTAGTAATTGTCGTTTTAAATTATTGTACCTGCCACAGACACGCATAAACTCCTGCATAGTTTGATCGACAGAGAAATCTGCTGAAGCGCCGCGTTTAAATAAACTAATGGCTTCTTTTCGGGTAGCCGTATCCAGTCTCATTTTATCCATCAACTGTTCGGCTTGCGTTATTTCATCGCTGGAAACACGCCCGTCAGCCTTGGCCACGTGACCCAACAAGCTAAATACGGTTCGAAAAAACGAGTCTTGGGCCTGCTGCTGCTGTCCGCCTGTAAAAGGGCCAGACCGAGCACGATCAAATTGATGCCCCAAGTAAATGCCTAATACAGCACCAAAAGCTCCACCTGCTATGATGAATCCAAAAATCGCACCGATAATTTTACCTAGCATTGCTCTCTCGCTGTTATAAATCTGTTCAGGCATTGTAAATCCTTTCGGCTCAAATGCATGTACTATTCAAAAGAAGAAGGTATTATTCAGAAGCACTAAATTAGCGTTAGGTTTAACGCAATGGTTAGGCTTTTACCAGAAGTACGGTTTAGCTTTTTCCCACGACTAACACAGGCGCACAAAAATACTATTAACCCACGAATGTTAAACCATGCGTAAGTTTTATAAAGACCCAATATTTTTTCTCATGCTGCTAGCGCCGCTACCCGTGTGGCTATGGCTGTTCGCGAATAGAGGGATCACCGGGATCACTAGTATTTCGATCTTACTAAACCTAGTCCTGCTTTATCCCATTGTGGAGGAACTTATTTTTAGAGGCGTCATACAACCTCTGATTGCAAAGCGCTTCGCAAAAAATTGGTCAATACTATCATTGGCAAACATCATGACAAGTAGTGTTTTTGTACTGGCTCACTTTATTAACCACTCACCAGCCTGGGCTTTCGCAACCTTTATACCCTCACTAGTCTTTGGTTATATTCAAGAACGCACCCAAAACATAGCCGCACCCATCATTTTGCATTGCACCTACAATGCCGGTTTCTTTTTATTGGTTGGTTAATAAAACCAAGTGGCGGCTCTAAACACTACTTAATTTGCTGGTACCGCTTTCGACCTTTTTCCGTAATGTGGGTCAAAGCAACGTTATAAAAGAGGGACACATAAACCTCTATTTTTTTGGCCTCATCACCCTCATAAAACAATTTGGCATCGGTGATCCAACCGTACAAAATCATATTTAAGTTTTGAATAAGTGACTCGTAATTGTTATTAGCTTCAGGCTTTAAATAGCCCTCTTGAATCAGGTATTTTTTAGCTCGATTAAGAATTTTTATACGCGTGGCAGAGTAGGATTTTTCTGATTCAGCAATAAACTCGAACTGATTCATCAGGCTATTGATGTTCAGATAAATAAATCGATAGTCCCAAATAATCTCAAAAATTTCGTTAACCAATTTAAGGTAAAACGTCTCCTCAAAAATACACTGCACAAGACGGTTAATAGCTGTATTTAGCTCTTGCTGCATCTGACTATAGAGCGCCAAAACAATATCGTCTTTCTTTTTGTAGTGGTACGTCAAATTGCCATAACTAATCTTTAAAGCCTGACTGATCTCCAAAGAGGAAACCTGATCAACGCCTTTGTCATTGAACAATATGAGCGCCTGATTCCGTATTTTTTCGTTGGTCTTCATAAATGCCTAGTTTAAATTGCACACTTTTGTTAAATTAGCTAATATTACCTAATTAATCTAATCTATTTACCTAAATTATCTACTACCAAAGAGTATGCCTCCAATGCACATCAAACCGCAAGGCCCAAAAGGCTATCCTTTTATTGGAAACATCGCTAAGTTAGCCAGCGCTAATCGACTTGACTGGCTGCAATCTATTAGCGACACCTATGGGGACGTGGTGAGATTCAAGCTCCTGAAAAGAAATGTCTATCTTGTTAACCACCCTGATCTCGTCAGAGACATGCTCACACGCAATAGCAAAAACTACACAAAGAAAACCATCGGTTTCAAAATGGTGAAGGTCGTTTTGGGCGAGAGCACCTTTACCGCAATGGGTGATGAGTGGCGCCGAAAAAGACTCGCAGTACAACCGTATTTTCATCGTAAAAAGATCGCTAACTTAGCTACCATAATGACCGACTGCATTGAAGAAATGCTTACAGAATGGGAGACCATCTGTGATCACGGCAAAACACTTGAAACCACTGATGCCATGATGCAAGTAACACTCAAAGTGGTAGTTAAAGCCCTCTTTAGTACCGCTCTGTCTGACGAAGACATTCAAACTGTTGCCGATATTTTTAACCCTCTGTTAGCAGCAACCAATCAACGTGTTGTACTTCCATTTCCACTGTTGTACAAATTACCCAGCAACCGTAATAAACAGTACCCTCAATTCATTGCCCAACTAGACGACATTATTTATCGCATTATTCGTCAGCGAAAAGTGACTGATGAAAAACCCATGGACCTGCTACAAATGTTAATGGATGCCACAGACGAGGAAACTGGGCAGCCATTAAGCGATGAAGACCTCAGAAATGAAGCCATGACCATGTTTATTGCCGGCCATGAAACTACCGCCAATGCCATGTCTTGGTTATGGAGTATCTTGGCGCAGCAACCTGATGTTCGGGCCAAGGTAGAACAAGAAGTTGACCAAGTGCTAGGTACGCGTACCCCAGTTGCCGATGACTTTAGCAATCTGCCCTACTGTCAAAAAGTATTTAAAGAAACCATGCGCTTATATCCTCCTGTGCCTCTTTTGCCGCGGCATGTTGAGAACGATGATGTCTTAGGAAAATATGCTCTAAAGGGTGGCTCCGATGTGCTGTTTAGTGCCTATCTACTGCACAGACACCCAGACTTCTGGGAAAATCCGGAAACCTTTAATCCCCACCGATTTGATGCCGATGCGGAGAAACAACGACACCCCTACGCCTACATACCGTTCGGCGGAGGTCCAAGACTGTGCCTAGGCAACAACTTTGCCATGATGGAAGCGGTATTTATCTTAGCCATGACAACTCAGCGGTTTAAGCTAAACCTAACCCCTAACGCAAATATTAAGCCACTGATTAGCCTGACCACCAGACCAAAATATGGCGTACCGGTGATCTTGGAAAGACGCTAAAAGATGCTAACTATGGAGCGATGATGATTCTCAAATTTAGTGGTGCGGATGGGGGGACTTGAACCCCCACGACCTAAGTCACCAGCCCCTCAAGCTGACGCGTCTACCAATTCCGCCACATCCGCGCAAAACTAAATTTAAGCTAACGTTGTTCAAACCTTTCATCACTAGCGCTGAGGTTTATACCTTCAAACGGTTAGTAGTGACCAACCCCCGTAGAACAACAAGCCGGTGAGGTGCCGGCATTGAAACGGGGTTACCGCAGATACAGCTACTGAGGAATTTCTGATTCGTCTGAGGCTTCAAAATCTTCCGATGAAAGACCAGGAAGCTCTGTCTCCATAGCCGGCTCGACTGGAATAGCGTCTAAGCCGAGTACACCAAAGTCATCTATGACGGTCTTGTTCTTGGCGGTAATAGCCAAGCTGACACTGGTGACAAAAAATACGGTTGCCAAGATAGCGGTCATTTTGCTGAAGAAGTTCCAGCCACCACCACTGCCAAAGACTGTTTGAGATGCCCCTGCTCCGAAAGATGCGCCTGCTTCAGCGCCCTTTCCTTGTTGAAGCAAGATAAGGACAATAAGAGACAATGCCACTAAAAAGTGAAAGATTAATATAAATTTTTCCATGATTTTACGTTTACCCTTGTACCATTAACTGTGCAATTTTAGAAAATTCTGTTGCCTCAAGTGAGGCGCCTCCAACTAAGCCACCGTCTATATCTGGCTGTGCAAATATAGCGCCGGCATTACTCGATTTAACACTACCACCATAGATGATTCTGGTGTTTGCGCCCTGACTACCCAGTTGAGAGCGAATCTCTGCATGGACGGCCTGGGCCTGTTCTGGGCTAGCCACTTCACCGGTACCAATGGCCCAAACCGGCTCATAAGCAATGACGCCTTTACAGAGGCTTTCAATACCTACTAGGTCTATCACGGCGGCAATTTGCTCGGTGACAACCTTTACTGTTTGTCCCTGCTGACGTTGCTGCAGTGACTCACCAACACACAGAATAGGCGTTAAGCCTTGTTGCTGTGCGGCATTAAATTTTTCAGCGACTGCCTGATTGCTCTCGGCAAACAGTGTTCGTCGCTCTGAGTGGCCTACTAATACATAGTGACAACCCATGTCATTTAGCATGTCTCCAGATATTTCACCGGTATAAGCCCCAGAGGACCATTGAGACATGTTCTGTGCACCAACAC
>CAJIZU010000116.1 GCA_905181925.1 gamma proteobacterium HTCC2207
ACGGCAACCAAGAGTTCCTTGTTACATCGGTAGATATAAGTATAGGTGCGGTCATTAGAGCGCTGATTACTCGATCAGTCTCTGTTGATGTCTCAATCTACAAAATGATCAACGGTGAATTTTCCGCTAAACCTAGCACCAGAAAGACGATATCAGCACGCTTTGATTTTGGTAGTGGTGATCTATTTATTCCGGCCGTACTCGGCGCTGATGTTACTGGTGATGGACAGAAAGATCTGCTGGTGCAAAAAGGTGACAGTACTCTGCTAGTCTATCCTGGGAAACAGGGTCAGACTATGTTTGCTAAAAAAGCCATAAAGTTATCGCTAGCGCTACCGGATAGTCGAACTGGATTCATGGTTCATGATTTAGACCATGATGGCCGAGATGAGTTAATATTGACCCACGATGACGATGGCCGCTCAGCTATATCTGTTGTATCGTTTAAAGACTAAAGCGTGCCTACTGTGGGGCAACGGCACGATCACTCAAGCTCCGCGCCAGCAAGTTTCGAGATGGCAGACAGTGTGGTTTGAGCTGCATTTAGACCCAGCCTAAAGTCTTTGTCACTAAAAGTTGTCCAAACGTCCAAAGGGGTATGCCAAGTTGGATTCCACCCAGCACCGGTATGAGCGCCTCGTTCGTTTTCACGCAGACTTATGGACGGCACAATATTCATGAAGGGTGTGGAATCAGTATTAGTCATGTGCGGACCAACCGTTGCTGGATAATCTGTATTGTAGGCGTCTGCCGCAGTCTTAAACACAAACGCTAGCTGCATTGAATCAATGGCCAAGTCAGAGTTAGATTGAAATTCAATGTTTACATCTGCTTCTGGCCGCTGTTCTGCGCTTACCGTGCCGTCTGCTCTTGGAGCCCCATGATCCCAAAGCATCATGTCATGTTGAATCATTCCCAGCCAGCGTGGCTCAGGAAATTTTCCAGATCCAGCCGGACGTTCAATCCCTTGTAGCTTTTGGCGTTGTTGAACGTAAGCTTTGGACCCATTTAAACCAGTCTCTTCGTTGTTCCACAACGCAAAGCGGATTGAGCGTTCAGTTGTCACACCAGGCGCATTCAGGACACGAGCAAGCTCCATAACGAGCGCGGTTCCAGAACCATCATCATTAACTGCTTCATTGACGCCATGACCATCGAAGTGGGCGCCGACAACATACATCTCATCAGGATGGCTGATGCCTATTTTGGTGCAATAAACCTGTTGACGCTCACCATTAACTGGCTGCTCTGCATTCAACAGGCGAATTCTTTCATCCGGCTGTGCCGAAGCCTCGCGATTAACGCCAGTTTCTGCGCGATAACCATAAATCGAAGCTCCTCCGGGACCAATACCATTTCGCCCTACTGCTCCGCCAGTGGGTGTTTTAAGTTGGTCCGCTTGGTTCGTGATGGGTTTTCGTACTCTTGGTGCTCGCGGCTCGGGGTTATAGCTAAAAGACATGCGCTCTACGTTGTCACAGCCCATTTCCACTAATTGCTGCTCTATCCAGCTTAGTGCGTCCCGATTGCGCGCCGTACCTTGTCGTCGATCGCCAAACTGGGTCAGTCCTTTTAGGGTACTTTTGTAACTATTAAGTGTTAGCTTATCGACTAAAATTCTTGTTGTATCGACACTGTCAGAGGCCGCCGTGGAAATACAGAAACTAGCGCATAAACCGAAGATAAGAAATAACTTAGCCTGCTTAATTGGATTAATCTGATTCACATAAAAACGATTTTTACTCAATAACATATCCAAAACTCCGGTTTACTTAAATTCCCCAAGTCACGATAGTGTGATTTTTATAGTATTGATGCAAGCTAATCAACAGGATTGGACGTCAGCACAAGCATAAATTAGAGTAGTATCCGCAGAGTGATAGTGACGCCTATCGCCAACAAACCTGCAATGGCAATACGTCGGTAAAGCTTTCCTCCATATCGTTTAAACAGATAAAACCCAATTTTATCGCCCGCCACCATGGCAGGAAATGCCAATATTAAGTGCCATAGAGACTGAATTTGAATAAACCCTGCTAAGCCAAAGGAAATTAACGCCATCGCTGCCGAGGCCAAGAAAAAGGTAATTAACAGCGCACGGCTTCGCTCGGGCACCGGCTCAGTGAGCATGACATAGATAATCATGGGTGGCCCAGGTATGGCTAAAGCACCGTTCATCAAGCCTGATAGCAGACCGGTAAAGCTGGTGAGCATGGGGCTAACTCGGTGTGTCGTCGGCTTGAAAAACATCAATACAACACAGGCGATTATTACTGATATCCCCGCCCATAATTGGAATTGCGCGGCTGAGATAAAGGCCAGTATCGTTGTTCCAATAGCCGTTCCTATAACGGCCATAAATACCAATGGCAACATTGGCTTCAACGGCACGATACCCCAATAAGTACGCACGCCAATTAAATTACTGGTCAATGTCAGCGCAGCACTCAGAACAACTGATTCAAGTGGTGTTAAAAACAGCGAGAACACTGGAACGGCAGTGAGCGCAAAACCAAAGCCGGTAAATGACCGGAGAATGGAGGCAAACACAACCACGGACCATATTAGTAAAAGCTCTAAAAGGCCAATATCGGCAATCAGTTCGATCATCAAAAATAATCCAGAGTGAAGTAGCGCGAGCTTTAGGATTAACAGCGCGGCTAGCGTGCTATTAAGTGGTGGGCATTAAAACAAAAAATGGCAACTTCGGGAATCCAAAGTTGCCATTTTAGAAATGTTAATGGGTATTTAACAAAGATTAGTGCTGATCAGCGCCTCTAAGAGCATACCAACCTATGTAGATATAACACATCATCGGCACAACAAAGCTCAATTGAATACCTATGCTGTCAGCAGCCATACCCTGAATAAGCGGTATTAAGGCACCACCCACAATACCCTGACAAACAAGACCCGAACCCTTACTGGTCATAGAACCTAGCCCTTTAACTGCCAAGGTAAATATAGTGGGGAACATAATCGAGTTGAAGAATCCCACAGCCAAGATTGACCACATGGCCACACTTCCGGAAGTATTCATGCTGACAATTATCATCACAATTGCAATGACCGCATTAGCGGCTAGGTACTTAGTGGATGCGATATAATTCATTAGAAATGCACCAACCAGACGGCCAATCATTGCAGCTCCCCAGTAGTAACCTACCATTTCTCCCGCCTCGGCAATCTCCATTCCTGCAATCGAACTCTCCGCAAAATAGTTCACCAAAAAACTACCTATAGACACTTCGCCGCCAACGTACATAAAAATCGCCAGAGCGCCGAGCACTAACGAACGATGATTCCAAACACTATCACCTGCCACATCATCACTCGTCTCTAGATGAGCAAGCTTTGGTAGACTGATATTTCTGAACAAGAGCGCAGCGGCAACCAAGACAGCCGCGATCATCAAATAGGGCATCTGGACTGTTGAGGCATCTGCAGCCACTACTCCCAAAATTAGCATGGTGCCCACAAAGGGTCCCACTGTGGTACCTAGTGAGTTAGCCGCTTGTGCCAAGTTGAGTCGACTAGCGGCCGTTTTCTCCGGCCCTAAGGCCGCCACATAGGGGTTTGCTGCTACCTGTAAAATAGTAATACCACTGGCAAGAACAAAGAATGCGAATAGAAATAACCCATAAATATGAAGATCTG
>CAJIZU010000117.1 GCA_905181925.1 gamma proteobacterium HTCC2207
CAATTTTTTTTGCACCGGCCGCGCAGTTTACCTAAGTCAACGAGTAACAACAATCATTGTATTAAACTTAATCCTAACAATAACAAGGCACAGCGCTAAATTATTCAGGTCTTCGGTCTATGTATGACCCGTATATATTGACGCTAATATCTTAGTGTTGAGCGATAACAATTATATTGGTGAGAGCATTTGCTTGAATCGAAACTGCTAGGGTAGGGACCTAGCTATTCAGATTGACGGCTAAAGTTTATAGCATTAAACGCAGGGGTTTTAACCGAAAATGCTGTTCAACGGGAATCTATATCCATTTTGATAGGTATAGACTTATGCAAGCAGGTTGTTAATAAGATCCTCATCGACCATTACAGAATTCTGATCAATTTGACCGAGTATGATTTTTTCAAGCTGGCTCAGGGCTAATTGAAAATCGTCATTGACCATTAAATAGTCAGCTTCAGCATAGTGGCTCATTTCATCTTTAGCGGCTGCAACTCTCTGATTGATCACACTTGAATTATCTTGCCCGCGGTTATTGAGTCGTGCTTCAAGGGCCTGAAGCGATGGCGGGAGAATGAAAATACTTTTACTATTAGGAAATTGCTGTCTAGTTTGTTCTGCACCCTGCCAATCTATCTCAAGTATAACGTCTGTGCCGCAGGCTAAGGTATCCCTCACCCATTGCTCAGAAGTCCCGTAGTAATTCCCAAATACTTCAGCATGTTCTAGAAAATCGGCATGTTTGACCATTTTCTGGAAGAGGGCTAGGCTAACAAAATAGTAGTTAACACCATCCTGTTCGCCAGGTCTGCAGGCCCGTGTAGTATGTGAGACAGAAGCTTTGATATTGGCGACTCGCTTGAGTATTTCGGCGACTAAGCTAGTCTTTCCTGCACCAGAGGGAGCAGAAATAATAAATAATGTACCTTTAGTCATAGTGTTGATTTTTCCAGAACGCCGTTGCCTGTAGTTTACATGAAGACACGTTTAAAATAACGCGCAAGAGTTAAATTCATGCCCTCTAATAATGAAATCTTAATTTACAGTGTCCGGATCAAATATTTTATTAAGCTCATTAGCTAGGCGGACCCCAGCCATAAGTAAGCGGCGCTCAATCACCGGTCGGTTCTTAGTCAGATACGCATTGTCGAGTATAGGTAGTTGACCGTGGGATGGATAATGAAATTCATAGACACGCGCGCGTAGTAATTTTGATTCCATTGCCCAGTCAATAAATCCACTATCTTGCCAACGCCGCTTCTCATTCTCAGAGATATTATTTAGTAATACATAGTACTGCTTAGGTGTTTTTTTGGCCGCCATGAGTAAACCTGTATCCCAAACCCAATGAAGATTCCTTGGTTTTTTTTCATTAAGCCATTGAACACTAATATCGTTACCGCCTCGGTCGTGTTGATAGCCGACGTGCAGCGGCTGGTGGAGATCTTGAATAAAATGCATAAAAAAGGCTAACGACTGCATTCTTTGCTGGCGATCTAGCAATGGGTCAGAGAGGCGCTGATGATAGTAAGTGAGGGCACTTAGAATATTGCCATTTCGAGTATGTGGCTTTATGTTAAAGGGCTCGTCATCCTTAGAGTTAATGTAGTGCCAGCCTGCAGACTTCCGCCACGCTAATTGTCCGCGTATTCGGTCTGGCCACACCGCTAATTCGTGTAAGGAAAATTCTGATGCAATATGGCGTATGTGCCGTCTAGATATCTCGGTTAGTTGGCTTTCTGCAATCTGAGTAATTACTTTGTGAGCGTCTGAGCCAAATGCGCTTGATTTTGGGCAAATAACGCATAATAAGCAGAACACTAACGCTATTGATAGGCGTAATAATAACAGCCTACACGGTGGGCCCAAATAAAGGCGGGTGACTGCGCGCGCGTCCTTAGAGAAAGCGCTAAAAGAAATTAAATTCCCCAAAAATACATTTAACCTGTATTATACAGTTTAGCATAGATTTGTCATAAGCCGTAGTTGGCGTTCTAAGTCTAAAATAAAATGTTAATGGAATAAAGTACTATGAGAACCCCCGCACATGATACTCCGTTGGGACGTCTAATGACCGAGCGAGGGCTTAGTCAGTCTTTTTTGGCCAGAGAAACTGGTGTTACTCAGTCCTTTGTCAACCGAGTCGCCAAAGGAAGTATTGAAAGCCCTCGGCGATCTACTATGCTTAAGATGGCGGCATATTTGGAAGTGCCCGTAGACACCATTTACCCTGAGTAGACAGCCCTTCTTTCAACGAGGTACCAGCTAAAGTTTTAACATCCTCTTTGGGATGGTGCTCGTTAAAATTTATTAGTGTTTATTTTTTAGTACTATACTGTTTTCTAAAGAAATTAAGCAAAAGCGAATTCACTTGACAGGAGTCCATCAAACTAATGATGACAATTGTCCACGCTTGCAGTATCAGTTCACTAAAAAGGCAATAATATGTTGGACAGTTCATTCAGCCCAAACTTAGCTGCAAGCAAACCGCTAACCCCTATAAAAGTCAGTATCTTAGAATCTTGGCGATTGATCTCTCTAAGTTATTCTGACCCCCTTGAGCATACGCAGTTTCTGAGCCAAAAATATGGCAATGTGGTGATGCAAAAGGTGGGAAAAATGAAAGTTGTGCACCTGTTCGGGGCTGATGCCAACCGCTTATCTCTACTGAATCCAGATAACATACTTTCGAATAAAAAAGCATGGGATCAAATTATTGGGCGTCTTTTTCCAAATGGTTTGATGTTGCGTGATGCAGAGGATCACCGCTACCACCGTAGGCTTATGCAAGCCGGGTTTAAGAGCAAAGCAATGCAGGGTTATTTTGCGCAGATGGCTCCGCAGATAGAGAACGCGATTGCAAAATGGCTATCAATCACTGACAGCGAACAGACGCTGGCTTACCCAATGTTCAAAAATACCACTCTTGATCTTGCTGCAACAGTCTTCCTAGGTATGGATTTGGGAGCGGATGCCACAAAAATTAATACAGCTTTTGAATCAACCGTTGCCGCCTCCATGTGGCGGTTCCCCTTTGCATTTCCGGGAACTCTTCTGTGGCGAGGGATTCGTGCTCGTAAGATTATGTGTAATTTTTTTCAACCAATGATTGAAGAAAAAAAAGAAGGCGAGGGGCAAGATCTTTTTTCGATTTTATGCCGAGCACAGGATGAGGATGGCAATCGTTATACGGACCAAGAAATTGTTGATCATATTAACTTCTTGATGATGGCAGCCCACGATACGACGACGAGCGCATTGACCAGCATGACCTATGCCTTAGCAAAAAACCCCGAGTGGCAGGAGCGATTGTGGGATGAGATGTCGGGTTTGCAGGGAAAGACTTTGGAGCCGCAAGATCTCAATAAAATGGTGAAAACAGAATATGTGATGAAAGAAGCTTTGCGGCTTTATCCACCACTATCAACCTTACCTAAATTTAGTAATAAGGCATTTGAGTTCGAAGGCTATTCGATTCCGGCAGATGCTATGGTGATAACCTCTCCTATCCATACTCACTACAGTGAGCGTTACTGGGATAACCCTCAAGTATTCGATCCGTTTCGTTTTGACGATGTGCGCAAAGAACACAAACGCAATGCATATAGTTGGATCCCTTTTAGCGGGGGTGCCCATATGTGTATAGGGCTTCATTTTGCTGAAATGCAAATTAAACTTGTGATGTTTGAAATGTTAAAAAATTATCGCTGGAGTGTTCCCAAAGACTACGACATGCCTGTGCAACAGTCACCGATATCAAAGCCTACGGATGGATTGCCAATCACACTTACTCGGAGAAGCAGATAATGAGATCCCTATTACTCGTGCTGCTAACTAGTCTGCTTCTTATACCCACTTCAGGAAACACTGCACTCACTGATGAGACCTCTAAAGGACTAAGTGATCTGCAAAATTACCAGGTGAACACGCCTATTATGGTTAGTTCAGGATTACCCAACCACGCACATTTTGAAGCTCTAAAAGCTAATGGCATTACAAATGTCATCGATTTACTTCCTGGGGATAGAAGTAAGGAACGTCTAGTTATGGAGGCATTGGGGTTGCAATACCAAAATATAGGTGTGAAATGGCGGAATCCAACGCTAGAAAATTTTGATGACTACGCCGCCGCGATGCAAAATTTTGAATCTGAGGGTGGCATAACATTGACCCATTGCAAGTTGAATTGGCGTGGCGCCGTTTTTACCTATTTATACCGCATTACCTATTTAGATGAAGTAGATCGTGTTGCGAGACAAGATATGGATGCGATTTGGACCGCAAACGATGTGTGGCTTACATTTATTAAAGATGTAAAAGCCAAATATTTAAAGTAGTGACTTACCTGGTCATTCGAATGGAGTAAACTATTTATTATTGGGGTCAGGTAACGAAGTTGATCATTTTAATTCAGCGGAAATAGGCTATGGATTTAAAAAAACAGTACCAACAGGCAGCCCGAGACACCTGTCCTATATATACTTTTTTAGACCTTCAGGTTGAAAGTATTGAAGGCGGCATATATCGATCTCGCACTCCTCTAAGTAACAATACAAAAAACCATGTAAATATAATGCATGCCGGCCCGATGTGGGCGACTGCAGAATATTTAGGAGGTTTAATCGCCGCACATAATCTTGATAACCCCAAGTATCAACCCGTTATTGCTGGGTTAAATATCAAATTCATGCGGCCTGCGATGACAGACATTACCGCTGAGACTGAATTTACAGTTGAAGATGCCAAAACGATGAAAGCGTCACTTGAGACAACGGGACGCTACGATTTTACTATTCATATTGTAGTCAAAGATACCGCTGGAAAAATTGTTGCCGAGGCTGATGGTGATTACGTGGTGAAGGACTTTTCTAATTTGATGTAGTACTGGGCAGCATGGTTTAAATGGGCATTAGATGCGCAGTGCTCAAGTAAAAGTGAAGGATTAAAGCACGACAAAAATTGTCATCATGAGCGTGGGTATCGTTCATGTAGCAGTCTCTGGTTGTGCGCACCAAGACCTAAACCACACAGAATCTCAACAGCCTTTGTGGCTCTGGAGTCAATAGAACCCTAATTCCCGAGAACATCACTATGGAGCCTAATGTTAGTTATTCAGAGTGCATAGTAAATCATGGGTAAATAGAAAAAACTGGCCTCTCCATAGTACATTCCAATTAACAGTCTTTTTACTCAAGATTTTGAATCTGCTCGCGCATTTGCTCAATGAGAACTTTTAGTTCCACTGAGGCTTGAGTGGTGACACCGGCAATAGATTTTGATCCGAGGGTGTTGGCTTCGCGATTCAATTCTTGCATTAAAAAATCGAGCCTGCGGCCAATAGAATCTGAGCTCTGCAGGACGCGACGAATTTCTGCAATATGCACGTCTAATCTGTCTAATTCTTCATCAACATCAGTACGATTGGTAATAATAACCATTTCTTGCTCTAAACGACTCTCGTCCAGTTGAGATTTCATATCAGCCATTTTCTCTTCAAGTCGCGTGCGCTGGTGGGCAAGAATATCCGGGAGGTTTTCTCTGACTATAGTGGTTTGTTCCTGAATGCCTACAAGCCGTTGCTCAATCATGTCTGCAAGTTTATCGCCCTCTCTCTGTCGGCCTTCGAGCAACTGAGAAACCGTCACTTTGAAGGTCTCAATTGCTGCAGTCTGGAGATGCTCAGATTCAACATCTTGTTCTTTTAACACTCCCGGCCAGCGCATGATATCCAACGGGGAAATAGCTGCAGGATTGTCTATCTGTGCGGCGAGTTGCTGAGCAAGTTCAATATATTGTTTGGCTAAGGTAAGATCGGCGCTAACAGTGGCATCCGTGCTATTAAAGGCTAACTGTATGGAGCAGTCGACCTTGCCTCTTGAGAGTTTTTTACGGGCGATTTCGCGCAGAGACATTTCAACCTGGCGTAAGGTCTCTGGCAGCCTAAAGCCAGTCTCTAAAAAACGGTGATTAACGGAGCGAAGTTCACAGGTTACTGAGCCCCAAGGAAAATCTGTGGTATTTCTGGCAAATGCCGTCATGCTACGAGGCATATTATCTCCAAATGATTTAAATATTGTTTACATGGTAACAAAGGCGGCCATAGTAGTGTTAGATTTGCTACACTTCCGCCGACAAATTTAGACAACTCTCATTCTAGGAAACAAATTTATGACCAGACCCAGTGGCCGTCGGCCGGAACAGTTACGCCAAGTTAAGATCACTCGTGATTATACGTGTCATGCCGAGGGATCAGTCTTGGTTGAGTTTGGAAATACCAAGGTTATCTGCACTGCGAGCGTAGACAAAGGCGTTCCTCGGTTTTTACGTGGAAAAGGCGAGGGTTGGGTTACTGCAGAATATGGCATGTTACCGCGTTCAACCAATAGTCGCATGAACCGGGAGGCTGCAAGAGGAAAGCAGAGTGGCCGCACACAAGAAATACAGCGCTTGATCGGTCGATCTCTTCGTGCCGCAGTAGATTTAAAGCAGTTAGGAGAGCACACAATTAATATTGACTGTGATGTTATTCAGGCAGATGGTGGAACAAGAACGGCTTCCATTACAGGAGCTTGTGTTGCATTGGTCGACGCGATCCGGCATTTACAACGGACCAAGGCAATAGCGGGTGATCCGCTGGTATCTATGATCGCCTCAGTCTCGGTGGGCGTTTACAAGGGTACACCGGTACTGGACTTAGACTATGCTGAGGATTCAAATGCGGAAACCGACATGAATGTAGTAATGAACAGTGACGGTGGCTTTATCGAAGTTCAAGGTACGGCCGAGGCCGCGCCCTTTAGTACGGAAGAGTTAACAGAGATGTTAGACTTAGCCAAACGAGGAATTGCTGATTTAGTGAGAGTTCAGCAGATGGCTCTCGCCCAATAAGCGGACAAGACTTATGACCATGAACCAAGACTATAAAACGCAGTTTATCGAGAATGCCCTTAGCAGTGGTGCTCTTAAATTTGGTGAGTTCACCTTAAAATCAGGTCGCATCTCGCCTCACTTTTTTAATGCAGGTGAATTTTATACCGGCAAAGCTCTAGCAGAATTGGGACGTTGCTATGCAGCGGCAATTGTGAATTCTGGCGTAGAGTTTGATGTTTTGTTCGGCCCAGCTTATAAAGGTATTACCTTAGCCGCTGCAACGGCAGTTGCCTTATCAGATCAGCATGGTATCGATGTGCCCTATTGTTTTAATCGCAAAGAAGCGAAAGCTCACGGTGAAGGAGGCACACTGGTTGGTGCGCCACTGAAAGGCAAAGTTCTTATCATTGATGATGTGATTACGGCGGGCACTGCGATACGAGAAGTGATGGCCATTGTCGAAGACGCTGGCGCAGAGGCTGCTGGTGTTGTGATTGGACTAGATCGAAAAGAGCGAGGCAAAGGGACCGTATCTGCCATTCAAGAAGTAGAACGACAATTTAATATGTCAGTTGTCAGTATTATCGATATTGATGATATCTTGACCTACCTGTCAGAGACTCCAGATGCGACTGACTTAATTGCTGCCATAGGCGACTACAGAGATACCTATGGCACCAGCTAAGTTGCTGGCGCTATTGCTCAAAAATTGATGAGGTTATCAAAGCCCACTGTTCTGGCCAATGTTGATTGGGTAACGTTTTAAAGTCGCTCCGTACAAATTGACTGATTTTACCTTCAACGCAAACCATCATTAGATTAGCTGCCACTGAAACAGGTACATTAAGCTTCAGGCCGTCGCGGACCTCTGCTTCGCGCAATGCTTGCTTGAGCTGTGATTCCAGTCGATCAAAAAACTGCGCAACTCGGCTGTGTAAACGCTCATTCTCAATCGCAAGAGCATCGCCATTTAAGATACGAGTAATGCCTGGATTTTTTTGACAGAACGCGACGACTAAGCTGAGAATTCGATAACATTGGTTGACCGCATCTGGTTCGTCATTGACGATTGCCCGAACACGGCCAAAGATAGTCTCCTCAATGAAGTCGATTAAACTTTCGTACATTCTGGTTTTGCTAGGGAAGTGACGATATAACGCGGCTTCGGAAAGGCCTAACTCGCCAGCCAAAGCGGCGGTAGTAATTCGGCCTCTAGATGTTTCAAGCATACGCGCGAGCGTTTGTAATATTTCTTGTGCTCGAGAGCCTTTTTTAGCGGCCATTAGCGTTCCCCTTCTGATTCTTGGTTAGTGATGAGTGTCCCTACCCCTTCGTCGGTAAATATCTCTAACATCACCGCATGATCTACACGGCCATCGATAATATGAGCACACTGGACACCAGATTTAACGGCATCTAAAGCGCACCGAATTTTAGGTAGCATTCCGCCATGAATAGTACCGTCAGCAATGAGTTGGTCGATTCTACTGACAGTAAGACCGGTTAGGACCTCTCCGTTTTTATTTTGTAGTCCACCGACATTGGTGAGCAACATGAGCTTCTCGGCTTGAAGCTCTTCGGCAACCTTTCCTGCCACCAGATCAGCGTTTATGTTAAAAGAAGAACCGTCAGCGCCAACACCAATCGGTGCGATGACTGGAATAAAGTCAGCTTGCACCAACATATCAATGACTGATCTATTAATGGATCTTACCTCTCCGACATGGCCGATATCGATAATTTCAGGTACTGACATCTCGGGTGTTTGATGCGATACAACCAATTTTTTAGCCTTGATAAGCTGACCATCTTTCCCAGTCACACCAAAGGCCTTTCCGCCGGCATTATTAATCAAATTAACGATTTCTTTGTTTATGGTAGCGCCAAGTACCATCTCAACTACATCCATTGTTTTGGTATCCGTGACTCTCATTCCGTCGATAAATTTGGTTTTAATAGATAGCCGTTCGAGTAGAGCGCCAATTTGTGGGCCGCCGCCATGAACCACTATTGGATTAATCCCAACAGCTTTCATTAAGACAATATCTCGCGCGAAACTTGCCTTTAAACGATCGTCAACCATGGCATTGCCACCGTACTTAACAACCACGGTTTTACCGGCGAAACGCTGAATATAAGGTAGTGCTCGGGAAATTACCTGGGCGGTAGTAGCGGCTTCTTTTCTGTTTAGGGACATCATTTAATGTGGTCTTTTAGGTGATTTATAAAGGGCTCAAGCTCTGCCAAAAAGTGCTGTTTAATGATCTCTAATTCAAGATTATTTTCAGCTTCAAAGCGTAATGTGAGGTTGGGCGTAGTATTGGACGCTCGAATGAGCCCCCAGCCATGCTCATATTCTACACGTAGACCGTCCAAAGGGCTGATAGTGCCCCCTGGGAATTTACATTCGGATATCAACGTTTGCATTATCCTAAATTTATTATCCTCAGTGACGGGGATTAAAATTTCAGGCGTGTAACTGGTTGGTTCAAATTCAGAAATCATTTGGTCGAGACTGGATACATCGCCATGCTTCTGGGCGGATAGGACTTCCAGTAAACGCATCGCGGCATAACAGCCATCGTCAAAACCATACCAGCGATCATTAAAGAACAGATGACCACTAAATTCTCCACCCAGTAAAGCATTGGTGTCTATTACTGTTTTTCTAATGTGAGAGTGTCCGGTTTTGCACATTATGGGAACACCGGAGTATTGTTCTATCAATTCGCCAAGTCGTTTACTACTTTTTACATCAAAAACAACGCTAGATCCTGGGCTATTAGTGAGTAGATCTCTCGCAAAAATCATCATTAATCGATCAGGCCAGACAATCTCACCAAGATGACTTACCGCTACTAGTCGATCGCCATCACCGTCAAATGCCAAGCCTAAATCTGCACCAGTTGATTTAACCTGTGCTATCAGCGGCTGAAGATTTTTCTCTTCAGAAGGATTGGGATCATGATTTGGAAAATTACCATCGATGGTGCAAAAGAGAGGTTCGACCTGGCAGCCTAAGCGCTCGAAAAGCTCTACCGCAATAGGGCCGGATACAGAATTGCCACCATCAATCACTAACTTAAACGCACGGCTGAGCTTATTATCGGCCACAATGCGGTCTAGGTAGGACGGGACAATACCCAACGCAGCTAAACTCCCCTCAGTCTTCATTGGCGCATCATTAGCGGCCATCATAGCCTTTAACGCTTGGAGGCCTTCGCTGGGGATAACCTGTCCTTCTAGGACGATCTTAAATCCATTATAACAACCTGGGTTGTGGCTGGCGGTTATCATTACTCCGCAATTTGCAGTATCACCATGGCAGATTGCGAAATTTAATACCGGAGTGGTAGTTTGTCCTAAGTCGAAAACATTACAGCCTGAATAGCGCAAACCGGCGCAAAGCGGGCCGGCTAGCATGTCTGAACTTAATCTTCCATCACGAGCGACAAAGAGCGCGTTTTGGTTGCGAGTAAGAATGAGTTGGCCCAGAGCTTTGCCCAGACGTAATGCGAATTCTGAATTTAGTTCACTACCCGCAAGACCGCGTATGTCGTAGTCTCGGAAAACGCCATCAACCAGGACAAAATCATCGTTTTCACTGGGCAATGATTGGATGGCACTTAAATTGGATTGAGATACGGTCATAAGCAGTGATTAAAAAATAGTAGAGTTAATGTTGATCATTATATTTATGCGCTATCTGCGCTATAAGATCTCGACTTAATTGTGTCTTACTTCTTTTACTAAAAGCAATGGATGAGTCCGTATCGATCCAGCTTACTTCGTTATCATCACTGTTAAAGCCAATGTCTGAACGAGATATATCGTTAGCAATGATTGCATTAAGTCCTTTTGTTTTGAGTTTGCCCTTTGCGTAGTTTTCAACACCGGTACTCTCTGCTGCAAACCCAACCACAAACAACGATTCATTAGCGGTAGCGACTGTACTCACGATGTCAGGATTCTTCTCAAAATTAACGGTTAAAACGTCGCTGTCGGATTTTATTTTATTTTCCGCAATACTCACTGCCCGATAATCTGCAACTGCTGCGGTGGCGATAAAAATATCTGCTTTCTTCGCATACTCTAAAGAGGCGAGTAACATATCGTTAGCGGAAATCACTGATAAATACTGACATCGCTCAGGGATCGATAGATTCACGGGCCCTGAAATAAGGACTACATCTGCGCCAGCGTCTAATGCTGCGGTCGCCAGAGCATAGCCCATTTTTCCGGAACTGTGATTACTGATATAACGGACTGGATCCAGTGCCTCGCGCGTTGGACCAGCAGTGATAACAACTTTCTTCCCCTGGAGTGACTTGCTGGTGAACATATCAGAGGCTTGATTAATGATAGTGTCGGGCTGCTCCATTCGTCCCGGCCCTGTATCGCCGCAAGCCTGAATCCCACTGTCAGGGCCAATAATAGTTACGCCGCGCTGATTCAGTTTCTCAACATTGTCTAAACTTGCAGGGTGCCGCCACATTCCTTGGTTCATAGCCGGCGCAACAGCCACTAATGCAGATGTTGCAAGATAGATGGCACCTAATAAGTTGTCTGCTCTGCCATGCACCATGGTAGCTATGAAATCGGCAGTAGCCGGTGCTATTAGCAGCAAATCTGCCCACCGAGCTAGCTCAATATGGCCCATTCCCGCTTCAGCCTTTTCGTCTAGCAAGCCACAGTGCACGGGGTGGCCTGATAGCGCTTGCATGGTGAGTGGCCGTATAAATTCTTCTGCACCTGGCGTCATCACCACACGGACATCAGCTCCCCTATCTTGGAGGCGTCTTACAATCTCAGCGCTTTTATAAGCAGCGATGCCGCCGGTAACGCCAACAATTATTCGTTTGTTTGACAGGCTACACATTTAAAATCCATACAGTCCACTTGTAGGGGTCTAAGATAACATTATAGAAAGGAATTCTGTAGCGATAAATAAGGACTTACTATGGCTATACACCAATGGCCTCAACATCAAAGGCCCCGAGAAAAGCTTTTAGCAAAGGGGGTAAAAGCCCTCTCTGATCAGGAGTTATTAGCTATATTTTTGC
Organism: gamma proteobacterium HTCC2207; assembly: GCA_905181925.1. Taxonomy (GTDB): domain Bacteria; phylum Pseudomonadota; class Gammaproteobacteria; order Pseudomonadales; family Porticoccaceae; genus HTCC2207. The sequence goes on from CAJIZU010000117.1 coordinate 11,931, forward strand.
GGACAGGCGTCTCAGGAATGAATGCTATTGAGTTAGCGTCTAAACTATTAATTCACTTTGGAAGCCTCAGCTCTCTTCTCTGTGCGGGTAAAAAAAGTTTTTGCTCGATTAAGGGGTTTGGTACTGCAAAGTATTGTCAGCTTAAGGCAAGTTTGGAGTTGACTGAGCGCTATTTGCAGGAGCAGCTAAGTAGCAATAATGTTTTTACTAACCCTAAGCAGGTCGAAGATTATCTGGC